>NZ_CP086612.1 GCF_020883495.1 Shinella zoogloeoides | reverse complement strand
GGTGGAATCTCTTGTCACGGTTAATCGGCATGTAATGCCATTTTTCCGTGACGATTACTGAATGCGTGTTTGGTTGCAAGGCGTTTTTGGTTAACGAAAGGTTAACGCGCTTTTGCCCCATTTAAGCCGAAAGCGGATTCATCAATCATTATCTTGTAGTTAGCCTGCCTCCCATTGTTCGCAGGGGGGGGTAGGAAATGCAGATCTGCACCTCTTATCAACATTTTAGAACCCGGCTTTCGGCCGGCTTTCGACAGCTATAGCGCCGATTCGGTAGAATCACCGGGTGCAAATCTGCACATAGCCACACGCATCGCGAGATGATTTCCCTCCGCCTGACCAGTTCATGCGGAGATCACTATGCAGATTCTGAGCGTCTCGGCCGACCACTACGCGAGTAACCACCACTATCTGAACCAGATGCACCAGTTAAGGGCCGCGGTGTTTGGCGACCGCCTGGAATGGGAGATCACCGTCACCGAACAGGGAGAGCGGGATCAGTACGATGATCTCCGCCCAACCTACATCCTTGCGATCTCGGCCGAGCAGAAGGTGGTCGGCTGTGCACGCCTGCTGCCCGCATTCGGCCCGACGATGCTGGAGCAGACATTCCCGCAACTGCTGGAGCGCGGCGCGCTCGATGCCCGTACAGCGAAGGTCGAGAGCTCACGCTTTTGCGTCGACACGTCGCTGGCTGCGGGGAGGGGAGGGACCCTCCATCAGGTCACGCTCACCATGTTCGCCGGTATCATCGAATGGTCGATGGCCAACGGATACAAGGAGATCGTCACCGCGACCGATCTTCGTTTTGAACGTATCCTGAAGCGTGCAGGCTGGCCAATGCACCGCCTCGGCAATCCGGTTGCGATTGGGAACACCGTCGCCGTCGCGGGCAGCCTGCCAGCCGATCGCGCCAGCTTCGAACAGGTGTGTCCGCCAAGTTACCGCTCGATCATCGAGCGCGATGGCGCTGGTCCTTTGAGGAGCGCGGCGTGACCCAGCTCCGTTCCCATCCCCGTCTCGTCCGCAAACTCCAGGACGCGCTCGGCGACCAGCTCTGCGTCGCACTCGACGACGCGACAGTCGTCGAGATCATGCTCAATCCCGACGGAAGGTTGTTCATCGAACGGCTGGGGCATGGCGTTGCCCCGGCCGGCGCGATGAGTCCTGCCACCGCCGAAGTCGTCATCGGCAGCGTCGCCCATGCGCTGCAGTCGGAAGCTGACGACGAGCAACCGATCATTTCCGGCGAACTGCCGATCGGCGGGCATCGGTTCGAAGGCTTGCTGCCGCCGGTGGTATCGGCGCCTGCCTTCACAATCCGTCGTCGCGCGTCACGCCTCATCCCGCTCAATGACTACGTCAAGTCGAAAGTCATGACGGAGGCACAGGCCTCTGTGCTGCGAAGCGCGATCGCGTCGCGCATGAACATCGTCATTTCCGGCGGAACCGGATCCGGCAAGCCGACTCTATCCTCCTAATAGAGCGACCGCCGAATCTTGCGTAGCTTGAATACCGCAGTTTTGATGCGCCACCCTCGACAACTGACTGCCGGTCGGCATCGACGAAATCCTCGTTGTCGCCAAGAGGCTCATTCCGTTACCTGATTTTGCCGTTTCGGTAGATCAGGTCAGTTTCGAAAGGGGTTTCGCGGGCAAGGATATCATCGATGACGGGACGACCGGGCGCATGGCGGCAAACCGGATCGGCCGCCGTGGCATCGGCGGCAAGGGCCAGGGCCTGACAGCGGCACCCGCCATGATCCTTGTCACGGCGGGCGCAACTGCGGCAAGGTTCCTTCATCCAGGCGTGGCCGCGAAACGCGTTGAAGGCGGATCCGTCATACCAGATGGCCGAAAGCGGTTTCTCCGTCACCCGGTCGAAGGCGAGGCCGGGGATCGTCGCGGCGGCATGACAGGGCAGAACCGTTCCGTCCGGGGCGATATTGATGCCGGTCGTGCCCCAGCCGCCCATGCATGCCTTGGGATAGTCCGCATAATAGTCGGGCGGTACGAAGTCGATCGTCATCCGGCCGGCATAGGCACGCCGCGCCGCGAGCACTGCTTCCTTCGCGCGGAGAACCTGGTCGCGGGAGGGCAGCAGCCCCGACCGGTTTGCCAGCGCCCAGCCGTAGAACTGCACGCAGGCGACCTCGATGCGCCGGGCACCGAGGCTTGCGGCGAATTCAATCGCCGCGTCGATATCGTCGATCGTGTGCCGATGCATGACCGCATTGATGGTGAGCGGAAGACCGCGCCGGTGAACCTCATCGGCAAAGGCGAGTTTGCGGGCGAAGCCACCCTTGTAGCCACCGATCCAGTCGGCCTTTTCGGCACGCGTCGCCTGCAGCGAAAGTTGCACATGGTCTAGACCTGCCGCTTCCAGGGCATCGAGACGAGAGGGGGATAGCCCAATGCCCGACGTGATGAGATTGACGTAAAGACCCGCATCGCGCGCTATCGCCACAAGCGTCTCGAGGTCCCGTCGCGACGCCGGTTCTCCGCCGGAAAGGTGCAATTGCAGGACGCCAAGGTCCGCCGCCTGCTGGAAGACATCCACCCAGATTTCGGTCGGCAATTCCTTCTCGCGTGCGGTCAGCTCAAGCGGGTTGGAGCAGTACGAGCAGGACAGCGGACAACGGTGCGTCAGTTCCGCAAGCAGGGCAATGGGTGGGGCAGGTCGCTCCGTCATCGATAATCCACCAGTCTTTGCGCCACGAGGCCGCCCAGGAAATCGCGGACGTCCGACATAACCGCCGCCTCGGGTGCGCCGTAGCGTTCGGCGAGCCGGGCGGCAATCGTGTTCACCGTGGACCGACCATCGACCTCGCGAAGGATAGCGTTGCCGGTCTCGTCGAGCAGCAGTGCCCGTTCCGGAACGAGAAGCACCATCGTGTCGCGGACGCGGTCATGATGCAGGCGCGTTCCTCGCGGAAGGCAGGGGACGGAATCGTCGATCATGGCCGTGCCGCCAGTTGTGCCTCGCCGGGCTTCCAGGCGCCAGGCGGCACGTTTCCGTCGACATAGGCGCTCCACAGCGCATCGAGCTGTGCCCAAAGCACATCCGTCTTGAATGTCAGCGCTGCGATCGCCGCTTCCTGGTCGGGACGGGTGACGGCGTGGTTGAGAACCCAGTCGAGCGTGAACCGCACATCCTTCGGCGCCTCTGTCAGCCTATGGCGGAAATAGGCGATCGTCTCACGATCCGCGAAATCATAATGCTCCAGAAGACCATCGATCCGGCGGGTGTGAATGGCGGGGGCAAACATTTCCGTCAGGGAACTCGCCATGGCGGCGACGGGCGGCTCGTCGCGCACGAAGCGGATATAGGCGTCCACGATGAAGCGAGTCGCCGGCATGACGCCGCGGCCCGAGGCGACATAGGCCGGGTCGAGGCCGACACCTTCGGCGAGCCGTAACCATCGCCGGATGCCGCCGCCGTCTTCGACGCCGCCGTCGTGGTCTTCGATACGCGAGCGCCAGACGCGCCGCAGATCCGGGTCATGGCAGCGCGACAGGAAAGCGGCGTCCTTCATCGGGATGGAGCACTGATACTGCCATCGATTGATGACCCAGGCCTGCACCTCATCCATCGTGCAGCCGCCGCTGTGCAGCCGATCATGGAAGCGATGTTTGTCGTGATAGCGTTCGACTCCGACCTGGCGTAGCCGCGCCTCGAATTCAGCGCGGCTCAACGGCAGTTCGTTGTGGTTCACGATCGAATTCATAGCGCGATCTCCATGCCGTCCCGAGCAATCTCCCACCCCGCCGCGGTGACGGCCGCGCGGGCGGCGCTATCCGGCATCAAGGCCGAATTCGTATTGTTGACATGGGTGTAGATGCGACGCCCACGCAGCGACCGCAGTCTCGCGAGCGAGCCGTCGGGACCGCCCATGGCCAGATGCCCCATGCGGGCTCCTGTCTTCGTGCCGGTGCCGGAACGCGGCATTTCGTCATCGCGCCAGATCGTCCCGTCAAACAGCACTGCATCGGCCGGTTCCAGGAGGCTCACAAGCCAGTCGGGGAGGGCTGCGCAACCGGGCACATAATGCACCTCGCGATCGCCGGACCACAGCCGCAGTCCGATTGTCTGCTCACCCATCATCGTCACGTCGGGCGCCTCGCCTTCGAGATAGAGTGGTATTTTGCCCGGAACGGCATAAGCGGCGACGGTCAGGCCCGGAAGCGGACAGAAATCAGTGTCCAGAGCGATCGTTTCGCGTCGCACGAAAGTGGGGTCCAGGACACTGAAGACCGTGTTCTGCGACAGGATCTGGTGGGTCGCTTCCGTCGCGAAAAGGGTAAAACCCGTCTTCTCGCGCAAGGTCAGGAGCCCCGCGATATGGTCGACATCGCCGTTGGTCAGCACAACCGCCTTGACCGGACTGTCGCGAAGACCGGTCGGATGGAGGGCGGGCGATGCGGCAAGCTGGTGGCGTAAATCAGGCGATGCATTGAGCAAGGCCCAGTTTCGACCGTCCACGCTGACCGCGAGCGTACTTTGCGTCATGGGCGCGATCACGCCCGTGCGTGCGGCCGCGCACTGGACACAGCCGCAATTCCACTGGGGCAGGCCACCACCGGCGCCTGCCCCGAGCACGATGATACGCACAGTTGCCTCAGAACGGGTGGTCCGGACGCGGGTCATCTTCCGACGGGCCGTACATGTTGATTTCCATGCCGCAGGCGATGTCCTTGATGACGGGTTTCTTCCAAGCCATGAAATTCTCCTCCAGGTTTGTGGAACAGCCACCGCAGCAGGTTGCGCTTCCTCACGCCCGCTCCACAATGCGACCAAGGTCTCTATATGGGGCGGACCTATTGCGCGGCGGCGAGTGTTTCGAAGGCCGCCTTCATGCGTTCGCCGGCCTTTGCCGGCAGCTTGACGGCCTTTGCCGCCTCCAGGTTGGCCGGGCTGTCGCCGACCTTGATGAGCGCGACCATGCCCATGCTGAAATGCGGCGAGCACTTCACGCCATAGAGGCCGGGGGAAGACACGGTCAGGACATATTCCTCGTTGACCTTGCTCTTGAAGGGTTTGACGCCTTCAGGAAGCATGCCCTTGATGCTCTCGACATTGTGGCTCTTGTCGGTCGGCGTGAAACGGATCGTGTCGCCCGGCGCGGCGACGACCGCGGCCGGTTCGAAAACCATGTTTCCGCTCTCGCCCTTGTTCATCATCTTGACCACATGCTCGGCGGCCTCTGCCATGCTGCTTGCGAGGGCCATCAGGGTTGCTGCTGCGATAAGTGTCTTCATGGGCATCTCCTCCAGATCGGTTGAAGGGATGTCCCATGGGGTGGGCGGCGTCGCAATGCGACCTTGGTGCCAGCCTCGCGCTTAGAGCATTTCCTGTGAAATCCGGTTCATCGGAACGCTCTATCCTTTTGCTTTCACTGTATTACGACAAAGCGATCCCGCTTCGGCTGGAAATGCTTCTAGCCGGCATGCAACACGAAGGCCTCCAGCGCGTCGGCGGCAATGGGCTTGTACATGATCTCGATGCCCGCCGCTTCGGCCGCCATCCGCGTCTGCGGTTTGCGATCGGCGGTCAGAATGCGGGTGGGACGTTCGCCATGTTGCGCATGCAGGGCCTCGACGGTCTCGATGCCGGTCATGGCGCCGTCAAGCTGCTGATCGACCAGATAGAGATCCGGTACGATGCCGATTTCCTCCAGCAGCGAGAGCGCCTCCTCGCCGCTCGCGGCTTCGAGCACGCTGACGCCGCGTCGTTCCAGCAAGAGGGCGATCGCGCGGCGAAGGTCCATATCGTTTTCGACGAGAAGGGCGATCCGGTCGCTGTTGTCGCCGGGTTCATCCGGTATGACCGGCGTCGCCTCGCGGTAGCTGGGACTGGCACGCGGCGCCACGGGTGTGAGTTCCACGGAAAAGCAGGTGCCGCGCCCTATTTGCGAATGCAGGGCCAGCCGGTGGCCGAGAAGCGCACAGGCGCGTTCGACGATGGCCAGGCCGAGCCCCATGCCCTCCGACGCCGAGGCGGAGCCCTGCACACGATGGAATTCGCGGAAGATCGCCTGCTGCTGGTCGGCTGCAATACCTGGCCCGGTATCGTGGATTTCAATGCGCACCTGCCCGCCGGAACGGCGCGGGCCGACGAGCACGCGGCCGCTTGCGGTATAGCGGATGGCATTGCTGATCAGGTTCTGCAGGATACGGCGCAGATAGGTCGGGTCGCTGGAGACGGTGAGCGCACAGGGGAGGATGTTGAGTCGCAGGCCCTTGCGTGCGGCTATGGGGGCGAATTCGTCGGTGAGTTGCCTGAGCAGCAGGGAGAGCGACACGGGGCCGATATCCATCGCCGCACCGCCCGCCTCCAGCCGCGAAATGTCGAGCAGCGCACCCAGAATGCCCTCGACGCTGACCAGCGCATTGTGTGCCTTTTCCAGCGTTCCGCGTATAGATATATCGCCCGCATCGTCGCGGGCTGCGTCCACGAAGAGTTTGGCGGCCGATAACGGCTGCAGAAGGTCATGGCTGGCAGCCGCGACGAAGCGTACGCGGGCGGAATTGGCGCGCTCGGCCTCGGCAAGCGCGGCCGCAAGGTCTCCAGTGCGCGACGCAACGCGCGCTTCGAGCGAGCTGTTGGCACGAATCATCGCATGGATGGCGAGCCGTTCGCGCGTTACGTCGGCAAAGGACATGACGAAGCCGCGGCCGGGCATTTCCTGCGCGAAGACGTCGAGGATGATGCCCGATATGTGCTGGAGTTCGAAGGACAGCGGCTTGCGCGGCAACCCGCCGTCGATCCACTCGCGCACCATGCCGGCGGAAAGGCCGTCGCCAACGGTGACGGCCTGCATGACGTGGTTTGCCAGCAATTGGAAAGGAATACCGCGCCGTAAGAGGCGGGGAGGAATATCGAGTAATTGGGCGATACGGCTGTTCCAGCCGACGAGCCGCCGATTGGCATCGAAGATGCCGACGCCCTGGTTGATGTGCTCCAGCGTGGCACGAATCATGCGGGCCTGATCGTCCAGCAGCTTGCCCCGCTCTGATCGCTCCATGCGAATGATATCCGTAATATCGGTCTGGAGGATGACGGTACCGCCGTCGGCAGTGCGCTGCTCGCTGACCTGGAGCCAGCGGTCGCCCCTAAGGCCGACATTGAATACCTGACGTGTATGGCGCAGCCGAATACGCTCAGCCGCCCAGGCTTTCGCTGTCATACCCTTCGGAAGAGCAAGAATGGCCGAGCGGCTGGCGGCCTCTACATAATCGGTGAAGGTGATGCCGGGAAGGAGCTTCTCCCGCACATCCGTAAGATCTCGGCAAAAGCGCGAATTGCACATGACAAGGACTTCCGCCGGATCGAAGAGTGCGAACCCTTCCTCGATAGCCTCTATAGCCTGCGACAGGTCACGGCGCGCGCGCTCGGCGGCGCTGTTCGCCTCGTTTAGGAGCTTCAGCGTTGCTTCCAGATCGTGCGTGCGTTGCCGTACGCGCTTCTCCAGCACCGCGGCGCGGCGGAACTGCTCGAAGGCGGCGCCTCGTTCGCCTGTGCTTTGCTCGACCTGCCGCATGAGGGCGTCAGCAATCACGAGCATCTTTTCGAGATTGCGTGCCTCGCCGTCCCCTCTGTCGAGCAGATCTTCGGAGATCCGTTTGCTCATGAGGCGCTTTCCGGGACGACGGTCCCCGGTGGATAGAAAGCCAGACCAGTCATCGTGTGGTTGATGTGCATCGGGCCGAACTGCTCACCATAGGTGGAAAAGCCGATCACACCATGCTGGCGAAGGAGTTCGGAGACCCGGCTGGTCATCTGCCGTTCCTGAGCCTCAATTCGCCGGAGAATGCAATCGAAAGCGAGCACGGCGATCGGGTCCGCCGGCTCCTTGAGCGCCTGCAATTCGGCAGAGAGATGTCCGACCAGATCGTGCGGCTCGGCTATGGTCAGGACCATGCCTTCGTCGATTGCGGAGAAGAACAGAAGCTCTCCGGAGGGCAGGACCCGCTGGATCGCACGTACGTGGTGGCGCTCGCCCATGCGAACGGTCAACGGATGGATGGCGAAGGTCAGTGTGTTGACACTTTCCGGCTCCATGCCGATGAGGCGGGCATATTCGCGTACGGCCGGCTCGGCATTGATGCACCGCACGATGCGGGCGGCGGGGTCGGCCTCCGTCACGACCATGCGCCGCTCCGTCGGTTTGATGTGGTCCATCTTGAACGGGCGCAACGGACAGGCGCCGCGGATGACGGAAATCACGGCGGCATTGGCGAGAAGCCGTTCTCCGTCGAAGACCAGCGTTTCGCGAAAATGCGTGCCGTCACCCGCCGAGCCGCCGATCAGCGGCATCGCACCGGTGGCGGCGGCCAGTGCCGAGGCGAGTTCGTCCTCGCGGGCCGAGAGGCCATCGACGAAAAGCAGGGCAAACTCTTCCGGCAGGTGGCCATGGTCACGGGCGAGCGCCTGGCGGATATGCAGCAGGGTATCGGCAAGCTCGCCGGCGACGAGTTTCGAAAGGTCCGGAACAAGCAGCGTTTCGGCGGCGAAGTGGCGTGCATGAAAGCCGATGGCGACGATGCTTTCCTCATCGTAGCCATCCCCGGAAATCTCGCCCGCGGTGGTGCAGCCGGCGATCTTTGCGCCCGGCCAGGCATTCTCGGCCTCGGCAACGACGGCGGAGATGTCCGCCTCGGGCGAAACGAAAAGCAGCACGAGTGAAAACGGCCCGGGACCCAGGCGCTCGGCCAAGCGTTCGATCGGACAGGTCTCGTGCGCGGAAACCAGCGCGCGATTTATGTAACGTTCATCCACGGGTGATGGCCTCCTCCGCCTTTCCCCCGTCCTCCACTTTAAAGCATCCGGCGCGGCGTAGCGCCAGAGTCGAATGGGTTTTAGCCGACGGTCTTATGCGTCCGTTACCATCGTGGCAAAGCTGGCTTCCTGCGCGAAGAGCACCGCCTGCATGCGTGTCTGCACGCCGAGCTTGCGCATGATCGCCGTCACATGCGCCTTCACCGTCGTCTCGGCGATGGAAAGCTCATAGGCGATCTGCTTGTTCATGCGCCCGGCACAGACGAGTTGCAGGATGCGCGCCTGCTGGCGCGTCAGCAGCGCGAGCCGCTTGACGGCTTCCTCGGACGGGCTCGGTGCGGAGGCTTCAAGGGCAAGACGGCTTGCGTGAATCTCACCGCGCGCGATGACCGAAAACGCCTCGCGAAACTCTTCGCGCGAGGCGTGTTTCGGCACGAAGGCGTTGACGCCCGCCTTCAGCGCCGCGCGCACGATGCGGACCTCGTCGAGCGACGAGACGACGACGATCGGTGTTTCCGGTGCTGTCTGTCGCAGGCGCACCACGCCGTCGAGGCCGTTCACGTCCGGCAGGTTGAGGTCGAGGACCACGACGTCGGGCAGGGGGCCGGTCGTGAGCCGCGTCAGCGCCGCTTCCAGCGTGCCGACAGCGTCCACTTCCGCAATGCCGACCGGGCCCGTCAGGGTCATCGCCAGCGCATCGCAGAACAGCGGATGATCATCCACGATCAGCGCCGACTTCAGCACGCGCACAGGTTTTTCCGGCATCAGAACTGGTAACATGCGAAATTCCCGATAGGGCTGGCGATAGCTTAGCATCGAATTCGTCCGTCTTCATCGGCCTATTGCTCAGGGCGAAAGCAGAAAAGCCGGGCGTTTCCGCCCGGCTCCAGATCTCAGTTCAGCGAGGCCAGTTGCTTTGGCAGACGGAATGTCCACACCATGCCGCCCTGGTTGAGATAGTTCACTTTCTTGGCGACTTCCCCGCCCCAGAGGGGAACGGCGCCGCCCCAGCCGGAGATGATCGAGACATATTGCTCGCCGTCCTGTTCCCAGGTCACCGGCTGGCCGACGATGCCCGAGCCGGTCTGGAACTTCCAGAGTTCCTCGCCCGTCTCGTTGTTGAGCGCAACGAAGTCGCCTTCCGGGGTGCCGAAGAACACGAGGCCGCCGGCGGTGGTCATCGCGCCTCCCCACAGGGGGGCGCCGTTCTTGTATTCCCACTTGATCTCGCCGGTGTTCGGATCGATGGCCTTCAGGCTGCCGATGTGGTCTTCGAAGAGCGGCTTGATGGTGAAGCCGGCACCAAGATAGGCGGCGCCCTTCTTGTAGGTGATCGGCTCGTTCCAGATGTCCATGCCCCATTCGTTGGACGGCACATAGAACAGGCCGGTCTTCGGGCTGTAGGCCATCGGCATCCAGTTCTTGCCGCCGAGGAACGACGGCACGGCGAAGACCTGCTGGCCCTTGGCGCCGTCAGCCGCTTCCGCGGCGTCGCCCGGACGATTGTCTTCATTGTAGATCGGACGACCCGTCTCATCGATCCCCTTGGCCCAGGTAATGTCCTTCACGAACGGATGGGCGGAGACGAATTTGCCGTCTTCGCGGTTGAGCACGTAGAAGAAGCCGTTGCGGTCCGCGGTGGCGAAGCGCTTGTTGCCATCCTTGTCGACGAAGGGAACGACCTCGTTCACGCCGTCGAAATCCCAGCCCTCGCGGGGCGTCGTCTGGAAATGCCACTTGATCTCGCCGTTCTCGGGGTTGATGCCGAGGCGCGAGGCGGCATAAAGGTTGTCGCCCTTGTTGCCCTCGACGGGCTTGCCGGCATTGCGCAGGTGGCTATTCCACGGCGAGGGGTTTCCGGCGCCGAAAACCAGCGTCTTGGTTTCTTCGTCATAGGAACCGCCGAGCCAGGTTGCGCCGCCGCCGGTCTTCCACATGTCGCCGGGCCAGGTCGCGTTGAGCGTCCCGGTCATCGTGCTTTCCTTGCCCTTGAAGGTGCCCATGTGGCCTTCGATGACGGGGCGGGTCCAGACGAGCTCGCCGGTCTCGGCGTTGCGGGCCTGCACTTCGCCGACGATACCGAATTCGCCACCCGAATTGCCGGTCACGACGAGACCGTTCACGATCAGCGGTGCTGCGGTATAGCTGTAGCCTTCCTTGTAGTCCGCGAGCTTCTTGTTCCAGACGACGTCGCCGGTCTTGCGGTTCAGCGCGACGAGGCGCGCGTCGAGCGTGCCGAAGTAGATGTTGTCGCCGAAGATCGCCGCGCCGCGGTTGACGACGTCGCAGCAGGGCAGGATGCCTTCCGGCAGGCGGGCGTCGTACTGCCAGACTTCCTTGCCGGTCTTGACGTCGATGGCGTAGATGCGGCTGTAGGAACCTGTGATGTACATGATCCCGTCATAGATGATCGGCTGGCTTTCCTGGCCGCGCTGCTTCTCGCCGCCGAGCGAGAAAGCCCAGGCAGGAACGAGGTTCTTGACGTTCTTGGTGTTCAACGTCTCCATCGGCGAAAAGCGCTGCAGGTTGCGGCCCATGCCATTGGTCAGGACATCGCCGACGGTTTCTGCATCCTTCGCAAGATCGGCCTCCGTCACGCCGGCATACGCGGCGCTAGAACAGGCGATGGCCGCAATTGCGGCCAGAATGAATTTCCTCATGGCATCCTCCCACTCCATGCCCGCAGCAGGACGCGGGCTTCGCAGTCGGATCATCGGCGCAGTTCGCCGACGCATGAATTCGACCTTGGTCGTAAAATAGCTGTTACCAGCCATTCGGGACCCCACCAATAGGTCGTATTTCCGTTTGTCTTAGCGCTCGGTAGGCTGCCGGGGTTGCGGGAGGAGAAACAATGCCTTTTATGAGATCGCTCACGAGCGCGCTCGTCGCCACGCTCCTTTCCTTTGCGCCTGCTTTTGCCGAAAGACCGGTCGTCCGCACCGCGCTCCAGCTCTCGGGTACGGTAAACTGGGAAGCCGATACGATCCGCCACTACCGCCTCGACGAGGCGAACGGCTTTTCGATGGAGGTCACGGACATTGCCGGTGCGCCGGCGGCGCAGATCGCGCTGATTGCCGGCGACGTGGACATGATCGTTTCCGACTGGCTCTGGGTGGCGCGGGAACGTGCGGCTGGTCGCGACCTGGTCTTCATTCCCTATTCCCGCGCCGTCGGCGGATTGATGGTGGCGCCCGGCAGTTCCGCCAAGGTTCTTGCGGATCTCAAGGGGCGGAAGATCGGTGTCGCCGGCAGCCCCATCGACAAGAGCTGGCTGATTGTGCGCGCCTATGCCCAGAAGGTGGAGGGGTTTGATCTCGCCGTTGAAAGCGAGCAGGTCTTCGGTGCGCCCCCGCTGATCTACAAGGCGGCGCTCGACGGCCAGGTCGATGGCGCGCTCAACTTCTGGAATTTCGGTGCGCGCATGCAGGCGGCGGGCATGCGCACGCTGCTGAGCGTCGGCGACGCCGCGAAAGCCCTGGGGCTTGATCCAGAAATGCCGCTCGTCGGATATGTGGTGCGTGGCGAAGTTCTGAATGCCAATCCCGGCCTTGGCGAAGCGATCGCGACCGCGTCGCGCGCCGCCAAGGAAAAGCTCGCCTCCGATCCCGCAGCCTGGGAGCGCATTCGCCCTATGATGAAGGCGTCGAACGAGGCGGAATTCGAGGCGTTGAAGGCGGGTTTCCTTGCCGGCACGCCGCGGAAGGGTTTGGTCGATGAGAAGGCGGCAGGGCGCATGCTGGCGCTCATGACCGAACTCGGCGGCGGCGATCTCGTCGGGAATTTGAAGGAACTGCCTGATGGTGTCTTCCATCATCCCGGCAGCTGAGCCGGCTCTCAAGTTGGATATCAAAAGCGGTGGGCCGGGCGGTGTGCTCGGCCCGATGGCGCTTTCGCTGCTATCCGGCGAAACGGTGGCGCTGACCGGTCCCTCGGGTGTCGGCAAGACGTCTCTGCTGCGCATCGTCGCCGGCCTCGACCGCGCCTTTGTAGGACGCTGCGAGGCAGCCAAGCGGATCGCGATGGTCTTTCAGGAACCGGTCCTCCTGCCGTGGCGCACCGCTCTCCAGAACCTCGCCATCGTCGCGCGCATCTCCGAGGACGAAGCGCAAGGTTGGCTGGAGGATGTGGGATTGGCCGGGCTGGGAGATCGCTTTCCCGGCATGCTCTCGCTCGGACAGCAGCGACGGCTTTCGCTCGCCCGCGCCTTCGCCTCCGGGCCGGACCTGCTCCTGATGGACGAACCCTTCGTCAGCCTCGATCCGGCACTGGCGTCTGACATGATGGACCTCTTCGAGCGGCTGATCGCCGCGCGGCCCTGCGCGACCTTGCTCGTTACGCATGTCCGGTCGGAGACCGAGCGGCTCGCCGGGCGCACCCTGCGTCTGGAAGGGCGTCCGGCGCGGCTTGTCGAGGACGATCAGAAGGCCGGGGCGTATTTCCAGTTGTCGGCGTTGGGCGTCACGACATCAAGGTCGTAGCCGGCTCCCTTCAGGCGCCGCGCCGTGGGAAGGCCGCTTTCCGCAGCCTCGTCGACGAACTGGCGACCGAGCGGGCGGTTTTCCACGACGCCGCGGCCGCGCATCAGGTCCAGGCCGTAGTTGAGCTTGCCGACCGGGTCGCCGGCTTCGGCGGCGCGGCGATCCCATTCGGCGGCGGCATCCGGGTTTTCCAAGCCGCCGAGGCCGTTGTCGTCAAGTTGCGACATCCAGGTCATGGCCCCGGTCCAGCCGGCGGCGGCACAGCGCTCGAAGAGTTCGCGCGCCATTTCGTGCCGGCCGGATTTGGTGATGTAGTAGCCGGTCGCGCAGATCGTCATACTGGTGTGCCCTTCGGCAACGTCCTTCATGACCCGGTTCAACGTCAGTTCCTCCGGATTGAGCGTGCCGCCGGCGCCGGCATCCGTCTGGGACATTGCGTCAGAGGCGAAGAGCAGCAGACTGACGGTAATGATGGCAAGGCGCATGGCGGTTCTCCTGTTCAGGCCTTTCGGGCGGTGAGCCCGCGGGCGGGGTCGTAGCCCCAGACGGCGACGAGGCCGAAGACCACGAAGGCGCCGAGCGTGACGGCGAGCGCCGTCAGGTTGCCTTTGCCGTAGAGGGCGAACCTGATCAGCTCGACGGCATGGGTGAAGGGATTGAGCGCGCAGAGATCGCGCAGACGCGGCGAAGCCTCGGCCATCTTCCAGAGAGGATAGAGTGCGGAGGACAGGAAGAACATCGGGAAGATCACGAAGTTCATGACGCCGGCAAAGTTTTCGAGCTGGCGGATGAAGGAGGAGAGCAGCAGGCCGAGTGCGCCAAGCATCATGGCGGCGGCTGCCATGGCCGGGGCGGCGGCGAGATAGCCGAACCATGGGAAACGGATGCCGTAGAGTGCTGCGATGGCGAGGAAGACGTAGGCCTGCAGAATGGCGATCATGCTGCCCGCCAGCAGCCGGCAGAACAGAAGCCACCAGCGCGGCAGCGGTGCCGTCAGAAGCAGCCGCATCGAGCCCATTTCACGATCGTAGACAAGGCTGAGAGAGGATTGCATGCCGCTGAAGAGCAGGATCATGCCGACCAGTCCCGGCACGATATAGATCTCGTAGGTGATATAGGTCTGGTAGGGCGGCGTGATCGACAGGCCCAGTGCCGCGCGAAAACCGGTTGCGAAGACGAACAGCCAGACGAGCGGACGCACCAGCGCCGCGATGAGCCGGCCGCGCTGACCAAGAAAACGCAACGCCTCCCGGTAAAGGATGGCTCTCAGCGCAACGAAAGGACGGGCGCGCGGTACGTCGCTTAGCTTCTCTTCGATTGCCGGAAATGGTTCCGCAGTCATCTACGCTCTGCCGTCAATGCGAGGAAGCGGGCTGTGAGATCGTCGCCACCGATCTCGCCGGCCTCGCCATTGGCGAGCACACGGCCCTGATGAAGAATGACGAGGCGGTCCTTTTCCCGGACCTCGTCCACCAAGTGGGTCGCCCAGAGCACGGTCAAACCGCCAGCGGCAAGATCATGCACATGCGTGGTGATCGCTGCGCGCGAGGCCGCGTCGAGCCCGACCGTCGGCTCGTCCAGCAGCAGCACCTGCGGTCTGTGCAGGAGGGCGCGCGCGATCTCCATGCGCCGGCGGTGGCCACCGTTCAGTTTTGCCGCCTTCTCGCCGGCCCGCTCGGCCATGCCGAGCTGTTCGAGCACCACCATCGCGCGCTTCTCCGCCTCCGACCCCGGCAGACCATGCAGGGCCGCGAAATAGAGGAGGTTGCGTTTGACGGTAAGGTCCGGATCGAGCGTCGATGCCTGGAAGACGACGCCCATACGGGCAAGTGCAGCGCGAGGCTCGCGGGCCATATCGTGCCCGGCAACGGTGATGCGTCCCGCCCGCGGCATGAAAAGCCGCGTGAGCATGCCGAACAGGGTCGATTTTCCGGCGCCGTTCGGACCGAGCAGGGCACAGAAGCGGCCAGACTGAACGGTAAACGACACGCCATCGAGCGCACGTCGCGCGCCCCAGTCATGGTTGATGCCCTCGACCGTCAAGCCGCTCATGGTGCTCACTCTATGGTGATGGCGACTTGCTGGGTGTCGCCAGTGCTGCCGGGAATTTTCAGGTGGTAGCTACCCGGCTTGATCGCGACGAAGCTGATTTCGGCTTCACCCGCTTCGTCGAACTCGATGGAATCGACGCCGAGCGGACGGATCTCGATGCCCTCGATGACGATCTCGTTGACCCAGATGGCGCGAAAGAACCCGGCGCCCTCCAGTGCGAGTTCCTGGCTGCCGTCCGCCTCGATCTTAAGCGTGTAGTATTTGCCGGATTTCAGCGTCAGCGGGCCCTTGGCAATCGGTTGTCCGGTCGAGAGTGTCAGCGCCGGCAAAGCCTCGCGGTTGGATTTCGAGAGAACGCCGGCAAGGCCCATGCCGGCCTCGGGCCCGGCGTCGTCATCGTCGTCTGCCAGCGCTGCGAATGGCATGGCGGCGAGCACGACGGCGGCGAAAAGCGCTTTCTTCATTCTATCCTCCCTTTCAAAAAGTCATGGCCGGGTCGCCGCGCCCCAGGGGAAGCGCCCGACCTTGATGGATTTCACGGGTTCCAGCGAGGCGACGTCGATGACGGTCACGTCGCCGGAGACGCCGTTGGTGGTGAAAAGCTGCGTGTGGTCCGGCGAGAAGGCGAGGTGCCAGACCCGACGGCCGACGAGGACGTAGGACTTGACCGCGAACGTATCGGCATCGATCACCGCGACATGGTTGGCTGGGCCAAGGGCGACGAAGGCGGTCTTGCCGTCTGGCGTGAACTCGAAGCCGACCGGCTGGACGAGGTCGGCGTTGACGCCGGTGATCTCGAAGCGGATCTTGGCCTTTTCCGCCTGCGTCGCCACATCGAAGACGGTGATCGTGCCGCCGATTTCGGACGAGACCCAGAGTTCCGTTCCGCCCTTGGCGAACTCCGCATGGCGCGGACGGGAATCGACGAGCGTGTTGGCGAAGATCTTTTTGGTGCCGGTGTCGATCCAGTGCGCCATGTTCGTCGTTTCCGACGTGGTGATGACGATCTTGCCATCCGGCGAGACCGCCATGCCTTCCGGCTCGATGCCGACATTGACCTGCGCCACGACCTGCCGTGTCTCGACATCGACGACCGTCGTCACGGCGTCGTCCTCGTTGGCGATCCATAAATGCTTGTCGTCCGGAGCGAGCACGAACTGCTCGGGATCCTCGCCGGAGGGCAGGTCGTGCAAAATCTCGCCGGTCGCGGGGTCCATGACCTGGACCGTGTCGCTGTCGGAGGCGCAGATATAGACGCGGCTGTGATCGGAATTGAAGGTAATGCCGCGCGGCCGCTCGCCGGTCTTGATGGTGCGCACCATTTCCAGCGTCTGCGTGTCGATCACGGAGATCGTGTCGTCCTTCTCGTTCGTCACCCATATTTCGCCGGCAAGAGCCTGAAAGGGCGCGGCCGCCAGCAGGGGGGAGATCAACAAAGGAAGGAATCTCATCTCATTCTCCAAAGGCAGTGCAGGCGCTTTCGGGCCGGTCGAGGCCCAGCGTGTCCATTTCATTGGTCTGGTGCAGGTAGCCGTCGAGAGGTGTCAGCTCGACCAGAGCGCGGGCATTGACGACGGCCATCGGCTGCCGAAGCTGGCCGTTCCAGGCGCGATAGCTGAGGCTTCGGCCCTTGAACCCGTCGAGTGCGAATTTGTCGGAGAGGATGAAGGCGCGCAGAACCGCCGGATCGGCGGAGTTGGTCCGCGTCACCGCTTCCCCAATGGTACGCAGTGCCGTCCAGGCGGCGTAGTCGCGTGAGCCCATCTCACGGCCTGCCGCTTTCTCGAAGCGGTTCTGCAACTGCACGGCGGCCCATTGCTCGAGCACGGGCGCCCAACCTTCACCGCGAAGACCATCCGCGCCGGCGACGGGACGCGGCAGCCAGGTGTTGTCCTGGACATAGCGCGCAAAGTCGTCCGCCTCGTCCGCGATCAGCAGGACGTCATGGTCGGGGAAATCCTGGGTGAAGAGCGGGATTTCCTGGCCGGCCGCGCGGCGCAGGTCCGTGTCGAAGGTCCAGTCCTTGGAGGCGAGGATATCGACGCCGAATTTCTGGGCTGAGATACGCAACGTCTCGGCATAAGCCTTGTCTTCCGGCTTCGGACCGACGATCAGGACGGTCCGCGTCCAGCGCCGGGCTTTCAGCACCTGCATTAGCGCGTCGGTACGCATCGCATCTTCGGCTATGGTGTGCAGCAGGTTCGCGCGGCAGTCCGCGTCGCGTAGCCGCCGTGCGCCCGAGGCCACGTTGAAGAGCAGGGCGCCCTTCGCTTCCGGCAGATCCGCGACGGCGAGCATGCCCTCTGGTGTCGCGTCGATAAGCAGAATTTTTGAGGCCGCTAGCACCTTGCGCGCGGTATTGAGGAAGTCACCGCCTGGTTCGACCGAGACGACGGCGAGGCTGTAGGCATGGCCCATGAAGCTGCCGGTCGTCTTCGTGTCCGTTAGGGCGACCTCCGCTCCCGCGAGGCCGCGATCACTGGGGACGGGATCGAGATTGGAGAGCACCGGCGGTGCCGCGACTTCCTGCCGGAGATAGGTCATTGGTATGGCGATTTCCGCCGCAGCTGGCGACGCCAGACAGACGATCGCTGCCGCGAGACATAGACTTCGACGGCGCGCTGCGAGACTTGCCAGCATATCATTTCCTCCCATTGCCAGAATGTCGTCTGGCTGGCGCAACGGAAATACGACCTTGGTGCCATGAGCTTTAGCGACCTAGGTCGCATATCGCAGCGCGTGGGGCCTGCCGTAGAAAGTGGCAGTTTTAAATGCGAGGGAGGACCGCATGTCGGCCAACATCATTCGCGGCGGGATAGCCGCAGCCATCCTTCTGGCAACGACGAGCCTGGTGATTGCCCATGGCGATGTGGCGCCGCAGCCGGTCAATACGGATGCGTTGCCAGAGGTGGGCGAGGAGTGGCTGACAGAAAACCCCTATCGTGAGGCGAAGGCCGGCCATGACGTCTGGTTGAAGGCCGTGGAAATCGGCTCCTCCGGTTTCAACCAGAACTGCGCGCGCTGTCACGGTCTCGGAGCCGTATCCGGCGGCCTTGCGCCGGACCTGCGCTTCCTCGAAGCGGAAGAGGCGGGTGACGAGTGGTTCATCGAGCGCTTCCGTCACGGCTATACACAGGACGGCACCACCAAGATGCCGGCCTTTGGCGATATCCTCGGCCAAAAGGCGGCCTGGGCGATCCGTACCTATGTGGAAACGCGGCCGGAGGACGGTGCGCTCGACGAGCACGCTAAGCGCCTGCACGAAATTCGCGATGAACTGGGCAGTGGCAAGGTCGCCGATACCGGCGCGCTGAAGAAGGAACTGGAGACGATCGCCGCCGAAGTGAAGACGGCCTCTGGCGCACCCATCGCCGACAGCGTGACCTATGAGGCGGCACGCATCCTCACCGACGCGCCTGAGACCTGGAAGAAGGCGGCGGAAGTGCTGACTGTCGGCCTTTCCGCCACGCAGTAAACTGCCATGCTGCGTAGAACCCTTCTGGCCTTCATCATCGGCGCTGCCCTTCCGGGCGGCGCCTTTGCGCGTTGCGAGGGCTACAAACCACAACCGAAGCCTCAGAACACCTTCGCGCAGGATGTCGGGCGAAGCTTCGACCGGATTGTTGAGGAGGGGTGGATCGAGTTTGCGGTCTATGACGACTACGCGCCCTGGTCCTATGAGGAAAAGGGCAAGGCGGCTGGCGTCGATATCGAAATCGGCCGGTTGATCGCCAAGACCCTCGGCGTCGAGGCCAAGTTCCGGCTCGTGGCATCCGGCGAAAATCTCGAGGCCGATCTGCTCAACTATGTTTGGAAGGGGGCTGCCGTCGGCGGCCGCGTCAGCGATGTCATGCTGCATGTGCCCTATGACAGCGCGCTCGTCTGTCGAGTCGAGCAGGTCGTCTTCACCGGGCAATATGCGGCGGAAAATATCGCGATTGCCTATCGCACCACCGACTACGAGGAGAAGGGCCCCACACCGCCCTTCTTCCGGTTTGACCCCGTTGCTGTCGAGAATGACTCGATTGCCGACTTCTATCTCACCTCGCTGATCGGGCCCGTCGACAAGATCCACCGCTTCCGTTCCACAGCCGCCGCCGTGGATGGGTTGGCCAAAGGCGACACAAAGGCGGCAATGGGCCCGCGCGCTGAACTGGAAGCGGGGTTGATACGCCATCCTAAAGATGGACTGGCGGTGCATTCTCCACCGTTGGTCGGCTTTGCGCGGGGAAACTGGACCATCGGCGTCGGCATCAATTTCCAGCACAGGGATCTCGCCTATGCGGTTGACGAGGCGATCGAGAATGCGCTTGCCGAAGGTGAAATCGCCCGTATTTTTCAACGATACGGCCTGACATACACGCCGCCGCAACGCTGAGCCAAGGTGCTCAAGCGTTCAGAAGGTGGAGACGTCGCCGGCGAAATCCACTGCCGTCACCCGCATCACATCGCGGGCCTTTCCCATTGCCTTGCGGATATCGTCGGCTGACATCAGGCAGAAGGCTGTAGAGAAGCCGTCTGCCAGTGCCGCGCTTTCCGCTTCCACCGAAATCGTTGACCAGCATGGGACCTCACGCTTCGGTCCGAGGATATGGAAGCTGCCGCCAATGCGCATGGCGGCCGGACTGGAGGTCGCAATGGCATTTCCCGTCAGCCGCCGGACCGCAACGGTACCGATGGCCGGATCCTCCACTGCGACGGTGAATGGTCCGCCGATCGTCGCGTATTCGCCCATTTCGACAAGAGCCTGATTATAGCCTGCCTTGCGAAGCAGGGCGCGTACCCGATCAGCCGCATACCCCTGGGCAAGCCCGTTGAAGGTCAGCGCCTGGCCGTCGTCGAGCCGGACGGGCGTTCCGATCCGCACCCGGTTCCATCCGATCGCGGCTCTTGCATCCGCGGTATCGCGGCCTTCGGCAAGAGCGCGCCATAGCGGTTGAACCGTCGGATCGAAGCGCCCGTCGGTACGACGGTAGAGATCATCGGCCAGGCTGCACAGATCGAGCAAGATGGCGGGCGGCTCGTCAAGACGGCCGGTGGCATTGAGACGGCGCAACGCCGAGGCGGGTTTGAACAGACTGGCTGCGGCCTCGACCTCGGCTATGGTGGCGCCGACGTTGCGCACGACATCAGCGGAAAGCGCGCGCGGGCCGCGCAGGTCGATACGCACCGTACCGCCGAACATATCGGCCTGCCATGTCGTGATCTCGGCCCGCGCAGGGCCGCCAAATGCCGCCGCCGCGGCGATGAAGAGAAAGCGCCGCCGCTTCATGGCTGGGCTCCCGCCGGCTGCGATGCGTGCTTTCGCGCGGCAAGCACCAGCGGCACGCATTGCGCCGTGTCGTCATGGATCGACACGCAATCGAGACACTGGAAGCATTGGGAATAGGCGATATGGCCTGTCTTCTTGATGGCGCCATAGGGGCAGCGCACGCGGCACAGTTGACAGGGCGAGCCGCATTCCACGCGCCGCGGGATCCATCTGCGTGTGCGGAGCAGGCCGCCCAACGCCATCAGGGCGCCAAGCGGGCAGAGGTAGCGGCAGAAGCCCTTGAAGGTGATCGCACCGAGGGCCAGCCAGAAGAGGGCATAGGCGACATAGTACCATTCGCGCTGGAAGCCGGTGGTGACGGCCGTCTTGAAGGGTTCGATCTCGGCTGCCGTTTCCGCCCTTTCCGGTGCGAACACGGCAATGGCGACGAGGGCCGCGAGCGACAGCCATGTCCCGGCCTTGAGCCGGGCGTCCCACGCCGGGGACGGGTTCCATTGCGGCAGTCGCAGCAGGCGGCCGGCGTGGTGGGCAAATTCCTGCATGGCGCCAAAGGGGCAGAGCCAGCCGCAGAACAGGCCGCGCCCCCAGAGCAGGAAGCCGATGATGGTCGCGCTCCAGATCATGAGCGAGAACGGGTCGTACAGCAGCACGGCGAGGTTGCCGCCATCCATTGCCGTCCGAAGCGCGGCAAGCGGTGTGACGATCGATAGCTGGCCCTGGCCCCACCATCCGACGAACCCGATGACGAGGGCGAGAAAGCCGAGCCGCGCAGGGCGCAGTACCGCAGGCCTTGCAAGTCTGTGCATGCCCGGACCGACGGCGGCGAGCAGGCCGGCAAGCAAAAGAAAGAGAAGGGCGAGATCCCATTTGCGGGATACCATCGCCGCCTGCCATGCGGGCAGGGCAACGGAGATCTGCGGGCGAGCGTAGAACTGCCCGTCGGCCTTGAGGGTGAGCGGGAAATGGGCGGATCCGCTTTCCGGCTTCAGCATCCCATGCGCGCGCACGGCCTGCGCCGCCAGCGTCCACTCCCGCGTCGGGTCGAAGCCGAGACGGCGGTCGATACGCAGGACCATGCGCGTGCCGTGGGGCACGCCGTCCTGCGTCTCCACCAGCATGTCGGCATCACGCAGCGCGAGGGGCAGGCCGTCCTGTTCCGCCGAGAGCCGGTCCGGTGCCGTATTGCGCACGAAATCCTGCGAGACGAGGCCGTGGCGGCCCGCGTCGATGACGAGAACGGGTTCGTCGTCAGGCGAAACCCGAAGAAGGCGTTGAAGATCGGCAAGGCTGTCATTGCTCAGCACAGCCTTGGCGATGGCCGGAGGCCCGATGTCGACGGCCCACAGATCGAGATACAGGCCCTCGGGGTCCGCCGCGGCGTCGGGATCGTCATGCGCCCAGATGGTCTTTCGGAAGGCTGCGTCGAGTTCGGCGTTGGTGACCTTGAGGTTGCGGGCATAGCCGCGCTCGACGAGCGTCGCCCAGTCGAGCGCCACATCGATCGCCGGGTCGGGGTAAGCGGGTGGGCCGCTTGCAACGCCTTGCATCTTCTCGCGTGCGACGGCGAGCGTTGCGGCCAGGATCGATTCGTGGGCAATGCGCACCGAGGCCGTCGCCTTGGTCACGCCGTCGAGATAGACGAGGTCCGAGCCATTGCCGGCATCACCATAGGGCGTGCCGACGACCAGCGGCTCACGGATCGAATGGCCGCGGTACTGCTTCAGAAATGCATGAAGGGGCGCTTCGCCGAGGCCGGATACGAAAATCGGTTCATTGTGCGAGACGAGCCTGACATCGAGAAACCGGCCATCGAGGTCGATGGTCACGAGCATATCGATGGGCGCGCCGGAAAAGCCGGGAAGAGGGGCGAGGGGACCGGTCTCGAAGACATAGCCGGCCTCCGCTCCGCCGGAATTGAGAAGCGTCCATACGCCCTGGTCGTTCACGGGTTCGCCAAGGGCATAGGGCGGCACGATCATCGCCTGGAGCGCCTCGCGATCGAGTGGTGCGGCAAGAGTGCTCTGAAGTCCGGCAATCAGGCTTCCGCCGGTCAGGACCAGGATGATAAAAACGCGCCGCAGCGCAGCATATAGCCCAAAGCCTCTCCCCATCGCGCGTTCCTCCCACTCCGATTTCTATGCAGCGGGCGAGCGGCCGCCATACGACCAAGGTCGCGGATCGGTGAACGGTCTGCGCCGCTATAATGTGCTCGGGAGATGACCCATGTTGCAGAAGAGTGTTGAAGACCGCCCCCCCGGGAACGTGTTCATCCTGTCCCTTGTCCTGTTCGTTTTGTTCTGGGCGGGGCTCGCGGCACTGAAGGCCGACCGGACGGTCCTGCCGGATCCGCTCGAGGTCGCGCGCGTGCTCCAGACAGAGCTCGCGTCCGGCCGGCTTATCCGCGACCTTCTGGCGACACTTTCCCGTGTCGCCGCGGCCTTCGCCTTCGCCATGGCGCTCGGCATCCCACTCGGCGTTCTTCTCGGCAGGTACCAACGCTTCAATCATTGGGCCGATCCCTGGGTGACGATCTTCATGAACCTGCCGGCGCTGGTGCTGATCGTCCTGTGCTATCTTTGGATCGGTCTCAACGAAGTGGCAGCGGTCGCCGCCGTGACGCTCAACAAGACCGCTATGGTCCTGGTCACCGTGCGGCAGGGCGTGCGCACCTTCGATCCCGCCCTCGCGGACCTCGCCTTCGTTGCCCGGCTGACTCGGGGCGAGCGTTTCCGGCATCTGGTTTTTCCGCAGCTTGCACCCTGGCTGGCGGTCGCGGCGCGAAACGGTATCGCGGTCATCTGGAAGATTGTGCTGGTGGTCGAATTCCTCGGTCGCTCAAACGGTATTGGCTTCCGGATCCATCTGTATTTCCAGCAATTCGAGGTGACCCATATCCTCGTCTATTCCCTCGCCTTCGTGGCCGTTATGCTTCTTGTAGAGCATGGCCTCATCCAGCCCTGGGAGAGACGCGCGACCCATTGGAGACGAAAGTCGCTTGCCAGCGAGGTCGGGGGGTAGGTGATGCATACATCCAGTCACATTTGACCGGCCGAGATGGCCGCCGGAAGCAGGGTCGCTATAGCCCTGCGGCTTTTCCGGTCGGTCGCCGGGCCGGAATCATTCGGGAGGAAAGCGAATGTCCATGTCTTTTGACCACGCAGATCATGTCTACACCATTGCAGGTCATGCCTCGGCGGCGGCCAGTTCTCCCATCGCGGCCTCATGGCGCCGCTGCCTTACGCTCTACGGTCTTTCCCCGGAAGAGGATCGGACGCCTTGGCGGCTGACCGAGGCGGAGTTCCGGCAGGTCCGGGCGCGATCGAGTGTCCTGATCGAGGAGGCAGGCGCCGAAATCGACCGGCTCTTCGCAATTGTGGGCAAGGGCGGCTGCTGCCTTTTGCTCACCGACGAGAACGGCATCGCGCTCGAGCGGCGCGGGGCGGCAGGCGACGACCGGGAGTTTCGCGGTGTCGGTCTCTGGTCGGGTACGGCGTGGAGCGAGGCGAGCGTCGGCACCAATGGTATCGGCACGGCGCTTGCCGACGAGCGGCCCGTGCTGATCCTCCGCGATCAGCATTTCCTGTCGCAGAATACCCGGCTCTCATGCACCACGGCGCCGATCCGCGACCATACCGGCCGCATCGCCGCCGCCCTGGACATCTCCACCTGCCGCGACGATGCCAACGAGATGACCATGTCGATCCTCTCGCAGGCGGTGCGCGATGCCGCCGCACGCATCGAGGCGGGCCTCTTTCGCCGCGCGTTCTCCGCCGCGCGCATTCTGCTTGTGCCTGTCGACGGGCGCATGGCGCCGGCGCTACTGGCCGTCGACCGCGACGACCTCGTGCTCGGCGCCACCCGCGCCGCCCGGCAGGTGCTTGGCCTAGACGACCGGCGCATCGCCACGGGGATCGCGGCGTCCGATCTCCTGCACGAGGACCGGTCGGAGGAGGGGCGGGACCTCGACGACGCGGAGCGCGCAGCGCTGCGCCGCGTGCTGACGCGCGCCGGCGGCAATGTCAGTCAGGCGGCGGACCTCCTCGGCATCAGCCGCGCGACGCTGTACCGCAAGATGAAGAAGCTCTCGATCAACTGATGCTGCAGCGCAGCATCGTGCGTCCGCCGGGCCTGTCTCAAATCTGAAACAGTCGCGCCCGCCATCGCCGGCCGGCCCCTACCGCACCGGGCCAAAGCGCAGCACCATCCTTCCGACGGCCCATCCGGGCCTTTCAAGGGAGGAATGACAATGCTGCATCAGAAGATCGTCGAGAATCCGTACAAGGCGAAGTACGGCAATTTCATCGGTGGTGAGTGGAAGGAGCCCGTCGCGGGCCGCTACTTCGACAACATCACGCCGATCACCGGCGGCAAGCTCTGCGAAGTCGCCCGCTCCGACGCTGCCGATATCGAGCTGGCGCTCGATGCCGCCCACGCCGTCAAGGACAAGTGGGGCCGCACCTCTTCGACGGAGCGCGCCAATATCCTGACGAAGATCGCGCAGCGCATGGAGGACAACCTCGATCTGCTTGCCCGCGCCGAGACCTGGGACAACGGCAAGCCGCTGCGTGAAACCATGGCCGCCGACATTCCGCTCGCCATCGATCACTTCCGCTATTTTGCCTCGTGTGTACGCGCGCAGGAAGGCACGATCGGCGAAGTCGACCACGACACGATCGCCTATCACTTCCACGAGCCGCTCGGCGTCGTCGGCCAGATCATTCCCTGGAACTTCCCGATCCTGATGGCCGCCTGGAAGCTCGCGCCGGCGCTTGCCGCGGGCAATTGCGTGGTGCTGAAGCCCGCCGAGCAGACGCCATCGTCGATCCTCGTCTGGGCCGAGCTGATCGGCGATCTCCTGCCGGCCGGCGTGCTCAACATCGTCAACGGCTTCGGCCTTGAGGCCGGCAAGCCGCTCGCCTCCAACCCGCGCATCGCCAAGATCGCCTTCACCGGCGAGACGACGACCGGCCGCCTGATCATGCAATATGCCAGCCAGAACCTCATTCCGGTCACGCTGGAACTGGGCGGCAAGTCGCCGAACATCTTCTTCGCCGACGTGATGAACGAGGACGACGACTATCTCGACAAGGCGCTGGAAGGCTTTGCGATGTTCGCGCTCAACCAGGGCGAGGTCTGCACCTGCCCGAGCCGCGCGCTGGTGCATGAGAAGATCTACGACCGCTTCATGGAAAAGGCCGTCCGGCGCGTCGAGAAGATCGTGCAGGGCAACCCGCTCGACACGGCGACGATGATCGGTGCGCAGGCGTCGTCCGAGCAGCTGGAGAAGATCCTGTCCTATATCGACATCGGCCGGCAGGAAGGCGCGGAAGTGCTGACCGGCGGCGGCCGCAACGATCTCGGCGGCGATCTGGCCGGCGGCTACTACGTGAAGCCGACCGTCTTTCGCGGCAACAACAAGATGCGCATCTTCCAGGAGGAAATCTTCGGGCCGGTCGTATCGGTGACGACCTTTAAGGACGATGCGGACGCGCTCGCCATCGCCAACGACACGCTCTACGGCCTCGGCGCCGGCGTGTGGAGCCGCGATGCCAACCGTTGCTACCACTTCGGCCGCGACATCCAGGCCGGCCGCGTGTGGACCAACTGCTACCACGCCTATCCGGCGCATGCCGCGTTCGGCGGCTACAAGCAGTCGGGCATCGGCCGCGAGACGCACAAGATGATGCTCGACCACTACCAGCAGACCAAGAACATGCTGGTCAGCTATTCTCCCAAGGCGCTCGGCTTCTTCTGAGCCGCCGCCGGCCTTCTCCTACCCACGCGGGGAAGGCAACCGCAGGGCAGGGCGCTTTCTCCGTGACCTGCCTTCTCCCTCTCTCCGGGTTTCCGGAGGGAGGGAAACCTGTTTCGGGAGGCCACGATGACAGACATGCCAGAAGCGATCACGCAGCCGCGGGTCGTCACGACCGACGCGGCGCTTGCGCTCATCCGGGAAATCCAGGCGGATTATCCCGATATCCTCTTCCACCAGTCCGGCGGCTGCTGCGACGGCTCGTCCCCCATGTGCTATCCGGCAGACGATTACATCGTCGGCGACCGCGACGTGAAGCTGGGAGAGATCGGCGGCGTGCCCGTCTATATCAGCGAGAGCCAGTTCGACGTGTGGAAGCACACGCAACTCATCATCGATGTCGTACCCGGGCGCGGCGGCATGTTCTCGCTCGATAACGGACGGGAGAAGCGCTTCCTCACCCGCTCGCGCCTGTTCGGTGGCGGCGAGGCCTGCCCGCTGCCGCCGCGCTGAGCGGCAAAATCAAGCACGCCTTGCGTTGGCGCAATTAGCTCCACCCGCTAAAAATTTGCAATTCGATGCCAGGGGAACAAGTCGATAGAATCCGGGTTTGAGGACGTGAATGCGTCGGATCCGCAACAGCCGCTTGCGCAATTGTCGCCAATCTGTCTCTCGGCGGTACATATGGGGACCGCGGCAGTCTACCGCTCTTGATTCACTTACCCAACCTAGACGGTTCCGTTTCGCTTGAAGCGGCATCGGAACCCGATGCCGACTGCCACTACGATTGTGGGCGGATCGTATCGCGCTTCCGAATGATAGCCATACGGCGCGGCTTGAGAATGGCGGAAATAGCCGCCCGTTGGGTCCCGCGGACTGCGAGCTTGACCTTCCGCCCGCTTTTCCCCGGTAGCCATTCCCGCTGGCAATCCAACCCACCGAGCTTCAGTTCTTGATCGCGATGCGCTTTACCTGCGCCTGTGCTTTTTCCGATTTCGGCAAGGTCACGGTCAGGACACCGTTCTTGAACCGGGCCTCGACGTGGTCTTGGTCGATCAACGAGGCCTTGGTGCTGCAGCTCCATCGCTGCGAGTTCCTCGACGCCGCCAACAATATCGTCCTGGTCGGCGGTCCCGGCACGGGCAAGACGCACATTGCCACCGCGATCGGCGTCCAGGCCATCGAGCATCACCACAAGCGGGTTCGGTTCTTCTAAACCGTCGAACTGGTCAACGCGCTGGAGCAGGAGAAGGCCCAAGGTCGCCCGGGTCAGATCGCCAATCGCCTGGCGCATTCCGATCTCGTCATCCTGGATGAACTGGGCTATCTGCCGTTCAGTGCCTCAGGCGGTGCACTGCTCTTCCATCTACTGAGCAAGCTCTACGAGCACACCAGCGTCATCATCACCACCAACCTCAGCTTCAGTGAATGGGCCAGCGTGTTCGGCGATGCAAAGATGACGACCGCCTTGCTCGACCGGCTCACCCATCATTGCCACATCCTCGAAACCGGGAACGACAGCTTCCGGTTCAAGAACAGCTCGGCACATGAGCCCAAAACGACAAAGGAGAAACGCAGGAACTTGACCACCACGGCCGACACGAACGATATCTAAAGGCGGGTCAACTCTCGGCACAAATCCCGGGTCATGTGTGTGGATGCCCCCGGTTTGGCAAGAAGAATTTTCTAACGACTGTCTGCGGACGAGGAATTCTATCGGTCGTGTGTCAGGCCTCATTGTCCGACATCAGCGCCCATGAGACAGAATTGGTTTAATTGAGAAGAGAGGATTTTCGGCTCATCGTAGCTCTATCAAAGGAAGCGAAGATGAGAAAGAAAACCGGGCCGCAGACATCGGCGGCCGAAAAGACAATCAAGGACATCCGGCGCGCGACGCGCAAGCATCACTCGGCGGAGGACAAAATCCGCATCGTGTTGGAGGGGCTGCGCGGCGAAGACAGCATTGCCGCGATCTGCCGACGTGAAGGGATCGCCGAGAGCCTGTATTATAGCTGGTCGAAGGAGTTTCTCGAAGCGGGCAAGAAGCGGCTAGCCGGTGACACCGCGCGTTCGGCCACCAGCGACGAAGTGAAAGCGCTGCGTCGTGAAAGCCGCGACCTGAAGGAGGCGCTGGCCGACCTCACCTTGGAAAACCGCCTGCTTAAAAAAAGCATGATCGCGGATGGGGGCGACGAAGAATGAGATATCCCGCCACCGAAAAGCTCGAGATCATCCGGCTTGTCGAGGGGTCTCATCTGCCAGCCAGGCAGACGCTCGACAAGCTCGGCATTCCTCGGCCAACCTTCTATCGCTGGTATGATCGTTTTCAGACCCACGGTGTCGAGGGGCTGGAAGACAGGCACTCGGCTCCGTCACGGGTGTGGAACCGTATCCCCGACGCTGTCCGCGACCGGATCATCACCATGGCGCTCGTGTCAACGGCGGAGTAAAAACCGGCCACGGGGCGGAGCAAAAGTCGGCCACTGCGGCGCCGGTCTGAGACCGCCGGGAGGGCTTAAGCCCGAGCGGGGGTCTCAGGCCGGCGTGGTGATTTTTCGGGAGGTTTTCAGCCTGCCTTTCGGGCTCGGCTTTGTGCGAGACGATAGCTTTCGCCGTTCATCTCGAGGATGTTGACATGGTGGGTGATGCGATCGAGCAGGGCGCCAGTTAGACGCTCGGACCCCAGGGTTTCCGTCCATTCATCGAAAGGCAGATTGCTGGTGATCAGAGTAGCGCCGCGCTCGTAGCGTTGCGAGATCAGCTCGAACAGCAACTCCGCACCGGTCTTCGACAGCGGCACAAAGCCCAGCTCGTCGATGATGAGCAGCTTATAGGCTGCCATCTGCTTCTGGAACCGAAGCAGACGCCGCTCATCACGCGCCTCCATCATCTCGCTGACCAGGGCGGCCGCTGTCGTGAACCCGACGGACAGGCCTTTCTGGCACGCGGCCAGGCCGAGACCGAGCGCGACATGCGTCTTACCCGTGCCGCTCGGGCCCAGCGCAATGACGTTCTCCCGGCGCTCGATCCATTCACAGCGGGCCAGTTCCAGCACCTGCATCTTGTTCAGCTTGGGGATGGCTGTGAAGTCGAAGCTGTCGAGGCTTTTGACGATCGGGAATTTAGCCGCCTTGATCCGACGTTCGACCTTGCGGCGGTCCCGTTCGATCATCTCCCGTTCGGCAAGCCGGAACAGGTATCCGACATGATCGACGCCTTCGGTGGCGCATAACCGGGCCAGCTTCTGGTGCTCGCGCTGGAAGGTCGGCAGCTTCAGGGTCTTGAGATAGTGGGCGAGCAGGATGTCGGGTGCTTCGGTGCTCATGCCGCCTCTCCCGCATCAGACGACAGGAGGCGCATATACGCTTTCGCTGAGGTCTTCTCGACCGTCGCCCGCGGCAGGTAGGGATAGATCGACAGATCCAACCGCGGTGGCCGGCGCTCGACCCGGCACAGGATCAGATGCTTGACCGCATCGAAGCCGATCGCACCGAGCTGTATCGCCTGCTTCACGGCCGCATGCAGGTCCGCAAGGTCGAAGCTCTCCAGCAGGCGCAGAACCTGCACGTATTCCCGTCGGCCATGCTTTGCCATGCGGCCTTCCATCAGGCGGCGCAGCGTCGCGAACTCGTCCGGCAGGTTCCAGCCCTGGAGTGGAGCCGCCTGATCCAGCGCATTGATCTTCTGCTCGATCAGCGGCAGATAATGAACGGGATCGAAGACGACGTCTTCCCGTTCCCAGCATCGCGGATGACGGGCAATGATCTCGCCGCGGCAGCCGATCACCACCTCATTGACATAGCCCCGGACCCAGACGTCCTGATGGCCATAGGCGACCGGTACGGAATAGTCGTTGGTCTTGTAGCGCACCAGCGACTGGGCTGTCACCCTGGCGCTGGCCTGGTCGCAGGCATCGAAGGGAGACGCCGGTAACGGACGCATGGCCGCCAGATCACGCTGTAGCCGCTCCCCGATTGTCTCACTCTCACCGCGCAGCTTGTCGCGCTGGCGTTTGCGGCACTGCTCTTCCAGAAAGGCGTTGAACGCATCCCATGTCGCAAACTGCGGGATCGGCACCATAAAATTACGTCGGGCATAACCGACGAGTCCCTCGACATTCCCTTTATCGTTGCCCTTTCCCGGACGGCCATAGCGATCCCGGATCAGGTAGTGGGACAGGAAGCCGCTGAACAACGCCGCCCGCTTGCGTGTGCCGTCGGGCAGGATCTTGGCCACCAGGCAACGGTCATTGTCATAGACGATCGACTGCGGCACGGCCCCGAAGAAGGCGAATGCATGGATGTGGCCGTCGACCCAGGCCTCGGCCACCGCCGCAGGATAGGCCCGCACGTAGCAGCCGTCGCTATGCGGCAGATCCAGCACGAAGAAACGCGCCTTTTGCTCGACGCCGCCGATCACCACCGTCGCCTCGCCAAAGTCGGCCTGCGCATGGCCGGGCGGATGCGACAACGGCACGAACACCTCCTGCCGACGCTGATCCCGCTCGCGTATGTAGTCCTTGATGATCGTGTAGCCGCCGGTGAAACCGCACTCATCACGCAGGCGGTCGAACACACGCTTGGCAGTATGGCGTTGCTTTAGCGGCATCTTCAGATCTTCGTCGAGCCAATGCTCGATCGTCGAAACAAACGCATCCAGCTTCGGACGCCGGATCGGTGATCGACGCTGATAGCCGGGTGGTGTCGAATAGGCCAACATCTTGGCCACGGTCTCTCGCGAGATGTTGAAATGCTTCGCGGCCTGACGCTGCTTCATCCCTTCCGAAACAGCCAGGCGAACCCTCAAATAAAGTTCCACGGTGTAGATCCCCTGTCCCTCCTGCGATCATTGCAGAAAGGAAATAGGTGGCCGGATTTTACTCCGCCCGCGGCTGGATTATTCCGCCGCTACCGTGGCCGACTTTTGCACCGCCGCTCTCACCCGGATTGTGCGCAACGCCTTCGACAAAAGCGCGCCATTGCCGTTGCTTTTGCTCGTCCTTAGCAAAAGCATCCGTCAAAGCATCCGGTAGGTCTTCAGGGATCGGCGTTTCGCGGCGCTCGAAGGTGGCGGCGATTGCGCGCGCCAGCCTGTCATCATCGAAATCAAAAGACCTGCTGAGAATCCAGATGTCATAGAAGTCCTTCATCCGGCTGTTCACACGCCCGAGCATGACCATCGCCTGGAACTTCTCGGCGATGACCGTCTCCCGCGCATAGGCCCGGAGTCGTGGCGCTGGGAAATTCAGCATTGAAGGATAGTCCAACATCTCCGCCCCAGGCTCTAGCGCATCGCCAAAGCCGATGTCGATCGTCAGGTTGATCCGGGCGCCGCTGATCGAAGCGACCGCCCGTAGCCGGAGCCCACCATATTCCAGCTCCTCACGGATGCGATCCACCCGCAGGGTGTCGGCATCGAACATGACGCCATCGTCAACCTCTTGCGCCAGGATTTCCCGAAATGTCTCCAGCATCGGGTCCGGTTCGGGATTACCAAAGCCCAGAAGGTCGAGGTCGCGCGTGCCGCGGTGCGGATCCTCGAACCAGCTCATCATCAGCATGGCGCCCTTCAGCACGAAACGACCGGCATGGGGTGACCGGCTGAGCCGGAACAGTAACCGCTCAAGGGCAAACCGCGTCAGGACCAGATCGAAGCTTTGTCCGCTTGTCTTGGCGAGTTGCAACAGGCGGGCGCGCACCGAGGCGCCAACATTTCTGACTTCCTTAGCCATTGGCGGTCAGTGCCTCGATATAGGGGCGGATCACGGTGCCAACACCACCACGTTCGGCCTGATTGGCAATTTCGCTGGGCGTGGTCTTGCGCTGCCGCAGCGCTTCCTGCAGCCCCTCAATCGCCACAGAAAGGCCGATCTTGCTGCGATAGCGGAAGCAATCGGCAATTGTTTTGGCGATCTCAAAGACCTTCACAGGAACGCCTTCAATGACATGGGTTTCGACGCTTTCGTTGAGCAGGCTTTCCGTGAAACGCACGATGCGAATTGGTGTGCCATCTGGTTTTGGCGCCCAATCTTTGCGGCCTATGGCAAGCCACACGTGTCTCGGCAGCTGATCGGTCAGACCGTGGAATGCGAGAGCTGAAACAAGGCAGACAACGGCTTTCGGAACACGCTTGGCGATCTCTGCCAGGCTATGGTTGGCATCGAGCTCGGCATCGGTGACCTGCCACTGAGAATTTCCTCCAGAATGGATTAGAGTTCGGCCCATTGAGGACGGACTTATGAAGAAGCAGAGATTTACGGAAGAGCAGATTATTGGGGTGCTGAAGGAGCAGGAGGCGGGCGTTAAGGCCGCTGATCTTTGCCGCAAGCACGGGATTTCCGAGGCTACCTTTTACAACTGGAAGGCCAAATACGGCGGCATGGAGGTGTCGGAGGCCAAACGTTTGAAGGCGCTTGAGGACGAGAATGCCAAGCTCAAGAAACTGCTGGCCGAGCAGATGTTGGATGTTGCCGCTCTTCGTGAGCTTCTCGGAAAAAAATGGTAGGGCCTGCCGCCAAGCGTGAAGCCGTCGCGCATCTGAAGGTCACAATGGGGCTTTCGGAACGGCGGGCCTGCCAGATCATATCTGCCGACCGAAAGACGATCCGCTATCGATCCACACGACCGCCGGAGATCGAGCTGCGAGCGAAGTTGCGCGATCTGGCCAAGGAGCGTCGCCGGTTCGGCTATCGTCGATTGTTCATCTTGCTTCGACGAGACGGAGAGCCGTCCGGTGTCAATCGCATCTACCGGCTCTACCGCGAGGAAGGTCTTTCCGTGCGCAAGCGGAAAGCCAGGCGTCGTGCTGTTGGCACGCGTGCGCCGATCCTCGTCGTAGCAAAGGCCAATGCCCGCTGGTCTCTGGATTTCGTCCACGATCAATTCGCTTGCGGCAGGCGCTTCCGCATCCTCAATGTGGTTGACGACGTCACGCGCGAATGCCTGGCAGCGATCCCGGATACATCGATCTCCGGTCGCCGCGTCGCGCGAGAACTGACGACGCTTATCGAGCGACGAGGCAAGCCGGGCATGATTGTCTCAGACAACGGGACAGAACTGACCTCGAATGCCATCCTCGCCTGGTCGAAGGATCACAAGGTCGAGTGGCACTACATCGCACCGGGAAAGCCAATGCAAAACGGCTATGTCGAGAGCTTCAACGGCCGCATGCGCGATGAGTTGCTCAACGAGAGCCTGTTCTTCGGTCTTGATCATGCCCGTAGCGCCATTGCGGAATGGGCCGACGACTACAACAATTTCCGGCCGCACTCATCGCTCGGCTACCAGACCCCAGCGGACTATGCAGGGATCATCGCCACAACCGGCTCCAACGCTACGCAATATGGAAGCTTCGCATTTCCGCCGGTTGCTACCACCGCGCCATGTGGCGTATCAAAAACCGCCGAGGCTCTAATCGCAGCCGGATGAAACTTCAGTGGCAGGTCAGACAGAACGACGGACACGCGGCTGAAACACAACCACTTTCGTTTTCAGGTTGGAGCCTAAGCCATCGAGCATTACGAGCAATGCTTCCCTATTTTCTTGGCTTTGTCCATTGTACCAAACTGCATTCTGGAGCACCCCTTCGGCGTTCGCTGCCAGCTTTTCTCTTAGCAACCCACGATCGATGTGGCGCAGATTCTTGATGGCCTGCCCGACGACGACCTCATAGTCAGAAACGGAAAGCACCCGATTGGCATTGTTGGAACCGCTGCCCTTCACGTGGATCAGGGTGAGCTCAGGCGGGTCGCTTACGTCGTTGACGTGGATGAAATCCGCAGATTCCATCGCGCCATCGTCGCAAACGAGCCACCCGGTTTGCTGGCCTGAACCGCCCCGGCTTTACCGGAGACCGTTTGGCTTAAGTTATGCGGCCATGGCTGGTGCGTCCAGCATGGCGTAGTATCGTTCTTCGGCCTCGGCTGGCGGTATGTTGCCGATGGGCTCCAGAAGGCGGCGGTTGTTGAACCAATCGACCCATTCGAGCGTGGCGAACTCCACGGCTTCGAAGTTGCGCCATGGTCCTCGCCGATGGATGACCTCGGCCTTGTAAAGACCGTTGATCGTTTCGGCGAGAGCATTGTCGTAACTATCACCAACGCTTCCGACAGACGGCTCGATGCCTGCCTCCGCCAGCCGTTCGGAATAGCGAATGGATACGTATTGCGAGCCGCGGTCGGAATGATGAACCAGCCCACTGCGTTTGACGGGCCGCCGATCATGAAGCGCCTGGTCGAGGGCATCAAGCAAAAAGCCCGCATGGGCCGCCCGGCTTGCCCGCCAACCCACGATACGGCGAGCGAAGGCATCAATGACGAAGGCCACGTAAACGAAGCCCTGCCAAGTCGCGACATAGGTGAAATCGGATAACCACAGCATGTTCGGCGCGGGAGCGAAGAACTGTCGGTTCACCCGGTCTAGCGGGCATGGAGCGGACTTGTCCGACACGGTGGTTTTGACTGGCTTGCCGCGAATGACGCCTTGAAGCCCCATCATTCTCATAAGCCGAGCGACGGTGCAGCGGGCAACGTCGTAACCTTCTCGCTGCAACTGCCGCCAGACTTTGCGCACGCCATAGACCTGGAAGTTCTCGTTGAACACCCGGCGTATCTCGATCTTCAGGGCCATGTCGCGTCGGGTGCGGGCCGATAGGCGGTCCACGTCCGTGCGTTTGGCAACGACCTCATAGTAGGTGGACGGGGCAATCGGCAGCAGCCTGCAGATCGGCTCGACCCCGAGCACCGAGCGGTGTGCATCGATGAAGGAAATCATCGCTTCAGTGGGCGGTCGAGCTCCGCCTGGGCAAAATACGCAGAGGCCTTGCGTAAAATCTCATTCGCCTGACGAAGCTCCCGGTTCTCCCGCTCCAAAGCCTTTATCTTCTCCGCCACGTCACTCGGCAAACCTGCACGCTTGCCGCTGTCGACCTCGGCCTTCTTCACCCATTCATTGAGCGTATGCGCCGAGCAACCGATCTTGGCCGCTATGGAAGATACAGCCGCCCACCGGGAAGGATGTTCGGCTTCATGATCGGCCACCATTCGAACGGCGCGGGCGCGGACTTCAGAAGAAAATTTGTTCGTCGTCTTGCTTGTCATAGACCCTACTTCTCACGAGTTGGGGTCTCCGGCAAAGCCGGGGCGGTTCAGGAACTTGATCGGTACCGTCTGGCCGCCGACAATTCTTCGGAAGTGCCAAGCTACCGAAAGATCCTCCCCATCCATGGCGGCGCGCTTGTAAGCGGCGAACGCATAGCCGACGTAGTTCAATTGGTCTGGGCGCAATAGACCGAGGAGGTGAATAAAACCACCAAGGACACGGACGCTGTAAGCCCCGCGGCTGAAGCCGAAAAGAAATACCTGGTCGCCTTCGCTGTAATGTTCAGCCAAGAAGCGATAGGCGCCCAACACGTCGTCGTCCAGGCCATAGCCGGTGGTTAGCCCCAGAACGCCTTTTGCGTTCTGGCTAATTCTCCCCCAGGTCTTTCGTTGACCCAAGGTTCCAACGCCGGGGTCATAATACACAATTTGACCGTCGTCCTTCTCAAGCATCCTATACAGCTTGAGAACATTGGACATGTTCACGCCGATTTCGTTGCCAGTTCCGTCACAGCAGACGACGATGTTCTTGGCCATCGCTACTCACCTCGCCCCGTCAGAACCTACCACAGATAGCAACCTCTTCAACTAGTTCGCGCACGCTAGTTGAGGCTTGTTTTGATAGGCTCAGCGGCCTGTCACTGGATCCGCAGAGCCGATGCGAAACCACCGACACGCCGATTCTGGTCAAAAACGATCATTGGCAGATCCGCCTTTGGCATCCACACGCGCCCCAGTTCCACCGCCGCAGAGACCGGCAAGGCGGGAAAAACGTTTATCGTTGCCCCTTCTCCGTGCACTGACTTTATTCTGTCAAAAAGCCGTCTCAGTTCCTGGCGAAAGGGTAGCGTCCGCGCACGTGGTGTAATTTCGGAGGCGCATTGAGGTGGAAACGGCGGTGGAGAATGAGCTGCCGAATTCGTTGAGCGCAAGGTGGGCACCGGGCCTGTCGGAGAAGGTGGAGTTGCAAAGCTTCAACCAGCCGAAAGGAACCCCGATGACCGACGACAGATTAGCTCTTTCCGAGCTTGCCGCGAAGAGTGGCGATAGCGATTTTCTGCGCACGATTGCCGAAAGCGTGCTGCAACTGATCATGGAAGCCGATGTTGATGGCCTGATCGGCGCTGGGCGCTATGAACGTGGCGACAGCCGCCAGACATGGCGCAACGGCTACCGCGACCGCTCGCTCGACACCCGGCTCGGCACGCTGAACCTGAAGATACCGAAGATGCGACAGGGAGCCTACTTTCCCGGCTTTCTGGAGCCGAGGAAGATGGTGGAGAAGGCGCTGGTGGCCGTGATCCAGGAGGCGTGGATCAACGGCGTCTCGACGCGCAAGGTCGATGAGCTGGTGCAGGCCATGGGCATGACCGGCATCTCCAAATCCTCCGTCTCCAAGCTGTGCAAGGATATCGACGAGCGGGTGAACGCCTTCCTCAAGCGCCCCCTTTCCGGTGACTGGCCATACCTCTGGCTCGACGCCACCTATCTGAAGGTGCGTGAGGGCGGTCGCATCGTGTCGGTGGCGGCGATAATCGCGGTGGCGGTCAACACGGACGGGAAGAGGGAGATTGTCGGCCTGCACATCGGCCCCTCCGAAGCCGAGCCGTTCTGGACGAGCTTCCTGCGTGATCTGGTCCGCCGAGGCCTCACCGGCGTCAAGCTGGTCATCTCCGATGCCCATGAAGGGCTGAAAGCGGCCATTACCCGTATCCTCAGCGCGACATGGCAGCGCTGCCGTGTTCATGCGACACGCAATGCGCTGGCCTACGTTCCCAAGGGCCAGCACACCATGGTCGCCGCCGCGATCCGTCAGGCTTTCATCCAGCCCGACCATGACAATGCCGTGCAGACCTGGCGGCATGTCGCCGACCAGCTCCGCGCCAGATGGCCCAAGCTCGGTACCTTCATGGACAATGCCGAAGCCGACGTGCTGGCCTACATGGCCTTCCCCGCCCAGCACCGCACGAAATTACATTCAACGAATCCACTCGAACGCCTCAACAAGGAGGTCAAGCGCCGTGCCGATGTCGTCGGCATCTTCCCCAACGAGGACAGCATCGTTCGCCTCATCGGCGCGGTTCTGCTCGAAGCCAACGACGAATGGCAGCTCCTGAGCCGATACATGCAGGTCGAGGCAATGGCCGAGCTAAACCCACCAACAATCGAAGAGGAAACTACACTTCAGATTACACCCAGAGCCGCCTGATCATGACGGCCCGGTCCTACACCCGAAATTACACCAACTTGACGGACGCTATCTCTGTACGCAATCCCAAAGGGGTACCACTGGCGATACTGGAACTCAGGGAGAATGTTGTCCGGCAGTTTCGTGGGCGGGCGAACAGCGATCCGCCGATCGCCGTCGTCGACCTCCTCTCCAGGCATGCGGCGGAGAGTGGCTGGCAGGGATATGAAGAGGCTGTGGCCGGACGCTATATCCGGCCCGCCGGGCACGTCGTGCTCGCGGATATGCTTGCGGGCGCTGCGCTGGAAATGGCTGGGGTACCTTGAGGGCACGACGGCATCGGCAAGGAGGGGCCGCCTCTGCCTCGCCAGCCATAGCCGCGCTGACACCACCGTGGGAGACTTCATTCGTGAGTGGAGGAAGGAAGTGTCCGATGCATGATGTGGAAACAGATGGGAATCCCTGCCTCCAACGGGATTGAATGGTATTTTTCCAAACAAGCGTAATAACAATTTTCAAAATGAAATTTATTATTTTCAGAAATATTGCTTTGCTCAAGAAAAAATACTGACCTGCCATTGACGTCGGCGAAATCAAATATTACCTTTGAATTATCGGAGATGGTTAGAAACAAAAGCGGAAAGCAAGCCGCTTCTCTGTTTTTAAAACCCACCCATCTCTGGTTATGTTGCCCCATGAGGGCTTGGAAATAGACTGGCCGAAAGGTCTGGCGTTTCTGTTATGTTTCCCCTTGAGGGATTACTCCCTGCAAACGCAGGGGCTCCTTCCTTCACGGGAAGGGGTACTGCTCCGTCCTGCTGGATTTCCGGCAGGGCAGGGGGTGACAACTTTACCGCCCTGTAGGCGGCTCTGAAGAAAAAGCCCTCGTTTCCGTGGGTCAAAAGAGGGGCGGCAGAGATGCCACCCTTCTTGCTGATGAGCATACACGTCGACCACAACGCCGGACCCCGTCGTTTCAGTCGATCAGCGCGACGTTCGTCTCCTCTGCTGAAACGCTCTCGTTTCAAGCAGTTACATCCGTCATTGCCGCTTCTTCCGTCCAAGGCGAAGCTTCAGGGCAACAATGATAACAGCATCATTGCATATTAACATCGTTACTGTTATCGTGCGAAACAATGTTAGAAACGGACACCGGCGATTTCTCCGCGCAGTTCCCCCGAAAGCTTGAGCGCTATCTGGGAGAGTTGCTGCATGGGCAGGTGGATATCCGCCCCGCCAAGGCCGTGACCAACATACCAGCTTTCATCGACCGGACCTACCTCCTCCTTGAGGCGCAGATCCTTGGTCGGCGCTGCATCATCATGGCCAGGCTCGACGGCGAGGGTACACCGGCCGACATCGCCAAACACGTCGGTATTGTCCGCAACGCCACCGGCTCGATCGTGGCTTTCGCCACCGACACCCTCAGCGCCTACAATCGCGCACGCCTGATCGGCCAGGGTGTTCCGTTCATCGTTCCAGGCAACCAGCTCTACCTGCCGGATCTTGCTATCGATTTGCGTGAACATTTCCGCGCGCCTCGGCAGCACAGGACTGACGGCCTTTCGCCCGCGGCCCAGGCGGTGCTTTTCCATCACACCCTGCACCCGGATCAGGCGATGCCCACGCCCTCACTCCTGGCCGAGCGTCTGCACTACTCGGCGATGTCGATCGGCCGTGCATTCGACGACCTGGTCGCCGCCGGTCTCGCCGATACGGTCAGAGAGGGGAGGGAACGCCATATCCGGTTCAAGGCGAGCGGGCGCGAGCTGCTGACCGAGGCAACGCCGTACCTGCGCACGCCGGTGCGGGCCGTTAAATTCGTGCGCTGCAAAGCGCCGATGACTTCCTTCAAACTCGCCGGAGAATCCGCGTTATCACGGCTGACCGAACTCGGGCATCCCCGGATCGACACATTCGCCGTACCGGCAGCCGACTGGAAAGCGATCTCGCAATCGCTCGGTCTCGTCGAGACCGGACGGGACGAAGCCGTCTACCGCATCGAAACATGGTCCTATGATCCGGCGGCGCTGTCAGATGCCGATACCGTGGACCCCCTCTCCTTATATGCACAATTCCACAACCATCGCGACGAGCGCATCGCCATGGCGGCGGAACAACTGTTGGAGACCCTGCCTTGCTGACCGGCATCGACAAGTTTCGGGAATATTTCGCAGACTATGAGGATCGCTACGCCATTATCGGCGGAGCGGCGTGCGACCTGTTGTTCGGCGAGGCAGGTCTGGATTTCAGGGCAACCAAAGACATCGACATGGTGCTCTGCGTCGAGGTGGTCGATATCGCCTTCGGCAAAGCCTTTCGGGCCTTTCTGGATGCCGGCGGCTATCAGGCCCGCGAACGCAGCACCGGCGACAAGGAATTCTATCGGTTCCATAAGCCCTCGACCGCGGACTTCCCGTTCATGATCGAGCTGTTCGCCCGCAAACCCGGCACACTCGAACTTCCCGAGGATGCCGAGCTCACGCCGATACCGGTCGAAGAGGACGTCGTCAGCCTTTCCGCCATTCTGCTCGATGACAGTTACTACGACGCGCTGCAGTCGGCGAAACGAAAGATTGGTTCGGTCACCATCGTCGACGAGACGCTCCTCATCCCCTTCAAGGCGCGCGCCTTTCTTGACCTTGGCGCGCGGGCTGCATCAGGCGAAAAGATCGACAGCAAGAACATCAGAAAGCACCGCAACGACGTGTTCAGGCTGGCGCAACTCCTACCCCGCAGCGCCTCGATCGCTTTCCCGGATCAAATTCAGGCGGACATGCAGCGCTTCCTCGATCTCGCTCAGGCAGATGAAACGCTTGACCCGAAAGCCTTCGACGTTTCGCTTAGCCGGGACGAAGCCATCGCCCTTCTGCGGACGGCTTACAGGCTGACCGGAGTATGATCTCCGCCTGTTGATTGCCACTGAGAACTGACCCGGCGTTTCCACCGAGAATTGACCCGCTTATTAGGTATGTTTCGGCTCTGCGGTCGTGGTCAAGTTCCTCGTTTTCTCCTTTGTCGTTTTGGTGTCGTGCGCGGAGCTGTTCTTGAAGCGGAAGCTGTCGTTGCCGGTCTCGAGGATGTGGCAATGATGGGTGAGCCGGTCGAGCAGCGCGGTTGTCATCTTGGCATCGCCGAAGACACTGGCCCATTCGCTGAAGCTCAGGTTGGTGGTGATGATGACGCTCGTGTGCTCATAGAGCTTGCTCAGCAGATGGAACAGCATCGCACCGCCTGAAGCACTGAACGGCAGATAACCGAGCTCGTCGAGGATGACGAGATCGGAGTGTGCCAGGCGGTTGGCGATCTGGCCTGAGCGACCTTGGGACTTCTCCTGCTCGAGCGCGTTGACCAGTTCCACGGTCGAGAAGAACCGAACCCGCTTGTGATGATGTTCGATGGCCTGGACACCGATGGCCGTGGCGATATGCGTCTTGCCCGTGCCGGGACCGCCGACCAGGACAATGTTGTTGGCGTCGTCCAGGAAGTCGCAGCGATGAAGCTGACGGGCCAGCGCCTCGTTGATCTCACTGCTGGTGAAGTCGAAGCCGTTCAGGTCACGATAGGCTGGAAAGCGTGCCGTCTTGAGCTGGTAGGCCGTCGATCGAACTTCACGTTCCGCGGTCTCCGCCTTGAGGAGCTGCGACAGGATCGGGATTGCCGCCTCGAATGCCGGCGATCCCTGCTCGGTGAGTTCGCCGACGGCCTGGGCCATGCCGTGCATCTTCAGTTGCCGCAGCATGATGACGACAGCGCCGCTTGCTGGATTATGACGCATGGCGGGCCTCCGTCTTTCTCAGCGCATCGTATCGTTCGACATTGGCCTTGGGCTCGTTGACGAGCGTCAGGGCCTGAGGTGCATCGATGGTGGGCGGTGTGAAGGATTTGCCGTCGACGAGGCGATGCAGCAGGTTCAGCACGTGGGTCTTCGTGGGGACGCCGGACTTCAGCGCCATGTCGACCGCCGATAGCACGGCCTGTTCGTCGTGCTGGAGAACAAGGGCCAGGATATCGACCATCTCGCGGTCGCCACCCGGCTTCTTCAGGAGGTATTGCTGCAAGGTCCGGAACGCGTCCGGTAGCTCGGCAAAGGGTGCACCGTTGCGAAGCGCGCCTGGCTTGCGTTGCACGACCGCCAGATAGTGCCGCCAGTCGTAGATCGTCTGTCCCGGTCGGTCGTGAGAGCGATCGATGACGCGACGATGCTCGCAGACGATCTGGCCTTCCGCAGCAACCACGACACGATCCGGATAGACCCGCAGGCTCACCGGTCGATTGGCGAAGGATGCCGGCACGCTGTAGCGATTGCGCTCCAGATGGACGAGGCAGGTTGGCGTGACCCGCTTCGTATACTCCACGAAGCCGTCGAACGGACGGGTAACAGGCATCAATGCCAAAGCTTCCTCAGCCCAGATGTCGGCAATGGTGCCGCGCATCTGTCCGTGTGGGGTCTTTGCCCAGAATTCCTTGCACCGAAGCTCCAGCCAGTCGTTCAGGGCATCCAATGATGGAAAGCGCGGAACAGGTTGGAAGAAGCGATGACGCGCATCCTGAACATTCTTCTCGACCTGCCCTTTCTCCCAACCAGACGCGGGATTGCAGAACTCCGGCTCGAATACGTAGTGACTGGCCATCGCCAGGAAACGGACATTGACGTCGCGCTCTTTCCCGCGGCCGACCTTGTCGATCGCCGTGCGCATGTTGTCGTAGATTCCGCGGCCGGGGATGCCGCCGAAGACCCGGAATGCATGATTATGGGCATCGAACAGCATCTCATGCGTCTGCAGGAGATAGGCCCGAACGATGAAGGCGCGGCTGTAGCTCAGCTTCGTGTGCGCCACCTGCAGTTTGGTGCGCTCATTGCCGATGATGGCCCAATCTTCCGACCAATCGAACTGGAAGGCTTCGCCGGGGTCAAACGCCAGGGGCACATATGTCCCGCGGCCCGTCGTCTGCAATTCTCTCTGCCGATCATCACGCCATTCCCGAGCAAATGCCGCAACCCGATTGTAGGAGCCCTCGTAGCCAAGGCTCATCAGATCGGCATGCAACTGCTTCATCGTCCGCTTCTGCTTGCGGTTCTTCTTGGATTCGCTCTTCAGCCAGGCAGACAACCGATCAGCAAAAGGATCAAGCTTGCTTGGCCGCTCCGGGACTTTGAACTTCGGCTCCACGCCGTCCAGGCGCAGGTATTTGCGGATGGTATTCCGGGACAGGCCAGTCCTGCGGCAAATCTCCCGGATCGATAGTTCTTCTCGAAAATGCCAGCGTCGGATCACGCTCAATAACGCCATGTCGATCACTCCATAGCCCCCGCTGAAAACATGCGAGGGAAGGTTGGAACATGGGTCAATTCTCAATGGAAATATCAGGCCACGCCGGGTCAGTTCTCAGTGGCAATCAACAATCCGGCGAGCAGGAAGCCTTGGCGGAAGAAGGCTTCATGAGCTGGTCTAATGTCCGCAAAGGAAAGCCGCGCGCACCGGAGTACCACCTCTACTATTCCTCAAACGCCGTCACCGAACTGATGCAGCCTGGCGACATGCTGTTTCTGGCCTTGCAGCAAGATGGCTCGATCCTCGTCGTTGTAACGCCCTCTGCTACAATCCAGAACCAGCTCGTCTGGTTATTCGCCTTGGAGGAGCAGCCCGAATTCGCCTTCACATTCCAGGAGATCGATGGCGCACATAACGCCGAACTCGATTTTGCAGCGCGCTATATTCTTGATGAGCTGGGGATCGAGCCGGAGGAGCCTGAAGCCGATCGGCTCGATAGCCTTATCGAACGCTTTGGTCTCGACTTCCCGAAAACACGTGTGTTTTCGGAGCTTGCGCGGACATCGATGCCCGAGGTTTCGGCTGCAGATAGTCCGGACCTTGCGCTGATCTCATGGATGGATCGCGAGGAGCAGCTTTTCAAAAGGCTGGAACGGCGCATCGTCGCCGCACGTATTGGCAGCGGCTTTGGTGCGCTTGGCGACGCAGACGTTGAAGGATTTCTGGCGTTTTCGTTGAGCGTACAGAACCGACGAAAGGCGCGGGCGGGACAGGCTCTCGAAAATCATCTTGAGGCAGTTTTTGCTGCGCAGCAGATTCGATACGTTCGGGGCGCGGAGACAGAGAACCGGAACAAGCCCGATTTTCTGTTCCCGGGGCAGAATGAGTATCGTGATCCGCTGTATCCGGAAGCAAGGCTGACGATGCTCGGTGCCAAGTCGACGCTGAAAGATCGCTGGCGCCAGGTTCTGTCGGAGGCTCTCCGGATCCCGGAAAAACATCTCCTTACCCTTGAGCCCGGGATATCAGAAAACCAGACTGACGAGATGCAGGCCAAGAAGCTGCAGCTCGTCGTGCCGAAGCGGTTGCACAATACCTACCGGCTGACACAGCAGGCTTGGCTGATGGATGTTGCCGACTTTATCTCTGTAGTGCGATCTCGTCAGGAGACCTGATCCACTCGCTTGGAAGTCAACAAGTGCGTGCGGTCGCACACTCACACAGCCCGGTATACGGAACGTGCCATGCGGGGTCAGTCGGTCCCGCTCCTCTTGCGACCGCTATGCTGAAGCTCCTGCGGCTGACCTGTTACCGAATGGCCCGTGTCGAGAACTCCCGAAATCCCGCCTGCCGCGGCGCTTCTCTAATCGGCGGGCTGAGGTCAAGCTCTGTCCCGTCTACCCACCATCGAGGAGCTGCGCGAGGCACGGCGGACAGCGCGGTCACGCGAGAGACGAATGGTTGCGCAGCCGTCCGCCTAATCCGCATCCGGCGGGTCGATCTCGATCATGACGGGGGCGTGATCGCTGGTGTGCTCCCAGCTTCGCGGTGCCCGCCGGACGCTGGCCGATCTCAACCACGGTGCGGCGCTCGGGCTGAGCAGGAAATGGTCGATCCGCAGGCCCGCATCGCGCTCGAGGGAATTCCGCCAGTATTTCCAGAAGGTGTAGAGCCGCTCATCGGGGTGAAGATGGCGGATGGCATCGGTCCATCCTTGCGCGACGAGGTCGGCATAGGCCTTGCGAACCTCCGGGCGAAACAGCGCATCGTCGCGCCAGCGCTCCGGCGCATAGACATCGAGATCGGTCGGCATGACATTGTAGTCGCCGATCAGCAGGGCCGGAATGTCGAGGTCGATCAGCTCGGTGGCATAGGCATGCAGGCGCTTAAACCAGCGCAGCTTGTAGTCGAATTTCGGGCCGGGCGCAGGATTGCCGTTCGGGAGGTAGAGGCAACCGATCAGGATCCCATTGATGGCGGCTTCGATGTAGCGGCTGTGCGTGTCGTCGGGATCGCCTGGCAATCCGCGGCGTGTCACGAGAGGCACCAAACCTTTGGCGAGGATCGCTACGCCGTTCCAGCTTCTCTGGCCGTGCCATACGGCTCCATAACCGGCACGCTCCAGTTCGGCGCGAGGAAACCGGTCGTTTGGCGATTTCAGTTCCTGAAGACAGACGATGTCGGGCGCATCCTCCTTCAGCCATCGCAGCAGGACGGGAAGTCGGCCGTTGATACCATTGACGTTATAGGTGGCGATCCTCACGAGGTTCCTCTCAAAGCAGCAATCTTGCCGAGACGAAACCATTGCGGAATTTCAAATGTTCCGGCGCTACAGAAGCTCCAGGGTACGCTGATCCAGCTCACCCTCATAATAGCGCTCCAGGGCAATCCGAAATCGCGCGGTTCTATGGTCCGAAGCCGCGTCGAACAGCGTCATCGACGAGCGAAACTTCAGATCGTCGGGCGAGCCGAAGATATCATGGGGCGATCGATCGTGATGGGCGAGAACGGCATCAGTCGAATGGGCCAGCCGACGGGCCAGAAGCGGGTGCTTGAGATAGGCCCGGGCTTCATCCTGCGAGGCTATTCCATAGAACTGCGCCGTCGGTGAACGGCCGAGGGCGCGCAATTGCGGAAAGATGAACCACATCCAATGGCTCTCCTTGCGCCCGCCGCGCAGCTCTGCAAGAGCCGCGGGAAAGACAAGCTCCTGCGCATCGACAAACCGCTTGAGCTGAAAAGGATCGTCCATCGTCATCGACCGCTACACCTGCGTGGATAGTGCGTGCAGATAGCGCGATGCGAGCGTGCGGCAAGAAGGTTTCGCTGGTGCCGGAACCGACCATTGCAAAGATTTCGGGCGCTCCTATCTCTTGCCCAGGATCGTTGGAGACGCCCGCGATGACAGAAATTCCGATAGACATTCTCTTTGACGACGCAGCAGAAATCCTGCTGCCGCGCCAGTGCGGCAAGGGTGCCCGGCGGGCCGCGGCCTGCGTCTGTTGCGGTCTCGCCGGCCAGGCGATGGACGATGACGGCTGCGGCATCTGCGATGCGTGCCTCGATGCGCCGCTTCAGGCGACCGGCAATCCCGACGGTCTTGATTTCCCGGATGCCTTCCCCCATCTTTCGCTCACTGCCCGTCATCGATGACCTGCCGGCAGCGACGATATCCGTCGCACGTTCGCAGCCGTCCGGGTTAGTAGGGCGCTCCCCGAAAGGGTCGAGTGCCCTTCGTCATTTCGGGAAGGGGTCGCCGCAGTGTACGGTCACACGGATCGCCGCGTGCGCCAGGATCCAGCATTGTCCCTGACCAGGCGCCAGCGGCGCGCATCGACATCCGTACCGCGAGCAGTGCGGTAGGCCGGGATGGAGAGACGAACGTGGTCTCCGTCCGGATGCCATTCTCCGATCATAGCGATCCCGTCGCCGAACTCGACCACGCACATTCCTTCGGCCGCTTCGGCATCTTCGACGCGGACCTCGCCGCCGGGAAAAGCGTGGCTATGCGGGAAGGCGAAGCGCATCAGCCGACCTGCTCCACGGAAAGCGAACCAGCCGGAAGCGGCCTGATCAGCGATTTTGCCGAAACGGTCGGATCGAGCCAGTCCGTCCAGGCATCACGCTCGAGTATGACGATCTGGCGGTCGTGGTAGGGTGCGATATCGGGACCGGGTTCCATCGTGAGCATGGTGAAGGCCTCACCGACCTTATCGGTCGCGCGCCAGATGCCAGCAATGGCAAAGAGCGGCTCCCCGACCTTCCGAAATAGCCACTTGTCCTTGCGCTTTTTCCCTTTCTCAATCGGATCCGTGAACTCGAAGAACCCGTCGCACAAAATCAAAGCCCTGTTCGAGCTGAACTCGCGGCCCTCCGACCGGAAATTGTAGACCGGCTTCTTGCTCGGACCCGGCCAGCTCCATCGCCGCTGGACAAGCTCGCCAACCCCGCGCTCGCCTTCGACCGTGCGAACGATGGGCGCCGTGTCGGTGATCCTGATATCCTCGCGCGCCTCGATGTTCGGCCTTCCCTCGGGGAAGCGGATCTTGATTCTGAGGTGCTCGAATACCTCAATGACCGAGGCCAGTTCGACCATCAGCCTGTAATCGTTGCACATAGTCCCTCCTGCGGCTCCGCGAATTCTGGCTCGGCAATAATCTAGCGCGGCGGCTGGGGATTTCGATGCGGCGATCAAGAACAGGGTGAGCCTAAATCTCCAACAGAAGTTGATCGGCAGGTCCGCTCGCAGTTTCGTCGCCAAACGAGGACAGGGTCACGCCGAGAAGGCGGATGCCTTTCGCCGTTGGAAACAAGGGGGCGAGGAGCGTCTGCACCGTCGCCACGATCTCGCCCGGCGAGCTGAAGGCGGTGGCTTCGGTCCTGCTCCGCGTGATGATCTGGAAGTCGGCGTATTTGATCTTCAGGGTCACGGAGCGGCCATGCAGGTTCTTGGTCTCGCAGTGCCGCCAGACCTTGTCGACGAGCGGAGAGATTTCCGCACGCGCTGCATCTAAATCGAGGAGGTCGGTCATGAAGGTGTCTTCGGCGCCGACGGATTTGCGCTCCCGGTCCGCGCGGACCGGTCGATCGTCGATGCCACGCGAGATGCTGTAGTACCAGGCGCCCGACTTCCCGAAATGCTGCTGGAGGAAGGTGAGCGACTTCGCCCTGAGATCGGCGCCGGTCAGAATGCCAAGGTGTTCCATCTTGGCGGCAGTCGCGGGCCCGACGCCGTGGAATTTCTTGACGGCGAGCCCCTCGACGAAAGCCGGCCCGTTTTTGGGCGTGATGACCGCCTGGCCGTTGGGCTTGTTGAGGTCGGAGGCCATCTTGGCCAGAAACTTGCAATACGAGATACCGGCCGAGGCATTCAGCCCGGTGACATCCTTGATGCGGGCGCGGATCCTCGTGGCGATCTCCGTCGCGATGGCAATGCCCTGCTTGTTGTCGGTGACATCGAGATAGGCTTCGTCGAGCGACAGGGGCTCGATCAGATCAGTGTATTCGGCGAAGATTGCATGGATCTGCGATGAAACGGTTCGATAGACATCGAAGCGCGGCGGAACGAAGATCAGACCCGGGCAGCGCCGCTTGGCGGTGATCGATGGCAGAGCGGATCGCACGCCGAACACACGGGCCTCATAGCTTGCTGCCGCCACGACACCGCGGGCGGCCGCGCCGCCGACAGCAACGGGTTTGCCCCGCAGCTCGGGATTATCGCGTTGTTCGACGGAGGCATAAAACGCATCCATGTCCACATGAATGATGCGCCGGACCCGATCTTCGCGATCCGGTTTATGCTCCTCTATCTCGGCCAAAATAATGGGCTGCATCGCTCATTTCCACATCGAGCGCATTCGCGCACCGATATCGACGCGAACCTGGCGACTGCTCTGCTCGTTGGCGGCCGCCGATATCTTTGGCCAGCTTGCCGTTTCGAAGAACTGCAAGAGCGTGGCCGGTATGAAGCGGGTTCGCGACGCATAGACATGGCGGTCGCCCTGGGCATTCTGGCCGTGTGTGAAGAAGCGCTGCGGCGTGATCAGCGTGAGGTTGTCGCGCGCCCGCGTCATGCCGACATAGAGCAGCCGGCGTTCTTCCTCGAGTTCAGGGGTAGAGCCGGTACCAAGGTCAGACGGTATGCAACCGTCGACGACATTGAGCATGAAGACCGCGCGCCACTCTTGGCCCTTGGCCGAATGGATCGTCGAGAGGATCAGATAATCCTCGTCGAGCAGCGGCACACCAGCCTGGTCGCTGGTCGCGTCGGGCGGGTCAAGGGTCAACTCAGTGAGGAAGCGTTCGCGGCTCACATAGCCGCCGGCGATCTGCTCGAGCTGAAGCAGGTCGTCCTTGCGCGTGTCGGCATCCTCATGGATGCGGTCGAGATGCGGCTCGTACCACATCCGCACCGTGCCGATCTCCGCCGGCCAGCCTGCGTCGGCTTTCCGCAGGGCGGTGACCAGTGTCACGAAAGCCGGCCAGTCGTCGCCCGTCTTCGCCGGCGGCGGGATTTCGGCGAGCGACTGCAACGGCTCCGGATCGGCGGCAATCGTGTCAAGGATCTTGCCGGCCGTCTGCGGCCCGATACCGGGCAATAGCTTCAGCACCCTGAAGCCGGCAACCCGGTCGCGCGGGTTCTGGCTAAACCGCATGACCGCCAGCATGTCCTTGACGTGCGCCGCGTCGAGAAATTTCAGGCCACCGAATTTGACGAAGGGGATGTTTCTCCGGGTGAGTTCGATCTCAAGCGCGCTGCTATGGCTTGACGTTCGAAACAGCACGGCCTGCTGCTTCAGCGTGACGCCTACCTCTCTGTTCGCGAGCACCTGCTCCACGATATAGGCGGCTTGGTCGATCTCATCCTTGACCGTGGCAAGCACCGGCCGCTGCTCAGACGCACGGTCCGTCCAGAGATTTTTCGTATAGCGCTCCCTTGCCAACTCGATCACGCCATTGGCCGCTGCCAGGATCGGCTGGGTCGAACGATAATTGCGGTCGAGCGTGATAACGTCCGCCGGTCTGGGTGAGAATTCTTTCGGGAAATCTAGGATGTTGCGGATGGTCGCCGCGCGAAAGGAATAGATCGATTGCGCATCGTCACCGACGACGGTCAGGCCGCGGCCGCCGGGCGCCAGCGACATCAGGATCGACGCCTGTAGGCGATTGGTGTCCTGATATTCGTCGACGAGAATGTGATCGAAGCGGTTGCCGACGTCCTCGGCCAGCTCGGGTTCGGAAACCATTTGCGCCCAGTAGAGCAGCAGGTCGTCGTAATCCAGGACGTTCTGTGTCTGTTTGGCCTCAACATAGGCGGCGAAGAGCTGCTTCAACTCTCCCTCCCATTCGAGTACCCAGGGATAGGAGGATTTCAGGATTTCCTTGATCGAAGCCTCGGAATTGACCACGCGGGAATAGATCGCGATGCAAGTCCCCTTGGTGGGAAACCGGCTCTGCTTGGCGGAGAAGCCAAGGTCATGCCGGACAAGATTCATCAGGTCGGCGCTGTCTTCGCGGTCGTGGATCGTAAAATCGACGCTGAGGCCGATCTGCTCGGCATACATCCGCAAGAGCCGCGCGCCGATGCCATGGAACGTTCCCGCCCAGGCGAGTGCATCGGTCAGGATTGCGGCGTTGTCGCCCAGCACTTGGCGGCAGATGCGCTGCACCCGGCGCGCCATCTCCGACGCCGCGCGCCGGGAAAACGTCATCAACAGGATACGGCGGGGGTCGGCGCCGTTGACGATCAGATGCGCGACGCGGTGTGCCAGCGTGTTGGTCTTGCCGCTCCCAGCGCCGGCGATGATCAGCAGCGGGCCGCCGATCTTTCCGTCCGGCAGGCCGATACCGTGCTCGACGGCTTCGCGTTGCCGGTCGTTGAGTTTTTCGAGATGCGCCGCCGCCATTTGTCCCCAGCATGCCTAAGAAAAATTTCCTACCTCTCCGATCACTGGATATCTCCTTGATGCAGCTAAGGGATTCGTTTCAACGACTTAGCCGAGGGGCGATTTCCGGAGCGAAGGCCCGATTGACTCAGTTGGGCAATCGGAACAAATAATGAACATATCAGCTTAGAGAACCGCTGAAAACCCTGAAGGAGCAACAATTCTGCCGTGGCCAACCATGCCCTCAACCCCGTGCTGGCAGAGCTTCGCGAGCGCATTGAGCAGCTTGAAGGCGGCTCGCGTCGCGCAAGTCAGTTCCTGCCTTTCGGCGTCGCCGAGGTTGATCGGGCACTGCCGGGGGGAGGGCTCGCTTTCGGCGCGCTGCATGAGGTCGCCGGCGGCGGGGGAGGGACGGTTGATGGGGCCGCGGCGGCGTTGTTCGTTGCCGGCATCGCGGCGCGATCGCGCGGCAAGGTTCTCTGGTGCATGACGCGCCCTGATCTGTTTTTCCCCGCGGTCGCCCAGGCAGGCCTCCATCCGGATCGCGTCGTGTTTTGCGAAAGCGACCGCGAAGAAGAGGCGCTGTCCGCCATGGAGGAGGGGCTTTCCTTCGGCGGGCTTGCTGCCGTGGTTGGCGAGCTTGTTCGTCTCCCGATGACCGCATCGCGTCGCCTGCAACTCGCCGCCGAGAAGACCGGAGCCATGGGCATCGTGCTGCGGCGATGGCGACGTCAGAATGAGGCTTCGGACTATGGGCAGCCGACGGCCTCGACGACACGGTGGCGCATCAGCACCTTGCCGTCGGAAAAACTACCTGTTGCCGGCGTCGGGAGGGCGCGCTGGCTCGCAGAACTGATGCGCGTGAAAGCCGGCGAATGTGCCGAATTTGAAATTGGAGCCCCCGATGCCCAGGGTCGTATCTGTCTACTTCCCACAGCTCTCGACGGAGCGGATCAGACGGCACGCTGGCGAAGCCTTGCCGGCTGACAAGCCACTGGTCGTCATTGCCCGCCGCGGATCGAAGCGATGGATCTCCGCCGCCGATCCCGTCGCATTGAAGCTTGGCCTGCGCATCGGAATGGCTGCCAGCAAGGCGCAGGCCATGGTCGCCGATCTCCTCATGGTCGACGCAGCCCCGGCCGAGGATGCAGCAGCACTCGAACGGTTGGCGCTCTGGGCGCTCCGGCAATATAGCCCCGTCGTCGCTGTCGATGGCGCCGACGGCCTTGTCATCGATACGGAAGGGGCGGATCACCTGCGCGGTGGCGAAGCACTTCTCGTCTCCGGCCTCGTCAATATGCTCCGCGGCCGCGGGCTGACGGCGCGGGCCGCTGTCGCCGACACCTGGGGCGCCGCGCATGCGCTCGCGCGGCTGCTTTCGGCCGAAACAACCGTCGTGCCGACGGGCGATGTGCCAAAGGCGGTCATCGATCTGCCGATTGTCGCTCTACGGCTGCCGGCAGAGACAATCCAGGGCCTGCGTGTTCTTGGCATCGATACGGTTGGTCAGCTATCGGCCATGCCGCGCGCGCCGCTAACCTTGCGGTTCGGGCCAGAGCCTGCGCGCCGATTGGACCAGATGTTCGGCCGCGTCGCCGAACCGATCGAACCGATCCGCACGCCGGAGCTTGTCGAAGTTGCCAAGAATTTCGCCGAGCCAATCGGTGCGCCGGAGACCATCGCCAAATATGTGCGACGTCTTGTCGCCCAGCTGTCGGCTCGCCTGGCGGAAGACGGCCTCGGCGCGCGCCGCTGCGACCTCTTTATCCATCGCGTCGACAACACCAGGCAGCATCTCCGCGCCGGTCTTGCCAAGCCTGTCCGCGATCCGGCGCGCCTTTCGAAGCTGCTCTGCGACCGCATCGAGACGATCGATCCCGGCTTTGGCATCGAGAAGCTCGTGCTTGTAGCTGTCTTCGCCGAGCCGCTGGAGGAGCGGCAGGTTGCCTCGTCGCTGATTGAAGAGGAGGTCGCGGACATTACACCGCTGGTCGACATTCTCGGCAATCGCGGCCACCGGCTGTTTCGCGTCGCGCCCGTCGCCTCCGACGTGCCGGAGCGCTCGGTCCGGCGCATCGCTCCGACCGCTCCTGATATCGGCGAGGCCTGGGCGGTGAAATGGCCGCGGCCGACGCGGCTTTTCGCAAACCCCGAACGCATCGAGGTCATCGCACTTCTGCCGGACCAGCCGCCGGCGGTCTTCACTTGGCGGGGCAAGCGGCGGAAGGTCGTACGCGCCGACGGGCCGGAGCGGATTTTTGGTGAGTGGTGGCGCAGACCACGCGAGTTCCAGGCGGTGAGGGACTATTTCGTGGTCGAGGATGAGCTTGGTGAGCGCTACTGGGTTTATCGTGCCGGCGACGGCATCGATGCGGAAACCGGCTCCCACTTTTGGTTTGTGCATGGGGTGTTCGGATGACGCGCTATGCCGAACTGCAAGTAACGACGCATTTCTCGTTTCTGCGCGGGGCATCCAGCGCTGACGAGCTGTTCGCGACGGCCGCTGCGCTTGGCATCGACGCGCTCGGCGTCGTCGACCGCAACAGCCTCGCCGGCATTGTGCGCGCCTGGGAGGCTGCCAAGACCACCGGCGTCCGACTGGTCGTCGGTTGCCGCCTGGACCTCACCGACGGCATGTCGCTCCTCGTCTATCCCATGGACCGGACAGCCTATTCCCGGCTGACCCGGTTGCTGTCCCTCGGCAAGAGCCGCGGCGGCAAAGGCAATTGCTTGATTGATTTCGCAGATGTCGCCGACCATGCCGCCGGCATGATCGGCGTGCTCGTGCCGGACGAAGCCGACGATACCTGCGGCGTGCAGCTTCGCAAGATGGCCGACCTGTTCGGCGATCGCGCTTATGTGAGCCTCTGCCTGCGTCGCCGGCCGAACGACAAGCTGCGCTTGCATGGCATCGCTACGATGGCGGCACGCCAAAGGGTCAGAACCGTCGTCACCAACGATGTCTTGTTCCACGAACCTGGCCGTCGGCAGTTGCAGGATGTCGTAACTTGCATCCGCACCCGCACGACCATCGACGATGTGGGGTTTGACCGTGAACGTCATGCCGATCGCTTTCTGAAAGCGCCAGAGGAGATGCACCGGCTTTTTGCCGAATACCCGGAAGCACTGGCGCGCGGACGCGAGATTGTCGATCGCTGCAAGTTCGACTTGAAGGAGCTGCAATACCAATACCCGGAAGAGGCGATCGTCCCCGGCCTCGATCCGCAACAGTCGCTTGTCAAGTTCACCTGGGAGGGAGCCGCCAATCGCTATCCCGAGGGTGTGCCCGACAAGGTCCGGAAATCCTTGCGCGACGAGCTGGAACTCATCCGGGTCATGAACTATGCGCCCTATTTCCTGACCGTGTTCTCCATCGTCCGTTTCGCCCGTTCGAAGGGTATTCTTTGCCAGGGCAGGGGCTCGGCCGCCAACTCCGCCGTCTGCTATTGCCTGGGCGTCACCTCGATTGACCCCGAAACCAACGATCTCCTCTTCGAACGCTTCATCAGCCAGGAGCGAGATGAGCCACCGGACATCGACGTGGATTTTGAACACGAGAGGAGGGAGGAGGTCATCCAGTGGATCTACAACACCTACGGCCGCAGCAAGGCGGCGCTCTGTTCCACGGTGACGCGGTATAGGGCGAAGGGCGCTTTGCGCGACGTCGGCAAGGCCCTCGGTCTGCCCGAAGACATGATCGGCCAGCTGTCGTCCGGCGTCTGGGGCTGGTCGGAAGGGGTATCCGAACGCCAGATCCGGGAAAACAACCTCAACGCTGCCGACTACCGCTTGAAGCTGACGCTCGCACTGGCGCAGCAGCTGATGGGCGCACCGCGCCATCTCGGCCAGCATCCAGGTGGCTTCGTCCTGACCCATGACCGACTCGACGATCTCGTGCCGATCGAGCCTGCCCGAATGGATGATCGCCAGGTCATCGAATGGGACAAGGACGATATAGAGGCGCTGAAATTCATGAAGGTGGACGTGTTGGCCTTGGGCATGCTGACCTGCATGGCCAAGGCCTTCGCCCTGATGACCGAGCACAAGGGTGACGCCCGCGACTTCGCCTCCATCCCGGCCGAGGATCCGCGCACCTATGCCATGATCCGCAAGGCCGATACGCTTGGCACTTTCCAGATTGAAAGCCGGGCGCAGATGTCCATGTTACCGCGCCTGAAACCCCGCACATTTTACGACCTGGTCGTGCAGGTGGCTATTGTCAGGCCCGGACCGATCCAGGGCGACATGGTGCATCCCTATCTCCGCCGGCGCGAAGGCAAGGAGCCGGTCGTCTATCCGACACCCGAACTGGAGGCGGTGCTCTCGAAAACCCTCGGTGTCCCTTTGTTCCAAGAGTCGGCCATGAAAGTCGCCATGGTCTGCGCCGGGTTTACCGGCGGGGAGGCGGACCAGTTGCGGAAATCCATGGCGACGTTCAAGTTCTCCGGCGGCGTCTCGAAGTTCAAGGACAAGCTGATCGCCGGCATGGTCAAGAACGGATATTCGGCCGAGTTCGCCGAGCAGACGTTTTCGCAATTGGAAGGGTTCGGCAGCTACGGCTTTCCCGAAAGCCACGCCGCCAGCTTTGCCCTCATTGCCTATGCGTCGAGCTGGGTCAAATGCCATCACCCGGACGCCTTTTGCGCGGCCTTGCTAAACTCGCAGCCGATGGGATTTTACGCGCCGGCCCAGATCGTGAGGGATGCCGCCCAGCACGGTGTCGAGATCAGGCCGGTTTGCGTCAACGCCTCGCGCTGGGACTGCACGCTCGAGCAAGTCGATGGGAGCCGTCATTGCGCGGTCCGCCTCGGCTTGCGCATGGTGAAGGGGCTCTCGACGGTGGATGCCGCCCGCATCGTCGCGGCGCGCGCCGAAGACCCCTTCGCCTCCGCCGACGATCTCTGGCGGCGGTCCGGCGTGCCGACGGCCGCGCTGGTGAAACTGGCCGAGGCCGATGCGTTCCTACCGTCACTGCAGCTCCAACGCCGTGATGCGCTATGGGCGATCAAGGCGCTGCGCGACGAGCCGCTTGAGCTTTGGGCCGCGACCGCCGAGCGGGAGGCGCGCCAAGTCTCGGAAGTGCAGGAGCCCTCGGTCGCCTTGCCCTCGATGAGGGCAGGGCACGAGGTCGTCGAAGATTACGCCCACACCGGCCTCACCCTCCGCCAGCACCCGATCGCCTTCCTCCGCAAAGACCTTCGCCAGAAGGGGATAGTGACATGCGCCGAAGCGATGGCCGAGCGCGACGGCCGCTGGCTGATGACCGGCGGCCTGGTGCTGGTGCGCCAGCGGCCGGGCTCAGCCAAGGGCGTGATGTTTCTCACCCTCGAAGATGAGACCGGGATCGTCAACGCGGTGGTCTGGCCGACACTGTTCGAGCGCCAGCGCCGCGTTCTTCTCTCCTCATCGATGATGGCGATCAACGGCAAGATCCAACGGGAAGGGGACGTCGTTCATCTCGTCGCGCAGCGGCTGTTTGACCTGTCGGACGATCTCGGCCGGCTGGGCGAGCGGGACGAACGATTTCCCTTGCCGCATGGCCGGGGCGACGAATTCGCGCGCGGCAATGGCGCACCGGATTCGCGCGAGCGGCCGAAGGCGGCGGCGCCCGCGCGCGACATCTATGTTCCCGACCTCTTAATCGATCGATTGAAGGTCAAGAGCCGGAATTTTCATTAGTTGCCACCTCGAGCCGACCATGGCGGATCGAATCGAGCGCAGTTGTAGCGGATGCCGAGGAGCCTTGTAGATCTTACCTACTAGGCAGCGACGTCTCCAATCAAAGACCCAGCAGGAATATTCCATTCCTTGCTGAGCTTTCGAATCTGTTCGAGATTGATTTCGCGTTTGCCGTTCAGAAGATCAGCAGCCCGCGCTTTAGAGCCGATAACGGCTACCAGATCCGCACGCGTGTAGTTGTTAGCAGCCATCACCGACTTGACCACCTCCACCGGACTCGCAGCCGGGATCGGGTAGTTTTTGCCTTCGTACTGTTCGATCAGAAGAACGAGCGCGTCAAAATGAGCCGCTTCTTCAGTGCCTTCCTCAGGTTCGTTCTCGAAATACGGCCGAACTTCCTTTAGTGCGGCATTGTACTCGTCTTCGCTCTGAAGGGTTCGGAAAGTTTTCAAATTCAACATATCGACCTCCTCACATCAGAGTTTTGCTACGTCAATCGCGTCATACTGAGCATGCGTACCGACAAACAGAACGAAAATCCGTTTCGTCCGAAATGCGACCAAACCCACAATGCGATATTTGTTGCCACCCACGTCGAAAATCACTTTGTTGCCCGCGACGATGTCGGCCGAGTTGAACGTTTTCTTCAGCTCACTGAAATTGCTCCAGCTTGCCTTTGATGCGGTTGCATACCATTCCGTCATCGCCGCTTCAGCCGTCTCTCTTGGCGCTCCTTTCGGCAGGTCGCTCCAGAATTTGACCAACGCGGACTTGGCGATAACGTTCACGTAGGCTCCTATATATCGCGTTCCCAATCTGGAAACAAGCTCCAAATTCCCAATTTGGAAACTTGCTTTGGATGGTTGTTGACCAGCTCGTCGACGACAGCATCGAACATCGCGTTGCCGCGCTGCTTACGCGGCCTGGCGTGCGTGGTTAAGCCTTAACGCCCAAGCACCGATCGCCTGATTGTTATCGACTCGCGTCGCTCTAAGGCGAGAGGAGCCGGGCACGATTGTCGGCGTCACATCGAAGGTCACAGGAATCGAGTAGATATCCGCCGCATGACGGTTTTGGAACTCTGCCTCAGCTCTTTCGACGAAGGTCGGTCCGATGTCCCTCAAAACTGACAATAGGAGGAGGACGATGGCCGTGCCAGAGATTGCCAATGAGGTGCCGAAGGGGGTTACGGCAGAGCTGGCGGCGGAAGCGAACGGATAGATTGTCGAAGGGACGAACAGAGCCACGACGAAAAGGACCACTTCCCACCAGAGGCGGGGCGCACGCGGCTTGCTCTTTGACGCTCCAGACATTTCCATCACCCATTGTCGTTGTCGATTCACCTCGTCCTTTATGGCGCAATCATCGCGTGATCAACATTCGTATAACCTTTTATGGTAATGTTATATCATATCGCATAAGATACCTTATGGAACTAACCCATTGATTTATTGCTCCAATTAATGGCCTTTCGGCAACACACACCGATCTGCGACCACGCCCTATGTCGATCCAAGCGTCTCCGCCGCAACGCTCGTCGAACTCGATCGCCACGCGAAATGAAAAGGTAGCGTCCGCGCACGTGGTGTAATTTCGGAGGCGCATTGAGGTGGAAACGGCGGTGGAGAATGAGCTGCCGAATTCGTTGAGCGCAAGGTGGGCACCGGGCCTGTCGGAGAAGGTGGAGTTGCAAAGCTTCAACCAGCCGAAAGGAACCCCGATGACCGACGACAGATTAGCTCTTTCCGAGCTTGCCGCGAAGAGTGGCGATAGCGATTTTCTGCGCACGATTGCCGAAAGCGTGCTGCAACTGATCATGGAAGCCGATGTTGATGGCCTGATCGGCGCTGGGCGCTATGAACGTGGCGACAGCCGCCAGACATGGCGCAACGGCTACCGCGACCGCTCGCTCGACACCCGGCTCGGCACGCTGAACCTGAAGATACCGAAGATGCGACAGGGAGCCTACTTTCCCGGCTTTCTGGAGCCGAGGAAGATGGTGGAGAAGGCGCTGGTGGCCGTGATCCAGGAGGCGTGGATCAACGGCGTCTCGACGCGCAAGGTCGATGAGCTGGTGCAGGCCATGGGCATGACCGGCATCTCCAAATCCTCCGTCTCCAAGCTGTGCAAGGATATCGACGAGCGGGTGAACGCCTTCCTCAAGCGCCCCCTTTCCGGTGACTGGCCATACCTCTGGCTCGACGCCACCTATCTGAAGGTGCGTGAGGGCGGTCGCATCGTGTCGGTGGCGGCGATAATCGCGGTGGCGGTCAACACGGACGGGAAGAGGGAGATTGTCGGCCTGCACATCGGCCCCTCCGAAGCCGAGCCGTTCTGGACGAGCTTCCTGCGTGATCTGGTCCGCCGAGGCCTCACCGGCGTCAAGCTGGTCATCTCCGATGCCCATGAAGGGCTGAAAGCGGCCATTACCCGTATCCTCAGCGCGACATGGCAGCGCTGCCGTGTTCATGCGACACGCAATGCGCTGGCCTACGTTCCCAAGGGCCAGCACACCATGGTCGCCGCCGCGATCCGTCAGGCTTTCATCCAGCCCGACCATGACAATGCCGTGCAGACCTGGCGGCATGTCGCCGACCAGCTCCGCGCCAGATGGCCCAAGCTCGGTACCTTCATGGACAATGCCGAAGCCGACGTGCTGGCCTACATGGCCTTCCCCGCCCAGCACCGCACGAAATTACATTCAACGAATCCACTCGAACGCCTCAACAAGGAGGTCAAGCGCCGTGCCGATGTCGTCGGCATCTTCCCCAACGAGGACAGCATCGTTCGCCTCATCGGCGCGGTTCTGCTCGAAGCCAACGACGAATGGCAGCTCCTGAGCCGATACATGCAGGTCGAGGCAATGGCCGAGCTAAACCCACCAACAATCGAAGAGGAAACTACACTTCAGATTACACCCAGAGCCGCCTGATCATGACGGCCCGGTCCTACACCCGAAATTACACCAACTTGACGGACGCTATCAATGAAAATGCTCAAACGCAGCGGGATGCCCTCCGCAGAAGACGGATTTCTGCGTGCTGAATCTATGAATCTCAACGGAGGCGTCGCCTTAACCGGCTGGTGCGGATCGAGGCAATAGTCTATCGGCATGACTGACGATGCGTCCGCCCGATACAAACGCCACCGCTTTCCAGCCGAGATCATCGCGCATGCGGTATGGCTCTATTACCGGTTCCCGCTGAGCCTGCGCGATATCGAAGACCTGCTTGCCGAGCGCGGCATTGCCGTCTCGTTTCAGACCGTCTCAGAATGGACGACTAAGTTTGGCCTGAAATTCGCCCACCAACTCAAGCGGCGGTCGATCGGCAACTTCGCAGACAAATGGCATCTCGATGAGATGGTCGTATCGATCAAGGGCAAGAAATACAGGCTGTGGCGCGCCGTCGATGCCAACGGCTACGTTCTCGATGCTCTGCTGCAAAGCCGCAGAAACAAGGGAGCCGCTCTTCGGCTGATGCGCAAATTGTTGAAGAGCCAAGGTGTTGCGCCGCGCGTGATGGTGACAGACAAGCTGCGTTCTTATTACGCCGCAAAGCGAGAGATCATGCTGGGGATCGAACACCGTTCGCACAAAGGGCTCAACAACCTCGCAGAAAATTCTCACCTTCCCGTTCGACGACGAGAGCGACGCATGATGCGGTTCAAGTCGGCAGGTCAATGCCAACGTTTCTCAACCCACGGCCAAATTGCCAATCTTTTCCAACTTCATCGAAAACACCTGAATGCCGCTGATCATCGCCAACTCCGCGCCCTCACCAGCGCCACCTGGCGTGAGATCGCGTTGCCGATCCAAGCCTGAAATTCAGGACAAAGAAATGATTGCGTCCTACGTCAGGTTAAGGCGACGCCACCGCCGCGAGGTGAGCGCAACGAAGAGCCCACGGCTTCCGTGATTGACTGAATAGGCTTCCGGCTGTCGGTCAGAACTTTTGCTTTGCCCGCTTCGGCATAAAATAGGCTCGGATCTTGACGAGCGCTTCGGCGACGGCAACGGCATCCTGACGGGTCGCGTTCCGTTTTGCCTCGCCGAGCTTGCGGATGGGCGCGACGATATCCCCAGTGACGGCATGACCTCCAAGGACGGGCTGCCAAAGCTTGGGCGCGTACCTTGTTCCCAATAGAAAGCAGAGGTCCCAAGCGAAGGGATCAAAGGTTTGATCATCGATCTTGGTGAACCTGGGCCGATGATCTTTCGGCGTTTCGGCGAGGCTTGCCGATATCCGGTTGTATTCCGCAACGATGGTCTGGACGGCTCGATGCTCGGTTGTTTCCATTGGCAGGTTCAGGGCATCCGGGCCAGTCAGCTCCGGGATCCACTGACGCGGGTCGATAAACCTCGGGCCGATGATGAGAGCCGTGAGATAGCCGTCGAGGCCGCTCATCGACCAGATCGGCGAGACTGGACGGCGTGCCCTGATAAACGCCTCGAACGCCTCGTCATCGAGCTTCGGTCGTGCCGTAGCCCCTTGGCTGTTCTGTGTCATGCCGCCCGTCGCTCCTGATCTGCAATGCTCTCGCGGTTGGCCTTCCAGGTCCATGGAAAGAGCGTATCCATCTGGTTCGCGGTCACCTTGCCGGAGATGATGCGCTCGAGCACGTCGGCAAGCCAAGCTTCGGGGTCTACACTATTGAGCTTTGCCGTGTTGACGAGCGATGCGAGGACCGCGAACGTCTTGCCACCGCGTTCGCTGCCCACGAACAACGAGTTCTTCCTCGTCAGAGCCACCGATTTCATCGAACGCTCGACCACATTGGAGTCCACTTCGATCCGGCCATCCTCCAGGAAGGCTGCCAGTCCGTTCCAGTGGTTGAGCGTGTAGGTGACGGCCTTGCCAAGCGCCGATTTCGACGACACCTCGTCGCTCAGTTCGGTGAGCTGGGCCTTCAGTTCGCTCATGATGGGCGCTGCCTCGCGACGCCGCACCGTGAGCCGGGTATCGGCATTTTCGCCGCGCAGTTTCGCTTCGATCCGATAGAGCTCGGCAATCCTGGCAAGGATCGACAGGGCCTCAGCAGACCCGGTCATCTTGACGATTTCGACGAACTTGCGTCGGGCATGGGCAAGGCAGAAGGCCAGCCGCATGGGAGCGACATTGCTCCTCCCCCGGCGCTTGGCCAAGGTTTTATAGGCTTGGTACCCATCGACCTGGAGCACGCCGGCAAACGACGACAATTGCCCCTCGACCTCGCGCGCGCTGCGGCTTTCGGCAAAAGTATAGGCCACCGCCGGCGGCGCCGGACCATTCCATGGCCGATCGTCGACCGCCTGCGCCCAAAGTTGGCAGACCTTGGTTCGCTTACGCCCCGGATCAAGCCGCGGGAGCGGCGTCTCATCACAGAACACCCTTGGCTGGGAGCGGATGAAGGCAAGCAGCGCGTCATAGAGAAGCTCAAGCCACCAGGCGACCCGCGTCACCCAGGCCCCGAGCGTGCCGCGATCGATGATCACGCCGCAGGAGGCAAGCATCTGCGCCTGGCGATGAAGCGGCAAATGCCAGGCGAACTTCGAAACGGCGACATGGGCGGCAAACGCCGTGGTCACCATGCCGCCGTCCATCACACGCGCCGGCGCTGGCGCTTGCACAATGGCACTCTCGCAGGCCCGGCATGCGTAGCGCGGCCGGATCGTCCGCTTCACCCGGACAACCGCCGGCACGATGTCGAGCGCCTCACTGACGTCCGTGCCGATGCAATGCAGCTCGAACGAGCAGCACGGGCAAATCTTGCTCTCCGGCTCGATGAGCTCTTCATACCGTGGGAGATGCCTGGGTAACCGGCCGATGTTGCGCGCCGGCGATCGCCGCTCCTGCTTTCGGCCGTCAGCCACGGGTGCAACATCGTCATTGGCCGCCGCGGGAATGTCGCTGAGATCGCCAAGCTCAAGCGTCGCCTGCTTCGGGTCGATCGCCGTCATCTTCTCCGATTTCGGCCCAAAGAGCTGCCGCTCCAGGAAGGCAACGCGCGCCTTGAGGTCGGCATTCTCTGCATCGAGCGAGAGAATGATTCGGCTCAATTGCGCGGCATCCTGAGGTAAAGGGTCGGGTCGAAGCGGCATGGCAGACCCTAGCACATGACCCTGAATCTTCAAGCAAATCCAATAGGATCAGCCTGCTTTCGTTGGCCGCTTTACGGTGTTTCGCCTGACCCGCGTCCAGTCGATACCGGCCAGCAAAAGGGAGAACTCCTGGCTACTCATCTGCATCGCGCCATCACGGATCGGTGGCCAAACGAACGTGCCAGCCTCCAGCCATTTCGTCGCCAGGATCATGCCTGATCCGTCCCAATAAATGCAGCGCAGGCGATCGAGACGCTTGGCGCGGAACACGAACACGTCACCACAGTAGGGATCAGCTGCAAGCGCTGACGCCACCAGCGCAACAAGCCCATTCATGCCGCGCCGGAAGTCGACCGGCTGCGTCGCCACCATGATCTTCACTCCACCAGGCGAAAGTCCAATCACCGGCGTGCTCGCAACGTTGCCACGATCGCCTGCGCCAATTCGGGCGCCACCGAGCCGATCACGGTCATACGCGCGCCAGCAATCTCGATCTCAATACGCCCCGCGGCGTCATGGGCGACATCCGACGGCGAGTTCTCGCAAGACGTTCTATCGCCAACCACCGTCACCGGCACGAACATGGCCTGCTGTGCGCCGGCTTGCGCGGATCGTCGAGAGGTCAGCCCGGCTTCGCGCCGCCAGACGTTCAGCAGACCGCGATTGACGCCCCAGCGCCGGGCGATCGCCGAGATGTTCACGTCAGGTTCTGCACTTTCGGCAAGGATCCGCGCCTTCTCCTCGTCGGTCCAATTCCGCCGCTGGCGTCGACCCGTGATCACCTCGATCCGACGATACTTTCCCTCATGCCTGGCTTCATGCATGCCTTCATCCATGGCTTCAAGCATGGCATCAGCGCGATCTTCGACCATCCCGTTCCGCTCCTATCGGTGAAGGAGCTGTTCTCGCGGCCGCGATCGCAAAAGGAAAGGTGGGGTGTTCGTCGCGCTCACGGTACTCCCGCGGCGCCTCCGGATCTTATCATACAGGACGAATTGCACCTTATCTCCGGACCGCTTGGAAGCCTGGCCGGTCTTTATGAAACCGCAGTTGACGAGCTTTGCCGTACGTCCGACGGGCGTCGCGCAAAGGTTATTGGTTCAACCGCAACGATCCGACGCGCGTCCCAACAGATACGCGCGCTTTTCGACAGAACCTCCTTCCAGTTTCCGCCACCCGGTCTGGACTACAGTGACTCGGGTTTTGCCGTCGAGGACAGGACGCTTCCCGGACGCCGGTATGTCGGCATCAGTACTGTCGGCCGGTCTGCCAAATTCACCCAGCAAGCCGCCTCAGCTACTCTCCTGCAGGCTGCAACGGATCCGGCAATCCAGGATCATGTCCGTGACGGTTACTGGACACTGATCAACTACTTTAACTCGTTGCGCGAGCTCGGCGGTGCGCTCGTTCTGATGCGTGATGACGTCACGAGAAGCATTGGCGACTATGCTGCACGCCGCGTTGGCGAGAGCGAGCGCCTTACCGACAACCAGATCGAGCTCACCAGCCGGGTCCGCTCAAACGACATCCCGCGATATCTCAAAAATCTGGAACGTGGCTGGCAGGATGAAGAGCATGTCGACATCGTGCTCGCAAGCAACATGATCTCCGTTGGAATGGACGTTTCACGGCTGGGGCTTATGCTCGTCAACGGACAGCCAAAGACAATCGCCGAATACATCCAGGCCACGAGCCGCGTGGGCCGAGATCGGCGCTGGCCGGGGCTCGTAGTCACTCTCTTCAACGCGGCAAAGTCCCGAGACCGAAGCCGCTACGAGACATTCGCAAGCTGGCATAACAGTCTCTACAGAGAGGTTGAGGCGACAAGCGTTACCCCCTTCGCCCCACGCGCCAGAGACAGGGCCTTACACGCTCCCTTTGTTGCACTGGTTCGCCATCTGGTGGCCGGCATGGCAGATCCCGGCGCGATTGACGATCACCAGAGAGAAGCGGAAGCCTTGCTGGACCGCATCGTCGAACGCGTCCGCAGAATAGACCCCGGTGAAGCAGACGCATCAAGAGAGCAGCTGGATGAGTTCCTGAATGACTGGTTCGATTTCCAGGGGCTCAATTCATACTGGGACGACCACAATCCCGCTCTTCTGACCTCCGCCGAAACGGCTGCTGCCCGGGGAAACAAAAGCCGTTACCGGTACCAGAGGCCCACACCCAACAGCCTTCGCTCCGTTGAGGCATCGACTCCATTTGTTCTGGTCGAACAGGCCCGCAGTAGAGAGGACAGACAATGAAACCGATCGGGAACATCAGACGGAGCCAGGTCCTTTCCGGCAACGGACCGGGTGCGATTATCGACTTTCGCGGCGACGGAGGTGCGCCACTTTCTGTCGTCGCTGCGGGGCTCGAGGCATGGGATCAGTTTTCAGCCCGGCAAGGGCTATTGAACGACCAGCGCATCTCTCACGAACCACTTCAGGCTCGACTGGGCGTTCGAGGATTTCGCCTTCCTCCTGTGGGCCAGGAGCGGGTGAACAATGTAAATCGTGAGCGGCTATTACCTGCCTACCGGTTTCCTGACTGGCATGTGTGCCCTAAATGCGAGCTTCTGCAACGTAGTCACTCGTGGGGAAAGGAAACCGATCGGCCCGAACTTTTCTGCTCCGCCTGCAGTACGGGTCGCGGGCGACGAGCCAGAAAAGCATTTGTTGTCCCTGTCAGATTTGTGGTCACCTGTTTGGATGGACATCTCCAGGACTTTCCGTGGGCATCCTGGCCCCGCCATGCCGAAGGGTGCCGCAAGAGACCGCTAAAGCTCAAGGGCGCCGGGTCCGGCCTCAAGGGATTGCGGGTTCACTGCACCGAATGCGCGGCAGAAAGAGATCTCGATGGAGCTTTGAGCCCCGGCACGCTCAAATCCATGAAGATCCGCTGCGATGGTCTTCAACCTTGGCTCAAGGGCGAGGGTTGTGAATGTGCAAACGAGCCGGTGGCGATTCAGCGCGGCGCGTCCAATGCCTATTTTCCGGTTATTGCGTCAGCACTGGATGTGCCCCCCTTCGGTGGTTCGTTCCGCGACGACCTTGAGCGGTTTTGGGACGACCTGAAGGAGCTTGACGATCCGGAACAGCTGCCCCGCTATGTCCGTCAAAAAATCCATCCTGAATGGCCGGATCGATCAATAACCGCGGATCAGCTCACCGCGAAGATAAAGATCTTGCTGACAATACTGTCGAGCGATTCAGCCGATCTCCGCCTGAACGAGCACATGATGCTTTGCTCCGGGCCTCGACGGGACGAGGAATTTCCCGAGTTCAAGATCAATCCTCAGCGGGTCCCCGCCTCACTCGAGACCTACTTTTCCAACCTTGTATCGGTCGACAGGCTTCGTGAGGTTCGTGCACTGCGCGGTTTCACGCGTCTGAGCCCGGCAGAGGCCGAGGATCGGAATGCAAAAATCGCTCCCTTGTCTCGCGAAAAGCTGAACTGGCTCCCGGCGATCGAGGTTCGTGGAGAAGGTATCTTTCTGAACTTCGCTCCGGACAGCGTGAGCGAGTGGGAAAATAATGAGGAAGTCAAAACTCGCGCGGCGGCAGCTCATGCGGCCGCCAAACGCGCCTGGGAAGAGCATAATGGCTCGGACCGTCCCTTTCCGATGGAAATCTCACCGAGATTTCTTCTTGTTCATACAACAGCGCATGCGCTGGCCGAGCGTCTGTCGCTCGACAGCGGATATTCGACTGCCTCGATACGCGAGCGGCTTTACGTTTCACCGGGGCCAGGCGGGATGTGCGGCTTCCTGCTCTACACCTCGGCCCCTGACGCAGACGGGACGCTGGGCGGCCTTTCGCGCAAGGGGCGGGCGGACGAGCTGGAGCCGATCCTTGTCGCAGCGCTTCGCGACATGGAATGGTGCTCCTCCGACCCTCTCTGCAGCACCGGCATCCTGTCCCTGTCGGAGGGGTCCGGATCTGCCGCATGTCACTGCTGCGCCTTCGTACCGGAAACTTCGTGCGAGCATTTCAACCGGCATCTCGATCGGGGGCTACTTGTAGGTACGCCCCTCGATCCCTCACTCGGCTTCTTCCGCACACTTGTCAACGGCGGAGTAAAAACCGGCCACGGGGCGGAGCAAAAGTCGGCCACTGTGGCGCCGGCCTGAGACGGCCGGGAGGGCGTAGCCCGAGCGGGGGTCTCAGGCCGGCGCGGCGATTTTTTGAGAGTAGTTTTAGCCGGCCTTTCGGGCTCGACTTTGAGCGAGGCGATAGCTGTCGCCGTTCATCTCGAGGATGTTGACGTGGTGGGTAACGCGATCGAGCAGAGCGCCGGTCAATCGTTCGGACCCCAGGGTTTCCGTCCATTCGTCAAATGGAAGATTGCTGGTGATCAGGGTGGCCCCGCGCTCGTAGCGTTGCGAGATCAGCTCGAACAGCAATTCCGCGCCGGTCTTTGACAGCGGCACAAAGCCCAGCTCGTCGATGATGAGCAGCTTGTAGCCGGCCATCTGTTTCTGGAACCGAAGAAGACGCCGTTCGTCGCGGGCCTCCATCATCTCGCTGACCAGGGCGGCCGCTGTCGTGAACCCGACGGACAGGCCTTTCTGGCACGCGGCCAGGCCGAGACCGAGCGCGACATGCGTCTTACCCGTGCCGCTCGGGCCCAGCGCAATGACGTTCTCCCGGCGCTCGATCCATTCACAGCGGGCCAGTTCCAGCACCTGCATCTTGTTCAGCTTGGGGATGGCTGTGAAGTCGAAGCTGTCGAGGCTTTTGACGATCGGGAATTTAGCCGCCTTGATCCGACGTTCGACCTTGCGGCGGTCCCGTTCGATCATCTCCCGTTCGGCAAGCCGGAACAGGTATCCGACATGATCGACGCCTTCGGTGGCGCATAACCGGGCCAGCTTCTGGTGCTCGCGCTGGAAGGTCGGCAGCTTCAGGGTCTTGAGATAGTGGGCGAGCAGGATGTCGGGTGCTTCGGTGCTCATGCCGCCTCTCCCGCATCAGACGACAGGAGGCGCATATACGCTTTCGCTGAGGTCTTCTCGACCGTCGCCCGCGGCAGGTAGGGATAGATCGACAGATCCAACCGCGGTGGCCGGCGCTCGACCCGGCACAGGATCAGATGCTTGACCGCATCGAAGCCGATCGCACCGAGCTGTATCGCCTGCTTCACGGCCGCATGCAGGTCCGCAAGGTCGAAGCTCTCCAGCAGGCGCAGAACCTGCACGTATTCCCGTCGGCCATGCTTTGCCATGCGGCCTTCCATCAGGCGGCGCAGCGTCGCGAACTCGTCCGGCAGGTTCCAGCCCTGGAGTGGAGCCGCCTGATCCAGCGCATTGATCTTCTGCTCGATCAGCGGCAGATAATGAACGGGATCGAAGACGACGTCTTCCCGTTCCCAGCATCGCGGATGACGGGCAATGATCTCGCCGCGGCAGCCGATCACCACCTCATTGACATAGCCCCGGACCCAGACGTCCTGATGGCCATAGGCGACCGGTACGGAATAGTCGTTGGTCTTGTAGCGCACCAGCGACTGGGCTGTCACCCTGGCGCTGGCCTGGTCGCAGGCATCGAAGGGAGACGCCGGTAACGGACGCATGGCCGCCAGATCACGCTGTAGCCGCTCCCCGATTGTCTCACTCTCACCGCGCAGCTTGTCGCGCTGGCGTTTGCGGCACTGCTCTTCCAGAAAGGCGTTGAACGCATCCCATGTCGCAAACTGCGGGATCGGCACCATAAAATTACGTCGGGCATAACCGACGAGTCCCTCGACATTCCCTTTATCGTTGCCCTTTCCCGGACGGCCATAGCGATCCCGGATCAGGTAGTGGGACAGGAAGCCGCTGAACAACGCCGCCCGCTTGCGTGTGCCGTCGGGCAGGATCTTGGCCACCAGGCAACGGTCATTGTCATAGACGATCGACTGCGGCACGGCCCCGAAGAAGGCGAATGCATGGATGTGGCCGTCGACCCAGGCCTCGGCCACCGCCGCAGGATAGGCCCGCACGTAGCAGCCGTCGCTATGCGGCAGATCCAGCACGAAGAAACGCGCCTTTTGCTCGACGCCGCCGATCACCACCGTCGCCTCGCCAAAGTCGGCCTGCGCATGGCCGGGCGGATGCGACAACGGCACGAACACCTCCTGCCGACGCTGATCCCGCTCGCGTATGTAGTCCTTGATGATCGTGTAGCCGCCGGTGAAACCGCACTCATCACGCAGGCGGTCGAACACACGCTTGGCAGTATGGCGTTGCTTTAGCGGCATCACAATGTCAGCTTCCAGCCACTGCTCGATCGTTGACACAAACGCATCCAGCTTCGGCCGTCGGATTGGTGTTCGTCGCTGATAGCCGGGCGGTGTCGAATAGGCCACCATCTTGGCAACGCTGTCACGCGATATGTTGAAATGCTTTGCTGCCTGACGCTGCGTCATCCCTTCGGAAACAGCCAGGCGAACCCTCAAATAAAGTTCCACGGTGTAGATCCCCTGTCCCTCCTGCGATCATTGCAGAAAGGAAATAGGTGGCCGGATTTTACTCCGCCCGCGGCTGGATTATTCCGCCGCTACCGTGGCCGACTTTTCCACCGCCGCTCTCAGCCGGTTTCCTTCTCCATGTAAACTTTGGCCTTGCTGCGGCCGACCTGCATGAACCCGCCGAAACCCTGCTTATCGGCGAACTTGCGGAACAGCAGCATCCAAATTCCGAAGAAGACAAGCGCTGGCGCCACCCAGGAAATCAGCGTGCCGAGAAAAGTGTTTTGCGGAACGCCAGTGATCTCGATACCTGACCGGTCTATCCGCTCCAGGATTGCGGGATTCACTACGGTCGTCACGAACTGCTTCTTGCCGTCGACCGGTTCGGCGAAGGTGCCTGTGATCGTGTCTGACCCGACCGCGACAGAGGAAATTTTCCCGTCAGCGAGATACTGCTCGAACTGGCTGTAGCTGATCGGCGCGACGGATTGCCAGCCGGCGATCAGGTTCTGGATGAAAAGCACGGCTATGAAAGCCACCACCCAGTACCAGATGTTGTATTCGGTCTTCCTTTCCATGCCGCTTGTCCCTTTCACTGGCGCCCGAGCCGCGCCCTGATCCGCTCGAGCAGCGCCAGCAGGGCGCGCCTTTCGTCCGCCGACAGATCCTGCAGGATTTCATCTTCGAGCGCCGATTGCCGCGGCGCGAGTTCCTTCAGCATCGCCCGGGCCTTCGACGTTGCCGTGACGATCTGCGCCCGCCTGTCGTCGGGCGAGGGCGACCGCTCGACCCAGCCGCCCCGGACCATGCGATCGACGAGCTGGCCGGCTGTGGCCTGGCCGACCTCCAGCAGGTCGGCCAGATCGCCGATGGTCAGCCCAGGCGCATCCTCGACATGCGCCGCCGCCATCCAGGACAGGCGGGTCAGGCCGCTGCCGCGGATGTCTTGGTCGATCCGCTGCTGGATGAGCTGCGCGACCCGGTGGATCGTCGTCCCGATCAGCGCGATGTCCGAAGAGATCATGGTTATCCCTCCTCCGATTGCATGGTACACAGGAGAAACCGCCCCCCATCCAAAACGCAATGCACCCATCATACATGCTTGCATAATAAATGGAACGGCCTATCTTGATAGGCGTTCTCCGAACCCACATCCGGCCGGCACCGTTGCCCGGTCCCTCCTTGCCGACGGTTCGGGGGTATCGATCAGCAACAGGAGGCCAGCAATGCTCTACCCGACATATCTGCGCCGCAGCGATCCCTTTGCGCTGATGCGCTCCATGATGCGCGATCTCGACCGCGGTTTCTGGCCGCCGTCCCGCGCGGCGTTCCCGGCGGTAAATGTCTGGCAAGGCCCTGAGGCCGTTGCAGTCACCGCTGAACTTCCGGGCATCGAACCTGACGACATTGAAATTTCGGTCAAGGACAACGTCCTGACGCTGTCGGGCGAACGCAAGGCGCCCGAGGTTCCCGACGGTGCGCGCTGGCACCGCAACGAACGCGTTTACGGCAGGTTTTCCCGCGCGATCCGGCTGCCGTTCGTGGCCTCGGATGACAAGGTCGAGGCGAGGATGGCGAACGGCGTATTGTGGATCGTTATCTCGCGGCCCGAGGAAACGAAGCCGAAGAAAATCGAGATCAAGGCAGCCTGACAGGAGCTGGAACGATGAGCACCGACATCTCGCAAGCCGCCGAAAAGACGCCGACCGACTCGCCTGAGACCACCGGCGGCGGACGCATCTACCGCCCGTCGACCGATATCGTCGAGACCGATCAGGGTTTCTCCATGATGCTTGAAATGCCTGGGGTCGCCGCCGATGCGATCGAAATCACGCTCGAAAATCGTGTGTTGACGATCCGCGGCAAGGTTGACCCGGTGCGGCCGAAAAACCTCGAACTTGCCTATGCCGAATATGGCGAGGGCGATTTCGAGCGTGCCTTCACGCTTTCCGAGGACTTCGACCCCGACAGGATCGAAGCCGAGATGCGAGGAGGCGTCCTAACTTTAACGCTCCCCCGGGCCCCTGAAGCGCAGCCGAAAAGGATCGCCGTCAAGGGCGCCTGAAAACCGAAGGAGACCATATCATGCAGATCAAAGACCTCATCCCCTGGGCGCGCAAGGACGGCGCGCCAGACGCCAAGAGCAGCGAAGACAACCCGATCGCGACACTCCAGCGCGAAATGAACCATGTGTTCGAGAACTTTTGGAACCGGGTCGGTCAGTTCGAATGGCCCTGGGGCAGCGGCGAAGCCAAATCCGACATGGTCGAGACCGACAACGCGATCGAAGTGTCGATCGAGCTGCCGGGCATGGAGATGAAGGACATCGAGGTGACGGTCAACGATGACATGTTGACTGTGAAGGGGGAGAAGAAGATCGAGCGCCAGGAGGAGAAAAAGGGGTATTACCTGTCCGAGCGCAGCTACGGCGCGATCTACCGGACAATTCCGCTCCCTCCCGGTGTGGATGGCGAAAAGGCGCAGGCATCCTTCAAGAACGGGGTTCTGACGATCAAGCTGCCCCAGACTCCCGAGGCGCAGGCGAAGGTCAAGCGCATCGAGGTCAAGAACGGCTGATTTGCCACATTGGGTGTCGCCGGTTTGCGGCGTCCCCTCCGCTCCGTGCGATATCGCACCGTCTGGCAAAGCCCCGGGGAGCTTGTCTCTCCAGGGCGGCTTTCGAGAGGCAATCATGAAAGACTTGCAGCGATCTGGGCTGACCCGTGAACAATGGTCGGCGATGACGCTCTACGAGAAGTTCGAGCAAGTTGTCATCCTCGTCCTCAGCGTCATCATTGCGGCGATCGTCGTGGCGTCGGTCTGGGCGCTGATGCGCGAAGTCGTGAACCGCTTGCTTCTGGGGGCATTCGACACTCTCGACTACGCCACCTTCCAGGTGGTGTTCGGCATGATCTTCACCGTGGTGATCGCGCTCGAGTTCAAGCGCTCCCTTCTTGTTGCGACCGAACGCAGCTTCGGGATCCTCCAAGTCCGCACGATCGTGCTGATCGCGCTCCTCGCCATCGCGCGCAAATTCATCATCCTCGACCTCGGCGAGACGGAATCATCCAAGATTGCCGCACTCGCGGGCGCGGCGCTTGCGCTCGGCGCTGTCCACTGGCTGGTGCGCGATCAGGACCGGCGCGAACTCGGAGGCCACGAGACACGATGACCGCGGCCTCCGCCAGCCACCGCCTGCTCAATTTCGTGCAATCGGCGCTGCTGCTCGGGCTCATGGCCGCGATTGCCTGGATCTCGGTGACAGCGGTCGTCGGACCCGAGACCGGTCTCCTCATGGCGCTCGCGATGGTCGGGGGGCTCCTGTTTGCGCCCGCGCTGCCACGCCGGCTGCTCCTCTCGGCCTATCAGGCGCAGTGGCTCACCGGTCGTGATGCCCCCGATCTCGTCGCGGCCCTGGCCGAACTCGCCCGCAGGGCCGGGCTGCAGCGCGCGCCGGCGCTTTATCGCGTGCCGAGCCGGCTGCCGAACGCACGCTGCCTCGGGCGTCTCCTGAGCGAAAGCGGTGGCGATGAAGGCCGAGACGACCCTGCGCCCGCTCTTGCCGGCGTGGGCCAACACGTTCCTCATGAAGTGGACGCGGGGGCTGTTGAAGAACTCATATTCCTATGAAGGCGGTCCTCAGCAAATTGTTGCACTGATAGGCTGACCCAAGAACCTGAGGTCGCTGCCCGGCGATCTACCGGGGCGCTTTTCTTGATAAATGGAGCGCCAGATAAGGCTCCAGAATAATAAAAAGGCGGCGGCAAGCCGCTTCAGGTTGATCGCCATAGCGGTCAGGAAGGACTGGATGCGCATGTTCTCCAGGCCGCGGCGCACAGCCCGTGCGAGACCATGCCAGGATTTCGCCTCGCCATGGAAACCTTCCGAACGCCAGCGATGCCGACGATACAGGCGCTTTTCCTCTTTCCCCCAACGGTCACGTTTCCGCCGTGCTCGAAGAAGTGCGGGATAATCGTTGACATCTCCACGAGCGTGCGCAGGTTCATCATGTCATCGGTCATCGGTGGTCCTTCCGAAATGGGTTGGCGTCAACAACCAAACCCTACCGGAAAGCGCCGATGACCACCCACACGCCGCTCACTCGCTACAGCGCTACCAACGGCGCGCTCGCGAGCGGCTTCATTATCGCCGAGCTACACCAACTGATGGGACACGACCCGTGTTCCTGTCCGTTAGTCGGGCGAAACTCGTAAATCAGATGCGCGGGCGGGCCGGCCGAACAGGAACCCCTGGCCATAGCTACAGCCGAGTTCTCGTAGCGCGTGGAGTTCTGTCACCGTTTCAACGCCCTCGGCGACGACCTGCTTTCCCAGTGCCTTCGCGATATCAATGATCTGTCTTTGGCACCCGCGCAAGACAACCCCTTAAATCTTGCGGTCTGGATGGCGGATAGGGAAGACCCGGGAGCGCCTCGTATCGCTCGACCGGGTTCCTGCGGGATCGATGTGATCTAGCTGTTCAGTCCCGGCATCTGGTGGATCGGGTTCAGGATGAATCGATCTGGCTCTGAGGTCCAGACCTTGCAGATGTATTCATATGGCGTGAGACCGCCGAGGGTCTTGAGCCTTCGTGCGAAGTTGTAGGCCGCCATGAAGTCGGCGAGGTGTGTTCGCAGCTGGTCGTGGCTGTCATAATGGAAGCGCTTGACGGTGGCCTCCTTGATCGTGCGGTTCATCCGTTCGACCTGGCCATTGGTCCATGGATGGTTAGGTTTGGTTAGCCTGTGCTCGATCCCGTTGGCCTCGCAGATCATGTCGAAGCGCATTGGCCGGGAGTAGATGGTATTCCGGTTCCGAGGCTGCTCTGCGAACTGGATGCCGTTATCGGTGAGAATGGTATGGACCTGGTAGGGCACGGCTTCGAGCATATGCTGAAGGAATTCCCAGGCGGTCTTCCTGTCGGCCTTGTCGACGAGTTGGGTCACGGCGAACTTGCTCGTGCGGTCAATACCGACGAACAAATATAGTTTGCCTTCAGTGGTCTGAACCTCGGCGATGTCGATATGGAAGAACCCTATGGGGTAGCGCTTGAACTTCGACCGCTTCGGCTTGTCGCCTTTCCACATCAGGCAGGCGCGATATGCCATGCCGTTGTAGGCACCGGTGCAGTGCGGATCGTGTCAGGTGAGGGATCGAGGGCTGCAGGGCGTAAAGACAATCGTCTAAGGGCAGAAGCGTATGACGCCGGAATGCCACGACCATCGCCTCTTCGGCTTCGGTGAGGACGGTGGACCGCGGCTCTGACGGCCCCGTCTTCATATCCTCGACCGTCGCACGCTTGCGCCACTTCGCAACGGTCTTGGGGTTGATGCCCAACTCCCTGCTCAGTTGCGCGAGCGAAGCTTGCGATCGCTGTATTGCTGCTCGGACAGCGTGCGTGGTCGTGGCGCTTCCGTGACGAATTTGTCCCATAGGGCATCCTTCCATTCCAAGGAAAGGATCGCACCATCAAACCACCGGATCAAACAACTAGATCCTGCCTGCCCCGAGCACCTTTCCGGGATTGAGAAGTGCCGGCGCGTCGAGCGCGCCCTTGATCCGGTGCATCAGGGCGAGTTTTGCCGGGTTGGACAAAGCCGATAGCGGCGCCACCCGCTTCGCGCCGATCCCGTGTTCGGCAGAAAACGACCCGCCCAGCTCTCCGATGCCCCGGTAGATCGCCTCCTCGACGGCACGCGCCTTTTCGGCCGGAATGTCGCCGCCGGTGCTGTTGAGGACGATGTGGAGGTTTCCGTCGGCTAGATGGCCGAAGACATAGGGATCGAGCGCGGCATCGATCGCCTTCAGATCAGTGAGGCACCGTTCGAGATAGGACGCGACCTGCGAGAGGGGAATGGAGACGTCGTAGGATGGCGCGCCCGGATGCTGCCGATAGATGAGGTCCGTGTCCTCGCGAAGCCGCCAGAGATCGGCCTCCTGCGCGCCCGAAAAGGCGATGACGGCCGAGGTGTCGGGATGAACGGCAACCACATCCTCGTAGATGCGCGCGAGTTCCGATTGCAAGGCGGTCTCGTCCGCGCCACCGAGCGTCATCAGGAGGTTGACGGGATGATCGGTGGCGTAGTCGGCCGCCGACCAGTGATGGTGGCTGGAGGTCAGGCGGAAATAGCTGTGCCAGACCGCTTCGGCGGCGCGCAGATGGCCGTATTCGGCATCGAGCCCCCGGCGCACCGTCTCAAGTGCTGCATCCACAGACGCCAGGCCGAACAGGACTGTCGCGGTGGCCAAAGGCTGGGGTTCGAGCTTGACGGCAATCCGCGTTATCACGCCGAGCGTGCCTTCCGCACCGACAAACAGATGTTTCAGATCATAGCCGGCGGCGTTTTTCACAACGCGGGTCAGGTCGGAATAGACCGAGCCATCCGCCAGCACGGCCTCCAGTCCCAGAATGCGATGCCGCATGACCCCCGACCGGAAGGCCGAAATCCCGCCGGCATTCGTCGAGGTCATGCCGCCGATCGTCGCCGAGCCGCGGGATGGCAGATCGATCCCCGGTTCAAGGCGATGCTCCGCGGCAGCCACCTGCAGCGCCTGCAGCGTCACGCCGGCCTCGACCACCACAACGCGCTCGACGGGGCAGAGATGCAGGATGCGATTGAGGCGGGCGGTGGAGAGTACCAGTTCGCCCGATTTAGACATCCCGCCGCCCACGAGCCCGGTTCGCCCGCCATGCGTGACAAGTGGGACGCCGTGGGCGCGGCAGCATTGGACGATGGCGGCAACCTCCCCGGTCGTGCCGGGGAGGACGACGGCGCCGGCGTCGAGATTTTCCGGGGCCACGCCGTAATCGATCATGGCGACCGCCTCTCCCTCCCTGAAATTTCCCGCACCGACGATGGTATGGATTTCGACGGTGAATTCGGGCTTCAGACGGTGCATTGGACAGGTCCTGTCGATGGCATCGGGAAAATGGGAGAGGCTGGCCTTGGGAAGCTCAGGGCATTTAGGCGTGAAGCGTGCCGTTTTTCTTCGCCGTCCAGGTGGCGATGTAGTCCATCAAGGCGGGGTTGAGGCAGTCGTAGGGTGCGAGATCGAGCTCCCGCAGCCGGGTGCGAACGCTGTCCATCTGTGCCGGATCGTAGCCGCTTTCGATGATCGAGGAGACAAAGGCCGCAAATCCGGGCTTGGCCCAGCCGCTCTCTTCAAAACGTTCCGGATGCACGAAGGACAGGCCCTTGAACGGATGATCGCGCTCGACCGGGCCGTACATATGCACGCCGCATGCCTTGCAGGCATGGCGCTGGATGAGAGCGGCCGGATCGACGACCGCGAGCTTGTCGCCGTTTTCGACGACCTTGACATTGTCGGTCGAGGCGACGGCGACGACCGAGAAGACGGCGCCGTCCGGCTTCCAGCACTTGGTGCAGCCGCAGGCGTGGTTATGGGCGATGTCGCCCTTGACGCGGACCTTGACCGGATTGCTCGCGCAGTTGCAGACGAGCGTGCCGCCGGAAAAGGTGGCATCGGTCGCTTTGAACCCGTTGTCGACGGATGGGTGTATCGCGATACTTGGCATGGGTTTCTCCTCCTTCATGGCCGGCGCGGCATGCGCGGCCGATAACAGGCACCGCCAGCGCTGGCGCGGCGGTGCAAATGCATGGATTGCGAGGTGCAGGCGGTCTTGAACCCGCGCTCAGTATACCACCACGCCGCGGATGCTCTCACCCTTGTGCATGAGTTCGAAGCCGTTGTTGATGTCCTCGAGCGGCATCGTGTGCGTGATCATCGGATCGATCTGGATCTTGCCCTCCATGTACCAGTCGACGATCTTCGGCACGTCGGTGCGGCCGCGCGCGCCGCCGAAGGCGGTGCCCATCCAGTTGCGGCCGGTGACGAGCTGGAACGGGCGCGTCGAGATCTCCTGGCCGGCGCCGGCAACGCCGATGATGACCGACTTGCCCCAGCCGCGATGCGAGGCTTCGAGCGCCTGGCGCATTACCTTGGTGTTGCCCGTGCAGTCGAAGGTGTAGTCGGCGCCGCCGATCAGGTCGCCGTTGCGCTTCGTCATGTTGACGAGGTACGGCACGATGTCCTCGCCGACTTCCTTCGGATTGACGAAATGCGTCATGCCGAACTTTTCGCCCCATGCCTTGCGGTCGGGGTTGATGTCGACGCCGATGATCATGTCCGCGCCGGCAAGGCGCAGGCCCTGCAGCACGTTGAGGCCGATGCCGCCGAGGCCGAAGACGATGGCCGTCGAGCCGATCTCGACCTTGGCCGTGTTGATGACCGCGCCGATGCCGGTCGTCACGCCGCAGCCGATGTAGCAGATCTTGTCGAAGGGCGCGTCCGGGTTGACCTTGGCGAGCGCGATCTCCGGCAGGACCGTGAAGTTCGAAAAGGTCGAGCAGCCCATGTAATGGTGGATCTTGTCCTTGCCGATCGAGAAGCGCGAGGTGCCGTCGGGCATCAGGCCCTGGCCCTGGGTGGCGCGGATCGAGGTGCAGAGATTGGTCTTGCGTGACAGGCACGAGTAACATTCGCGGCATTCCGGCGTGTAGAGCGGAATGACGTGGTCACCCTTCTTCACCGAGGTGACGCCCGGGCCGACGTCGACGACGATGCCCGCACCCTCATGGCCGAGGATGGCCGGGAAGAGGCCTTCCGGATCGGCGCCCGACAGGGTGAAATCGTCGGTGTGGCAGATGCCCGTCGCCTTCACCTCGACCAGCACTTCGCCGGCGCGCGGGCCTTCGAGCTGTACGGTCATGATTTCAAGCGGTTTTCCGGCCTGAACGGCAACGGCGGCGCGTACGTCCATGGTCTTTCCTTCCAGAGTGTCCGTCGTTTCGGAGATTTGGTTATCGCGGCAGGTAGCGCGTCAGGCGGGCTTCAAGCAGCCGGACGAGGGTGATCAGCACCAGATTGATCAGGAGGTACAGCACGCCGGCGATGGCGAAGACCTCGAGGATCGCATAGGTCTGGCTCATCAGGCGTTTCGCATGGCCGGTGATTTCCAGCACGGTGATGGTCGAGGCAAGGCTCGTTCCCTTGACGACGAGCACGAGTTCGTTGCCATAGGCCGGCAAGGCCTGCCTTATGGCGAGCGGAAACGTGATCCGGCGAAAACACAGGAGTCGCGACATCCCGCAGGCCTGCGCCGCCTCGACGAGGCCACCAGGTATCGACAGGAGGCCGCCGCGCAGGATCTCCGACGTATAGGCGGCGGTGTTGAGCGCCAGCGCCATCACGGCGCAATGAACACCGTCGCCGACGATCCACCAGAGGACGGGATTGTCGCGCACGAAGGCAATCTGGCCGAGGCCGTAGTAGAAGAGGAAGAGCTGAACGAGCAGCGGCGTTCCCCGGAAGACGGTGCTGTAGCCCTTGGCGAAGCCACTGACAAACCGGTTTTTCGAAAGCCGCATGACGGCGAGCGCGAGGCCGAGATTGAAGCCGACGGCGACGGCTGCCAGTGTCAGGACGGCGGTCAGCCACAATCCCTTGGCAAGGGTCGGAACGGCAAGCTGGATGAGATCGAGATCCATGGCCTATGTCCTCGTGCGGGGGCGCAGAAGGCGCTCGATCCGGTCGAAACCACCCTGGCTGACCAGCGTGATGACGAGATAGACGACAGCCGCGATGAAATAGAAAATGAAGGGATGGCGGGTGGAGCCGGCGCCGACGAAGGCGGCACGCATCAATTCCTGCAGGCCGACGACGGAGACGAGGGCGGTATCCTTGATGGTCGTCTGCCAGACATTGTTCATGCCGGGCACGGCAATCCGCAGCATCTGCGGTGCGATGATCCGGCGGAAGATGCGTCTGCCGGGAATGCCGAGCGCACGCGCCGCCTCGATATGGCCACCAGGAACGGCGGCAAGCGCGCCGCGCACGACTTCGGTGGAATAGGCGCCGGATATGGCCGCGATCGCGATAACGGCGATGATGAAGGCATAGCCGTTGCCGGCCAGTCCTTCATAGCCGAAGGCGGCGGCGACCTGCCCGACGAATTCGACGGAGGAGAAGAAGAGAAGATAGATGATCAGGAGCTCCGGCACGCCGCGCACGATCGACGTGTAGAAATCCACCGCCAGCGTCAGCGGGAAGAGCCGCGCCCATTTGATCAGGCCGCAGGCAATGCCGATGACAATGCCGAAGGCCATGCTCGCGATACCGACGGCGATGGTGATCGCCGCGCCGCGCAGGATTGCGGCGATCCAGCCGCCCTCCCATACCTGCCATAATCCAAATTCCATCGGGCCCGCCCAAACCTGTCTGTTATCCTGTCGGAGGCGGTGTCTCCCGGAGGATATCCGGGAGACACCATGTCGGCGTTACTTGCAGGGGCGGGAAATGTCCGTCTTGAACCAGGTCTGGCTCGCCTTGCCGATAGAGCCGTCGGCGACAAGTTCGCAAAGCGCCTTGTCGATGCGCGCCTTCAGCTCGGTGTTTTCCTGGGCGATGCCGACGCCGATGCCTTCGCCGAGCGTCGGATCGGAAGAGCTGGCGATCTTGACGTCCACCAGCTGGAAATCCTTGCCCTCCGGCTTGGCGAGGAAATCCTCCATCGCGGACGCGTCCGAAAAGGCCGTATCGACGCGGCCGCTGGCGAGGTCGATCTGCATCTGGTCGAGCGTGTCATAGGTCTTCAGGTCGGCGTTCGGTGCGTTCTTCTCGAGATAATGCGCGTGGGTCGTGCCGGCCTGCACGCCGACCTTCCTGCCGTCGAGCGCCTTGATCAGGCTGTCGAAATCCTTGATGCCCGCAAGGTCCGACGTCTTCGGCGCGACGAACATGTTGGCGAGTTCGGCATAGCCGATGGAGAAGTTGATCTCCTTCTTGCGGTCTTCGGTGATCGACATGCCCGAGATGATGATGTCAAAACGCTTGGCCTTCAGCGCCGGAATGAGGCCGTCGAAGGCCTGCACGACGAACTGGCACTTCATTTCCAGCTTGGCACAGAGCAGGTTGCCGACATCGGCATCGAAGCCGGTGACGTTGCCGACGGCATCGGCCATGCTCCATGGCGGATAGGCGCCTTCCGTTCCGATCGACAATTCGCCTTCCGCGGCCTGCGCCGTGGTGAGGCCGGTGGCAAAGAGCGTGGCGAGCAACAGACTTTTCAGCTTCATGTTTTGGTTCCCCATGTTGAGCTTCGTTGTCGAGTGGGTGAGGCCGGCGGCTGTCAGAACGTCCGGGCCAGGAACTGGCGCATGCGTTCGGAGCGCGGATTGGTGAAAACCTCCGCCGGGGCACCCTCTTCCTCCACCTTTCCCTGATGGAGGAAGAGGATCTTGTGCGAGACCTCGCGCGCGAACTGCATTTCGTGCGTCACAAGGATCATCGTGTTTCCTTCTTCGGCCAGTTGCCGGATCACCCGCAGCACTTCGCCGACCAGCTCGGGATCGAGTGCTGAGGTCGGTTCGTCGAGCAGGATGAGTTTCGGGCGCATCGCAAGCGTGCGGGCGATGGCGGCGCGCTGCTGCTGGCCGCCCGAGAGCTGGCCGGGATATTGCGCGTGCTTGTCGGAGAGCCCGACCTTCTTCAGCAAAGCGTGAGCGTGATCGACGGCCGCCTGCCGCTCTTCCTTCAGCACATGCAGCGGCGCCTCGACGATGTTTTCGAGCACGGTCATGTGCGGCCAGAGATTGAAGTTCTGGAACACCATGCCGACCCGCGAGCGGATGCGCTCGACCTGCCGCATGTCGGCCGGAACGGCATTGCCGTCCGCCGTTTTCTTCATGCGGATTTCCTCGCCGTCGATGACGATGCGTCCGTCGTTCGGCTGTTCAAGCAGGTTGATGCAGCGCAGGAAGGTGCTTTTCCCCGAGCCGGAAGAGCCGATCATCGACACGACCTCGCCCGGCTGCGCGGAGACGCTGACGCCGTTCAGCACAGGCAGGATGCCGAAACGCTTGTGGATGCCGTGCACCTCGATCGCCGGCCGTTCGGCAAGCCTCGGGCCGTTTACGTCGGGATGGGTGACGACGGTAACAGCCGCTGCTGCCGGAACGGTCTTTTCCGGGCCGGCGCCGCCAACCGCCTTGAGGTCGGCGAAGGCGCGATCGAAATGGCGCAGCGATGCGGCAAGGCATGTGCGCTGCCAGTCCGCATCCTCGGGGATGAAGGCGGCGCGCAGGGTTTCCTTGATCCTGCCGCCGAGCGGCGTGTCGACCTTGCCGAACAGATGAAGCCAGTTGTCTGCTTGCACCGCGTCGGAAACGGTGGCGCCGTCCAGCGTGCCGCATTCGACCACCAGCGGCAGGACGCGGGCCTTCGGCAGCGCGGTCCGCACGGCCGCAGAAACATAACCGGTTGCGGTCGCGGCAATGCCGGTATCTGTTGTCGCGTTCGCACCGGTGACGACGACCGAGAGTGTGGGGCCGAAGATGCTCCGCCCCCAGTCCAGCCCGGCGTGCTCACTTTCAGCGACCGACAGCAGCGCCGGATAACCATAGGGACCGGCGCCCGTATGAAGGTCGAAAACGACGACCTCGGCCGCCTGCTGCGCGAAGGTGGAGAGGATGTCGATGAGCGTGCGGTTGGACCAGACCGGGCCATCGCCACCATAGAACAGCCCATCCGGAAAATCGTATTGGCCAGCTTCGATGATTGGGGCGAGGCCGGCATAGCCGCCGGCTTGCCGCTTGGCCGCCTCATAGGTCTCCGCTGCCGCGTCGTGGTCCGGCCCCTCCAGGGCGGAACAGACGAGCGCGCCGTGCAAGGCGCCGTACGGTTCGTTTTTCGGCGGTGCTTTTTGCCAGTCGATAAAATTGCGGTTGAGGTCGACATTGTCTTCGTTCACCCGGCGCGACCATGCGCTGCCCCAGGGATTGATGAGATGGATCGCGAGCACGGCGGTATCGTCGGGAAGCTGCCAGGGCGTGTTCTGGGAGAGCCAGGCGGTCTGGCAGGCCGAACCGAACGGACCTTCGACCCCATGGGTGCCGGAAATCAGCACCATGAGCTTGCGGGCATCGTTGCGGCCGAGATAGGCGACATCGGTCGCAAGCCGCTCGCCGTCTGGACCATGCAGCGGATGCAGATATTCGACGAGGCTCGCCCCGGCGGTGCGCGCGGCGGCCAGGAACCGGGTGCGGAGAGCCGAGTAGTCGCCGGAAAAGAGACCGGATGGCGTCAATGAGGACATGCGATGTGGCTCCCGGTTCGCTTTGGGCAGACTTGCGTTTGCGCTCATGGTTCGTTCCCTCGGGCCGTAGATTGACCCCCTGTTCTGTCTTGTCGGATTGGAGCGGCGCTGCGGCGCGTCACTCCGTGGCGAGAGCGGTCAGCGCCTCGATGAAGCGGTCGTTTTCGGAGCGGCTGCCGATCGTCACGCGGATGAAGGTTTCGTAGCCGGCTTCCTTCCACGGCTTGATGATGATCCCCTTCGACAGGAAGTGATCCAGCGCCGCCCGGCTGTCCCAGCCGACATCGATGAAGAGGAAGTTCGTCTGCGATCCGGCGACGCGAAAGCCGAGGGCTGCGACGCGCTGGGAGACCCGCTGTCGTTCCTGCTTCAGTGCGGCGACCGATGCGCGCATCCATGCTTCGTCTTCGAGTGCAGCGAGTGCGGCGGTCTGCGCGGCGGCATTGACGTTGAACGGTGTCTTGGCGGCGGTCATGGCGCGCGCCAGGCGCAGGTCCGACGTCACGGCATAGCCGACACGCAGGCCGGCAAGCCCATAGGCCTTGGAGAAGGTCCGCAGCACCACCCAGGAGAGATCGGTCTTTGCGAGGGCGGCCAGCCCGTCGGGCATGTCGTCGTCGGTGAACTCGAAATAGGCCTCGTCCAGCACGAGCAGCGTTTGTGGCGGAACCGCCGAGAGAATACGCTCGAGGCCGTCACGGTTAAGCGCCGGCCCGACGGGATTGGACGGCGACGACAGAAAGAAGATCACCGGTTTGCGCGTAAGCATGGCGACGATCGCGGGAATGTCGAAATCCAGGTCCGGCCGCATGGCAACCTTCTCGACCCGCGCGCCGTTGGCGAGCGCCTCTATCTCGTGCAGGCCGAAGCCGGGACAGAGCGTCGCGACGAAGGCGCCGGGACGAAGAATTGCGCGGCACGCCGCGGCGATCATCTCCTCCGAGCCGTTGCCGACGACGATGCGGTCTGCGGGAACGTCGAGCTTGTGGCTGAGGGCCGTGCGCAGTGTCGTGCAGGCCGGATCGCAATACCGCGCCGGATTGAGGCCGGCGAGGGCTGCGGCGACCTTCGGCGAGCAGCCGTCCGGGTTCTCGTTGCTGGCGAGCGCGGCGATGTCCTGCCGGCCGCTGTGCTTCTGCGCGGCGGCGATGTTCATGCCGGCATTGTAGGGCGGCAGACCGGCGACATGCGGGTTGAGCGGAATTTCATCTCGGAGCAGTTTCGTCACGGGCTCTCCTTCGGGTGGCGAGGCCCCCCCGGTTCAGGCCGCAGCCTCTTGGTCACAGTCGCTACAGATCGAGCACGAGCGAGGATTTCGGCCGGGTACAGCACAGCAGCACCCGATCCCTCGGCATCACGTCCAGCGGCTCCTCGAAATAGTCGACCTCTCCGGAGACGAGGCCCTGCTCGCAGGTTCCGCAGACCCCAGCCCGGCAGGAGAATTCCGGCTCGATGCCCTGTGCCTCCAGGAAGGCAAGGATGGATTCGCTCGTGCCGTCCCAGGAGAGCCTGCGCCCGGATTTCTGAAGAACGATATGAGGTCCGTCGCCTGCGGGGGATTGGTCGTCGGCGGGCGGCTTGACGGGGTGCGGTGTTGTCTGCGCGGCTTCCTTGAGAAGGCTTGCCGGGCCGAAGAACTCATAGGCGATACGTTCCTTGCGGACGCCCAGGCCGGTGAGAATACCATAGAGCGCCTGCATGAAGGGGGGCGGGCCGCACATGTAGATGTCGTAATCGTCGAGCGGCAGAAGTTCCTGGAGGGTGGCGCGTGTCAGGAAGCCTTCGGAATGGCACCGCATCGTGTCGAGGTCGGCGCTTTCTGCGAAACGGTAGCAGAAATGCACGGTGACGCCGGGTCTGAGGGCGGCAAGCTGTTCGACCTCGCCGCGCAGGGCATGGACGGCCCCGCTGTCGCAGGCGTGGATGAACCAGACGGGACGGTTGCTTTCCCGCGCCAGCACATCGAGCATCGAGACCGTCGGCGTCAGCCCGACGCCGCCGGAAAGCAGCACGACGGGCCGGCGGCTCGACGTGTCCAGCTTGAAGGCGCCGCGCGGCAGGTCGATCTCGACGATGGCGCCGGGCTCGATCTCGTCATGCAGCCAGCACGAACTCACACCCGCCGGCACGTCTTGCGACGGTGCGGCCTCACGCTTCACGGTGATCCGATACGTGCCCTCCTCGCGTGGGGACGAGGAGACCGTATAGTTGCGCAGGACATGGCCACCCTTGCTATCGGGAACCCGTATCGTGAGGAACTGTCCGGCCTCGAACGGCCGCCAGTGCTGCCGGTCGAGAGGGGCAAGTCGGAAAGACGTGATGGTGGTGCTTTCGCGTGCCTTCGAGATGACTTCGAAGGGGCGGAAGCGCGAGGCCGCGGCGTCCAGCATTCGGGCGATCCTTACTCAGCCGCTGCGTGGGCAGGCCCGGCTTGCGCCTCGGCAGCGATCATCTGGGCGAGCTTGCGGCGGAAGCGCATCGGGCCGACGTCGATCTTCAGGTCGAGGTTCGGCGTCTGCATATTCGCCATCCCGTGATGGACGGCCTCCAGTACGATACGGTCCTCCTCGAAGGCGCCGCGCACGGACTTGGCGAAGCTCTCGGAAACCTTGGCGTCGTCGGGCGCGAAATTGCGCATCTGGAACCAGTAGTATTTGGTGCGGTTCTCATCGACCGGCGTCATGAAGTTGTAGCTGTCCATGAGGAAGGTGTTTTCCGGCAGCGCGCGGCCTTCGCCGCCCGTATGGGCCGGCGCGAAGATCGCCTTGATGATGGCGTTGCTCGGGTAGCGGACCTCGTAGTGCTGCTTGCGGTCCGTATTGCCCTCGAACTGCAGGAAGGGGGCATAAAAGGGTGCCGGTTCGGAGTCGATCATCCAGCGCCAAACGGTCACGCCATCGTCCTTCACGGTCGTCTCCAGCGGCGTTTCCTCGCAGGCTGAGCTTGCGAAGGACGATTGATGGACCCAAGCGACGTGGGACGGATCGAGCAGGTTGTCGGTCATGTAGAGGTAGTTGCAGTTGAGCGTCATGGACTCGCCGCGATTGATGCCCCATGCCGGGTCGTCGAAATACTCCACCTCGAAAATGTCCTTCGGGTCGGCCTTTTCCGCCTCGCCCATCCATATCCAGAGCAGGCCGTAGCGCTCGTGAACGGGGTAGGAGCGCACCTTGGCGACATGGGGAATACGCTCTGCACCCGGAACGCGGGTGCAGGTGCCCGAACAGTCGAAGGTCAGGCCGTGATAGCCGCATTCCACGTCGTCGCCCTTGATGCGGCCCATGGAGAGCGGCAGCTTGCGATGGGGACAGGCATCCTCCAGCGCGGCGGCCTGGCCATTCTGCCGGCGGTAAAGAACGATCTTTTCGCCGAGGATGGTGACGGGCTTCAGCTCGCGGCTTACCTCGTGATCCCAGGCCGCGACGTACCAGGCATTCTTGAGAAACATCTCGCTCTCCTTGCGTTTTGATAAGCGAATGTTCGTTGTTTTCTCGGCGCCAACAAGTTGCCAGCTGCTGCGTTCTATTTTAGAAAATCTAAATTGGGATGCGTCGCGGGAGGAATGCGTAACGATGTCGAACCCGTCCTTGCGTGGCTTGCAGGCCTTTGAAGCCATTGGACGATGCGGCTCGGTGAGTGCTGCCGCGGAAGACCTCGGCGTGTCGCCGGGAGCCGTCAGCCAGCTGGTGCGCAATCTGGAGCAATGTCTTGGATTGACGCTTCTGGAGCGGCGCGGCCGGCGGGTGGAATTATCGTCCTGGGGACGGCTGTATTATCGCGAGGTTGCGAAGGGTTTTCAGCAGCTTTCCCACGCCGCCAATGTCCTGACGCGTGCGCGCAACGAAAGCGGCATCGTGCTCAGCGCCCTGTCCTCGGTCGCCAGCCGTTGGGTCAGCCGCAAGATCTTCGATTGGCAGTCGCTCTGTCCGGGCTCGAACGTGCGCATCCTCGGCCAGGAACAGGAACCTCGCCTCGGTGCGGAGGAGGTGGATTTCCGCATCACCTACGGCCGGCGTTCCTACGCCCACGAACACGTAGCAGTTCTGTTCACCGATTGGGTCGTGCCGGTCTGTTCGCCTGCGCTCATTGCAAACGGCGCTCCGCGCTGTCCGCAGGACATCCTCACATTTCCCCTGCTCAATGTGGAATGGGAGGCAGACTACAAGGCGTCGCCGCAATGGAAGGACTGGGCAAGCCTCATCGATGCCGATGGCCGGCAGACCTTTTCCGGCCTTTCTTTTACCTTGTCGAGCAGCGCCATCGACGCGGCCGCCAATGGGCGCGGATTTGTACTCGCGCAGGTTTCCATGGTGCAGGACGAGATTGCCTCGGGCAGTTTGATCGTTCCCTTCGACATTCGCATGAAGCTTTCCGAAAGCTACTATCTCGCCTGGGACAGGACCGCTCTTGAAAAGCCGTTCGGCCAAAGGTTCCACAAATGGCTCCTCGGAATTGCCAGGCAACAGGATCAGTATTCGGCGCCAGCGCTTCCAACAGCCGTCGCGTCATTGTGAACCGCGCCGGGTTTGCCGGAGGCTCCAACTTCTGAGAAAGTGGAGCCGATATGAGCAAGACAACAAACAAATTTTCACCGGAAGTCCGCCAACGCGCCATCCGTATGGTGCTGGATCACGAGGCAGAGCATCCGTCGCGGTGGGCAGCCGTTTCATCTATTGCGGGCAAGATCGGTTGCTCGCCAGCCACGCTGCATGAATGGGTGAAGAAGACCGAGGTCGACAGCGGCAAACGAGCAGGCCTGCCGAGCGACGCGGCCGAGAAGATGAAGGCTCTGGAGCGGGAGAACCGCGAGCTTCGTCAGGCTCGATCTGTATATTTTTGACAGCATAACGGAGGTGCAGGAGATCGCCACGGAATGGCTTTGGACGTATAACCACGAACGGCCCAACATGGGCATTGGCGGCATTACACCCGCTCAGAAACTGAAAATGGCCGCGTGAGTTCTACCGCTGAACCCCGTTAAAACGGGGAGGATTACCCACCTGCCTGCGACTTCCGGGCCTATAAGGATCGGAACCGTATCGAGCGGATGTTCAACCGTCTCAAACAGTTCCGTCGCGTTGCGACCCGATACGACAAGACGCGAAAATCCTTCTCAGAATTCCTTGCCCTGGCCGCCGCAAAGATATGGCTCCCATACTTTGTCAACAGGACCTAGTCGCATATTTTAAATTAAAATTAGACTTTAAAGAGCTAACTTTGATCGAATCGGTTTTCGAGCACCGCGCGCATCAAAGTTACTAAAGATGGCACGCGGCATCGCCGACTGGTGTCATGGTTCCGCGTCTGGTCGTTGCAAAGGAAGGCAGCCCTCGACGAATGCCGGGTATTCACGTCCTGGCTTGCCCTGTGTTTGGATGGATTGCGAAGGCATGTCTGCAATGGACGAACGGCGATACGACAATACGGTTGCGGCAGAGCTCAGGGCTCTCAATCAGCTATTCGCGACGGTCCGTTATGATCGCAGGGGACGCATCAATTCGGCCAATCACCGTTTCGTCCGCTTGCTCGGACACGAGCTCGAGGACGTTGTTGGCTCGAGTGCCGCGCTCTTTGAACGTCCAGGTGCTACGCCACTCTTGCAGACGGGCGCCTGGGACCGAATCCTGGATGGAGAGACCCATCGTGAAGGGCGGTTCTGGTTGACGAAGACGGGCCAGGAACTTTGGCTCGACATGACGTTTGTGCCAATCGGTATACCCTCTGACGACGACTTCGAGGTTGTGCAGATCATCTCGGATCTGACTGACCAGCAAGAGAAGATCGCAGACGAGCGTGGCCAGATCGAAGCGATCGGAAACTCCCAAGCCGTTATCCAGTTTTCTCTCGATGGCCATGTTCTTGATGCCAATACGCTCTTCCTCGAGACGATGGGTTACTCGCTGTCCGAGGTTCTAGGGCAACATCACTCGATGTTTGTCGATCCTGACTTTGCCAGCCACCAGGACTACCGTGATTTCTGGGCTTCGCTTGGGCGAGGGGAGCATCAGTCGGGTGAGTATCGCCGGCGCCACAAGTCTGGCCGGGATGTCTGGTTACAAGCCGTTTATAGCCCTGTTCTTGATCTCGCTGGCCGGCCCATCAAGATTGTGAAATTCGCCACAGATCGGACGGCTGAGAAACTGCGACAAGCCGATTATGAATGGCAGATCAATGCCATCCACAAGTCCAATTGTGTGGTAACGCTTGGAATGAACGGCACGATCCTCGATGCCAACGACAAGTTCCTCGACGCGGTCGGCTTCAGCCTTCAGGAAATCGCAGGCCGTCACCACCGGATACTTGTGGATGGCGCTGAGGCCCATGGTTTGGCCTATAATCAGTTCTGGCATGCGCTGAGACGCGGTGAGCATCAATCCGGCCTTTACAAGCGCGTCGGCAAGGATGGTCGCCAGATCTGGCTTCAGGCAACCTACAATCCGATCTTTGACGCAAACGGTGTTCCGTCCAAGGTGGTCAAGTTCGCTTCGGTTGTAACGGAAGAACGTCTTCTGCAGGCTGAATATCAGGGACAGATTGCAGCGATCAATCAGGCGCAATGTGTGATCTCGTTTGCACTTGATGGGACTGTCATCGATGCGAATGATAATTTTTTGGAACTCACCGGCTACAGGTTTGGCGAGGTCTACGGACAACATCACAGCATGTTTGTCTCTGCCGATGCAGCAGACTCTGACGAATATCGCAGTTTCTGGCGCGAGCTTGGCTTGGGCCGACATAAAGCGGGTGAGTACAAGCGTATTGGCAAAGATGGTCGCGAGATCTGGCTACAGGCGACTTACAATCCGATCCTCGACATGGAGGGCCGGCCATTCAAAATTGTCAAATATGCAGTTGACGTGACCGCCGAACGGCTGAGACAGGCCGATTACGAGGGACAGATCGAGGCTATCAACAAGTCGCAAGGCGTCGTAGAGCTTGCACTTGACGGTATCATATTGGCGGTCAACGACAACTTCCTTTCGACCCTCGGCTTTGAGCGTGACGACGTGGTCGGGAAGCATCATTCAGAGCTCGTCGAAAAGTCCTATGCCAAGAGCGTCGAGTATTCCCTGTTTTGGGAGACACTTCGCAGTGGGCAATATCACGCAGGCCTGTACAAAAGGCTCGGTAACGACGGTAGGGAGATCTGGATACAGGCTTCTTATAATCCAATCCTCGACCTGAATGGTTGCCCTCGCAAAGTGATTAAATACGCGACTGATGTGACTTCAAACGTCGCGCTTGCCGAGGCTTTTGAGGATGCAAAACGGCAGGCCCATTTGGATTCGGGTACCTCCCTGCCGAACCGGACAAAATTAGTAGCTTTCATGGAAACCGCTCTGGCGAGCGCTGCGGCAAGCATGACGGTATTCTACGTCGATCTGGACCGCTTCAAACCAATCAATGACACTCATGGTCATCATGTTGGCGATCTGGTTTTGGGGGCCGTTGCAGATCGCTTGCGGCGTGCCATACGCGCTGATCACATGGTCGCACGCGTGGGCGGCGACGAATTCGTCATTGCAGCGCCCGGAATGCCAGCCGAGGCGGTCGAACGGTTCTGCATGAAGCTTATGGAAACAGTCGGTGCGCCCATTCGCCATGAAAGCGGTGAGTTGACAGTTGGCATGTCGATTGGAGTGGCGATTGCGCCCATGGACGGCACAACGCCGGATGAGCTCCTGCGTGCCGCTGATACGGCGCTCTACCGCTCCAAGCAATCCGGACGCGGGCAGTTCAGTTATTTTGCTGCTGAGATGAACGACAAGATCATGTTGCAGCGTAAGATGACGGAGGATATGCGCCATAGCCTGACCGCCGGCCATTTCTTCCTTGAATACCAACCGCGTTTTGATACGCGTGCCCGTCAAATGCGCAGTGTCGAGGCCTTGGTTCGCTGGGCGCATCCGGAGCGCGGCCGCATCCCGCCATGTGATTTCATACCATTGGCCGAGCAAAATGGTTTAATCGTGCCGCTCGGGGACTGGATCCTCGACACTGCATGTGAGGCTGCCGCGAACTGGTCCGGGATCGGCGTTTCGGTCAACGTCTCGCCAGTGCAGTTTCGCGATACAAAATTCGTCGACAAGGTCAGGGATTGCCTTCGCCGCTCCGGTCTGAAGGGTGAACTTCTGGAACTTGAGATCACCGAGGGCGTCTTGCTCGAAGATGCTGAGCGGGCGATTGAAGTGCTCAACGAGTTGAAGGCCATGGGCGTGAAACTTGCCATGGACGATTTTGGCACTGGTTACTCTTCGCTTAGCTATTTGCGCAATTTCCCCTTCGACGTCATCAAGATCGATCGGAGCTTCATCAGCGATCTGGGTACGCGAGAAAGTGCGCGGCCGATCGTTCAAGCAATCCTCGGCCTTGGTCGCGCACTCGGCTTAAGCGTAACAGCGGAAGGTGTCGAAACAAACGAACAACTCGCCCTGCTGACGGCCGACCATTGCTCCGAGATCCAGGGCTTCCTGATGTCGAGGCCGCTGTCGCAAGCCAAGATTTCCGAGCTGATCGAGAAGGTGCCGGAAATCACGGGGGAAGCGTTGCTGCAAACTGCCTGAGCTTCAAGACAATTGATTGGTCAGACGGAACGACTATGTCGAGGACGAGATCCTCGGCCGACTGGAGGCGCTCGACAAGGACCCTTACGGCAGGCCGGGCTATCTGGCCAAAATCTCCTACTCGGACGACGACATGGGGGAGGATTTCCTTCAGTTCCTCAATATTGTCTTCGGCAACAGTTCCATCAAGCCAGGCCTGAAGGTGGAAGACATCAGCCCCTCACCCGGCGTGCTGGCGCTCTGCAAAGGCCCGCGTCACGGCATTGCCGGACTTCGCGCCAGGGCGGGCATAGGTGACACACCCCTTCTGATGTCTGCCATCAAGCCCGTGGGCCTGTCGACAGCACAGCTGGCTCGTCTCGCCCATGACTTCGCGCTCGGCGGCATGCATTTCGTGAAGGACGATCACGGCCTCGTCGATCAGAAGACGTCTCCGTTCGAAGAGCGGTTGCGGGCCTGCGTCGAGGCCGTCGGCGAGTCGAACGCGAAATCCGGCGGCCAGACAAGCTTTGTCCCCAACATTACCGGGCCAACGACATCACTCGTCGAGCGCGCAAGACGAGCGCAGGAAGCTGGCGCGGGTGCCGTGATGATCGCCCCGGCACTGGCCGGCTACGACGCCATCCGTGCGCTGGCGGAGGATTCGGACTTCTCGCTTCCCATCATCTCCCACCCCGCCTTTTCCGGCGCGAATGTCGTCTCACCCGACTGCGGCTTCTCGCACCGCAGCTTTTTCGGCACCTTGCACCGGCTGATGGGTGTGGACGCTGCCATCTACCCGAACTTCGGTGGGCGTTTCGGCTTTACTCGCGAAGAGTGCCTGTCGATTGCGAGGGCTTGTGCGGCCGACATTGGGGGACCCAAGGCGATCGTTGCCGCGCCGGGTGGTGGCATGACCTTAAGCCGTGTGCCCGAAATGCGAGAGGCCTATGGTGACGACGTCATGTATCTGATCGGCGGCGCGCTGCTGCAGGAGCCTAACCTGGTCGATGCCTGCCGCCGCCTGGTCGCCGCCGTCCATGCCTGACGGCCATTCCGCCTTGAGAACCCCGCATCAATTATGAGCCACTAGCAGTCCCATTTTATTCGCGACGGAGCAGTTGTTGAGGTCCTTCTGTGTGGTGGCAACAAAATTGAGCTCACGTATTTTCTATTTTAACAGATTTGGAATCCCGATTGACCCAATCTGAAAAAACGCAGCCGCGTCACCCCTCTCGTGCAACCGCGCCTCGCAGTGTAATGGTCGCCCGCAGGCCGCCCTTGGCCCGGTTCGTTAACTCCACCGTTCCGCCATGCGCGTGCAGTATGGCTCTCGCAATGGGGAGACCCAACCCGACACCCCCGGTCTCACGAGAGCGGGATTGTTCAAGCCGTGTAAACGGCTCGAAGACGCGGGAGAGATCCGCATCGGGTATGCCCGGTCCTGTATCGTCGATGGAAATGACGACATCGCTGCCCATTCGACTGAGACCAATGACCGCTTCGCCCCCGTAACGCTGGGCATTCTCTATCAGGTTGCGCAAGGCGCGCCGCATCGGCGTCCGCCGAAGCGGCAAGGTGACGGGTTCCATCGTGCCGGTTACCACCTGCGGACCGGTTTCGCTCAGTTCGGAGGCCAGATCCAGGAGCAGTCGCGAAATGTCCGTCGGTTCCATCGGCTGGTCAGGCGAGACGCCACGGGCATAGGCCAGCGTCGCCTCGACCATGTCCTGCATTTCATCCAGCGTCGCTGCCATGCGCTCTCGCGTCTCGTCATCATCGACCATCTCCGCCCGCAGGCGCAGCGCCGTGATGGGCGACCTAAGATCGTGACCGAGCGCCGCCAGCATTCGCGTCCGGTCGGCAACCATGCCGGATATGCGTGCCTGCATCCGCTCCATCGCGTCGGACAGTGCGCGCACCTCGTCGGGCCCGCCGCGCGGCATGGAAAATGCCGGACCGTCGATCCCCATCTCTTCCGCCGCCTGAACAAGGTGTCGCAGCGGGCCGGTGATCCGGCGCAGTCCAAGCCAGAGCGCTGCCATGATCAGCGCCAACGAAAGCAGAATAGTGCCCAGGATAGCCGGAGGGAGCTGGAAATCCCGGCGGTCGTTGCGGGAGCGGACATTGAGCCAGGTCCCGTCCTTCAAGAGCACGGACAGGCGAAGTTCGGTTGGAGCCACGCCTGCGGCCAGCAGCCGGTCACGCAACCAGGCAAGCGCGGCAGGAGGCGTCATGGGACGGCCGTCGCGCGGGGAGATCCCGACTTCTTCGGCACGAATCTCGCGCGGGCTTCCCAGCACATCTGTTACCCTGGATCGGACCGCCGGTAGCTCAGTTTCCTTCAAACTGATCGCGCTCTCTCCCACCTCGAATTGCGCTTGATGCGAGCGGGCCGCGGCAAGGACGCCCGGACGATTTTCCGGTTCGGCGGCTTCCAGTGCGAGAACGACCGCCGCTGCCCGCTCGGCGGTTTCGACTCTGAGGCTGGCTTGCAAGGCGGTCCCGCGTTCACCCGTGAAAAGCCAGAGGCTTATGAACTGGGCCACCAGGAAGGCGACCAGGATCAACAGTGCCAACTGCCCGGTCAGGCTGCGAGGGGCAAGCCGCATCAATTCACCTCTCGGACATCGGTCGCAAGGCTGTAGCCACCCGCCCGAATGGTGGCGATGATCCTGGGGCTTGCCGCGTCATCTTCGATCTTGCGGCGCAGGCGGCTGACCTGGTTGTCGATGGTGCGGTCGAAAACCTCGGCTACCCGGCCGGACGTCAGGTCCAACAGCTGATCGCGCGACAGCACGAAGCGCGGGCGTTCCAGAAAGATGGTCAGCAACTTGAACTCGGCGCTTGTCAGGCTGACTTCACGCCCGTCCTGATGCGTGAGGGCGCGGGTATCGGTGTCGAGCACCCAACCTGCGAAGGCCAGCTTGCGCCCACCAAGAGTACCAGCCATGGGCTCGGGCCGGTCAGAACGTCGCAAGATGGCCTTGATCCGCGCCAGGAGTTCGCGCGGATTGAAAGGCTTCACCAGATAGTCGTCGGCGCCGATTTCCAGACCAACGATGCGGTCGGTCTCCTCGCCCAAGGCGCTGAGCATCAGGATCGGCGGGCCGCCGCTGGCCGAAACGCGCCGCGCGGCGGAAAGCCCATCCTCGCCTGGCATCATCACATCGAGAACGATCAGATCGAACCTTCCGGCCTTCAGAGCCACGTCCATTTCCGCGGCATCGCGAGCAGGCGTTGCGCGCATCCCGTTCTTTTCCAGATATCGCGTCACCGCATCGCGGATTTCGCGATGGTCGTCCACGACCAGGATATGGGGCGATAGATCAGTCATGCCCTTACATAGCCTGCCGTTGCAGCAAGCGGGAGGAATTTTGCGTATCCGTCTGTCGCACTCCCTGTCCTTGCGACAGACGGATACAATTCAGGCCCCGTCGCGGCATCCTTCTGCGACAAAGCCCCTCCATCCTGGTCTCATTCGAAACACAGACCCGAAGAGGTGAGACCATGAAACGCAAGACGATCCTTACTCTTGGCGCCATCGCTGCCGTCGCAGTCATCGGCGGTGCGACCATTCCGGCCATCGCGGGCGGCGGCCCCTGGGGCATGATGGGAGGCCATGCACCGGGCATGATGATGCAGGGCGCCGACGGCGCAGGATGGGGGCCTGGCCGGATGGGCCAGCGCGCCGGCCATGGCCCGATGGGCATGAACGGCTTTGCCGAAAATCCGGTCTTCCAGTCTTTCGATGCCGACAAGGACGGCAAGGTCACGGCTACGGAGGCAGAGGCCGGTGTTTCCGCCCTGCTCGCCACCCATGATGCCGACAAGAGCGGCGCTCTGTCCGAGGCGGAATTTGCCGCGCTCTTTTCCGAGGTGACCAAAGGCATGGCCGCGCGACCCTTCGCCATGCTCGATGATGATGGCAACAAGGAAATCAGCGCCGAGGAAATCACCTTTCCCGTGAAGATGATGGCCCGCATGGGCCGCTTGACAGACATCAATGCCGGAACCCCGACCAAACCGTAACCAGACAGGGGATAGCGGGTGCCGAAAGGTGCCCGCCCAATCATTCAAAGGGACAGAGCCATGACACATCCCACAGGTTATTCCGGAGCGCAGATCGCGCTCCACTGGATCGTCGCCCTGCTGGTCGCCGGTCAATATATCTTCAAGGACTCCATCGCCTCTGCCTGGGATGCGATCCGGCAGGGCACGGACTATGCCTTCGACCCACTGATCCTGGCCCATGTCGCGGGCGGCGGGCTGATCCTCGTCTTCATCCTGTGGCGACTGGCCCTGCGTCTGACGCGTGGCGCGCCTCTACCGCCCGCGAATGAACCCGCGCCGCTAAAGCTGCTGAGCCATGTCGCCCACTGGGCCTTCTATGCGGTACTGGCGATCATGTCTGTATCGGGTGCATTGGCGTGGTTCGTCGATCTCACCATTGCCGCACAGGTCCACAACATCTTCAAGGTCGTGCTTCTGGCGCTTGTCGCTCTGCATGTCCTGGCTATTCCCTTCCATCGGATCGTGCTGAAAAACAACGTCATGATCCGCATGATCCGTCCGGCGGAGTAGCGGCGACTACCGAGTGGGGCTCGACCGTTAAAGGTCGCCGGCGGGGGGAGCCTGGCGAATGTGCTGGACAAGAGCAGTCATGGGTCATCATGCTGGAAACGTCTCGACGTAGCGGGTTCAATCGGGTTGGGCATCAATCCAAATTTCCAAGATCGACAGAAAGAGAAGACCGCCATGTCAGCGCCCGAAGAGCAAAGCCTTCCGATTGATCTGAAACTGTCTGAGCCGACAGTTGCTCGCCGGCGCCGCTGGTTTCGCAAGCGCTATCTGCTGGTCCTGCTGGTCCCGGTGTTCATGTTCTCGGGCGCGGTGCTGGGACTGTATTTTCAACCGACGGGCTTGCAGAAGTTCTACGCACTGACGGGCCTTACTCCCGGTGGCGGCTCGGATGCACCCATTGCGCTGCCGCCCGAGATCGAGCTGCCGTCGAAGATGGCGGAAACCCTGCTGCCCACCGATGTGGTGGGGTTGGCGCGGGTGATGCCGCGTGGCGATGTCTCGGTTGTGGCGGCACCCTACGGCGCGGGCGATGCGCGCGTTGCCGAAATCCTCGTATCCGTGGGTGACCGGGTGGAGAAGGGCACCGTGCTGGCGCGGCTCGACAATCACTCGGCTCTGACCGGCGCGGTCCTGACGGCCGAGGCAAACCTTGCCGTGCGCGAAGCAAACCTCATTCAGACCCGTGCCGCGATAGAGGCAAGCCGCAACGAAGCACAAGCTACGCTTGATCAGGCCCTGGCCACTGCGGCAGAAGCCGCCACGACGCTGGCGCGAACGGCAGAACTCGTTTCGCACGATGTGGGCACACAGGCTACGCTCGATGCCGCCCGTTCGGCGGCAGAGAGCGCCCAACTTTCCGTGGTGCGCGCCGAGGCGACGTTAACGCGCTATGCCGCAGTCACGCTGGACGAACAGCCCGATGTGATCGTGGCGAGCCGCAATGTGGATGCCGCCCGATCCGACCTCGCCCGTGCGCAGCTTGATCTTGCGCGCGCCGAGGTCGTGGCCCCGATCACCGGTACAATCCTCGACATCCATGTTACGCCCGGACAGCGCCCTCCTACCGACGGCATCATGGACATGGGCGACACCGACCAGATGATGGCCGAGGTGGAGATCTGGCAGGACCGCATCAGTAATGTTTTGGTCGGCCAACCGGTGGAGTTGGCCACCCCGGCACTGGGTGTCACGCTTCAGGGCCGGGTGGACAGCATCGGGCTGACCGTGGGACGGCAGGGACTGATTTCGGACGACGCGGCGGAAAACAAGGATGCGCGCGTGATCCAGGTCCTGGTGGTGCTGGACAAGGCCTCCTCTGAACTTGCCGCACGCTTCACGAATCTCGAGGTCATAGCCCGCATTGACACCACTGCGCGGGTCAATCCATGAGCTACCTGCTGCAACGCCTGTTCGGGCGGCTGCCGATCGGCTGGCTGCAATTGACCCATAACCGCACCCGCTTTGCGGCGGCACTGGCCGGCGTGGCCTTTGCCAATGTGCTGGTCTTCGTCCAGCTTGGGATCATGAATTCGATGGGTGCTGCAACATTGCGACCCTATGATTTCTTCCAGGCAGATATCATGATTTCGGCCAGCGACGCGAGCACCCTGACCGATGGCGGCAATGTCGCAAGGCAATGGCTGCTACAGGCAATGGGTGATCCGGATGTCTCCGCGGGCATGGGTCTCCTGATCGCCAATGTTCCCTGGGACCGGGGCGAGAAGGACATCAGTCTGACGACCTTTGGCGTGGACCCGGTCAAGAAAGAATTCCTGGCCGCCGATATCGCAAGCGATCTGTACCTCTTGCAGGTGCAAGATGCGGCGATACTCGACCGGCTGGCCCGGGGACTGGGCAAGGATGAAGCTTCCGCGATCCGTCCGCAATCACCGCTCTCCTTTGAAACGCAGGGCCGTACCGTCACCGCTTACGCCACCTTTGCCGGCGGAGGCGGGTTCGGTGGCGATGGCTATATGCTGGTCTCGGATCAGACCTTTTTGTCGCTGTTCCCGACGCGCAGTTCCACGGCGCCCGACCATATCCTTTTGACGCTGCGCCCCGGCGCGCAGACGGAGGCCGTGATCGCGCGCCTGAAATCCCTGATCTCCGATCCATCCCTGCGCATCCGCAGCTATGAACAAGCCGCGCAGGAGGACCTGCGCTACCAGCAGACCAAGCGGCCCACGGGCATCATCTTCGGCTTCGGCGTACTGATAGGCGTTCTCGTCGGAATCGTGATCGTCTATCAGGTGCTGTCCACCGACGTGGCCGACCACCTGCGTGAATACGCAACCTTCAAGGCCATGGGTTATGGCCCCCAGTTCTTTCTCGGCATCGTCTTCGAAGAGGCGCTGGTGCTGGGGATCATGGGATTTATCCCCGGTCTGGTTGTCGGGACGACCATTTTGACAGTCATGGGCAAGATAACCACCCTGCCACTGGGCATGACACCCTCGATGGCGGCGACGGTCTTCCTCGGCACCATCGTGTTTTCCGCCCTGTCCGGCGCCATCGCCACCCGTCGGCTTGCCGCTGCCGACCCTGCCGATCTCTTCTAGGAGGCTGCCATGGACAGCGACGCAATCGTTGAAGTACGGGCCTTGAACCACTGGTTCGGCAGCGGCGAAGTCCGGAAACAAGCCCTGTTCGACGTGAACCTGACGTTGAAACGCGGCAGCTTCACCGTGTTGATGGGCCCTTCTGGGTCTGGCAAGACCACGGTGCTCACGCTGATCGGCTGCCTCCGCGCGGTACAGGATGGGTCGGTACGGCTTCTGGATCACGAACTGAAGGGCGCACCCCAGACACAGCTTGTCGCGCTGCGCCGGCGTCTGGGCTTCATATTCCAGGCCCACAACCTGCATGAAAGCCTGACTGCGGCGCAGAATGTGATGATGGGGGTGCAGGTGCATGGTGGCGTGCCCGACGGCGTGGCGCAACGCGCGGCCGCCCATGCGCTTGGCCTCGTCGGCCTGACAGACCGCACGACCTACCTGCCCGCCAACTTGTCAGGTGGGCAGAAACAGCGCGTGGCCGTGGCTCGGGCCCTTATCTCCAGCCCGGCGCTGGTGCTGGCAGACGAGCCCACCGCCGCACTGGACAAGGACAGTGCGGCCGAGGTCGTCGATCTGTTGAAACGCATGGGCGAAGCGCGGGGCACAACGACCTTGCTCGTCACCCATGACAACCGCATCCTTGACCGCGCTGATCGTATCCTGACACTGGAAGACGGCCGCATTGTCAAGATTGAGGAGCGAAACTAAGCTAGTGTTCTTAAAATAAAGGAGGTCGAGGTATCCCATCTGCGGTCATTGGTTTTACTACCGGAATCCGCAACAATATGAAAAGCTTGGCGTGTTCGATAGTTCTGCCTTACGCAAGTACTGATTGTAGGAGCTTCTGTGGTTGCCGCTCATGATGCAAGAAGTTTCTGAACCCTTGGGCATGATCGAGTGCGGTCTTCTGTCAGGCCTTCAAATGCGGCACTTTGGAAAGCTTTAACCCGGAACTCAATATTCTGCGTCGCCCAGAGGTTGTCGCCGACCGCAAGCAGTTCAGGCATTGGGAGTGCGATCTGATCTAGTTTCGCCAGAAGTTCGGCAAGGCCAACGTGACGTCGCTCGTGGAGCGGGTCAGCCGCTTTGCTAGGTGGCGTCGCCTTAACCGAGTTTGGGATGCGGTAGTCTCTTCGACCTGAACTTCACGCATCAATCGACAAAGCGATTTCCCGCCAGGTCGAGATGGCGTGAGTGCGAAGCTGGCGATGGTCTGCGGCGGTCAAGTCTTTGCGGTGAAGAAGGAAGAGATTGGCGATCTGGCCGTGAGTGGAGACGAAACGCTGACATTGCCGCGCGGACTTGAAGCGCATCATGCGCCGCTCTCGTCGTCGCACAGCAAGATGGGAATTTTCAGCCTGGTTGTTCAATCCCTTGTGCGAGCGATGTTCGACCTTCGGCATCAAATCCGCCTTCGCAGCCGAATAGGAACGCAGCTTGTCGGTCAGCATCACGCGCGGGGCGATACCTTGACCCTTGAGCAGTTTGCGCATCAGACGCAAGGCTGCTGCCTTGTTCCTTCGGCTTTGCAAGAGGGCGTCGAGAACGTAGCCGTTGGCATCGACGGCGCGCCACAGCCAGTATTTCTTTCCCTTGATCGTCACCACCATCTCATCGAGCTGCCACTTGTCGGCAAACTGGCCTCGTGAGCGGCGTCGGAGCTGATTGGCGAACTTCAAGCCAAATTTCGCCGCCCATTCCGAGACGGTCTGGAATGAGACGTTGATGCCGCGCTCGGCCAACAGATCTTCGACGTCGCGTAAACTGAGCGGAAATCGGAAATACAGCCAGACCGCATGGGTGATGATCTCGGCAGGAAAGCGGTGGCGTCTGAAGTGGGCGGCAGGGAATTCGGTCATGACAATCCGAATATCAAGTCGGCTAAAACAGGCGGTTAAGGCGACGCCACCGTCCTGACAGCAACCGCGATTCGCAGACGTGCGGCCATGCTGGCCTTCGCGACGGCATCGGCCCTGGTGCTTGCTATTCCGTTCGCCGCCACCGTCCGAGCGGAGCCTGCTGCAACCGGCTTCGTCTATACGGCCGATGAATTTGGCAACACCGTTAGCCGCATCGACCTTACCACGGAAAAGATCGACATCGTTCCGGTCCCGATCACGCCCCACAACGTGCAGTTCGTATCGGGAAAAGATTTGGTGCTGGCGGTGGGCCTGCCGGTCGCCGGCAAAGCTGAAGACGCTCATGCGTCCAATGGGGCTGGCCATGGCGGCGACGGACATGGTGATGCCGCTGTCGCAGGCCAATTGATCGTCCTCGACGCGGCCGATATTTCCTCCGGCGTGAAGGCGTCGATCCCCGTGGGTGGGCATCCTGCGCATGTGATCGCAGACGCGCAAGGCAATCGCGCCTACGTCTCGAATTCCGAAGACGACAGCTTGTCGGTCGTTGATCTTGCCAAGGGCGAGGTCGTCGCCACGGTCGGCACCGGCGACTACCCCCACGGCCTGCGGATGAGCCCGGATGGAAGCGCCATCTATGTCGCGAATGTCCAGGACGGTACTGTTTCGGTTATCGACACAACGGCGCTTTCGGAAGTTGCCAGGATCAAGGTAGGCGTTGCGCCCGTCCAGGTCGGCTTCACACCTGACGGAAAGCGGGTCTATGTCTCGCTGCGCGATGAAAACAAGGTCGCCGTTATCGACACGCAGTCGCGCGAGGTGATCGCACGCATCAATGTCGGCCGTTCGCCCATCCAGGTTTACGCCACGCCTGATGGCCGGCTGGTTTACGTCGCGAACCAGGGAACCGAAACGGAGCCGGATGAGACGGTCTCGGTTATCGATGTCGTAGGCGGGAATGTCGTGAAGACCATCCAGACGGACAAGGGCGCTCACGGCGTGACGGTCGTTGCCGACGGAGCCTTTGTCTTCGTCACCAACATCGTGGCCGGGACCGTTTCCCAGATCGACGTCGGCAGCCAGTCCGTGGTCAAGACATATGCTGTCGGCAAGGGACCGAACGGCGTCACCTATCAGGCGCAGTGATGCAACGTCGGGGCGGCGCTTCGCCGCCCCGCACGACCTAAGCCTCAAACCTATGAGCAGGACGGCCGGCATGCAGGCTTCATCAATGGACAAAGGGTCGGCGAGGCTCTATTCTTTGCCCATGCTTCGCGCGTTGCTTATCATTGTTACAACCATCTCGCTTGCCGCTGCTTCTTTTGCCGTTCAAGCACACGAGACCCGCATGTCCGGGATGTTGGAACGCGCCGCGCTGACGCAGCACATGGAGCAAGCCTCTTCTTCGATGGCCGCTTGCAGCGAAGGGAAATCCTGCAAAGCAGATGCCGGATTGTGCACCTTCGCCTGCGCCGGAATATCGGCCTGGCTTCCGGTTGTGCGTACTTCGGCAAAGCAAATCAGCTCGCGGCAAAAATATCCCTTCCCGCCGGATGCCGTCTTCGTTGCGGCAGCTCCCGGCCGGAATGATCGCCCTCCTATATCGCGCCTCCTCTGAGCCTGCGGCGGGGCTGATCCCGCTGCGATCCATTTGGACCTTTCAGGCGGGACAGATCGTCCCGAGGTGACGAATATGACGACCTTTTCACGACGCGGCTTCCTCGCCGCCAGCGCAGCCATGCTTGCTGCATCCCATTTCCCCATCAGGGCCTACGGCCAGGACGCGGCTGCGATCCGCCTGGCCGCCACCAGCCGCACGCTCGATATAGACAATCGACCGGCCACCGTTTTCGGACTTGCTGGTCCCAACGGGCAGGGGCTGCTCCTCGATCCGGGCGAGCGATTTCGGGTGGATCTGACCAACGATCTCGCCGAGTCCACGATCATTCATTGGCACGGCCAGATTCCCCCGAACGCTCAGGACGGCGTCCCGGATATGCCGCAGCCGCTTCTTCAGCCCAGTGAAACGCGCAGCTTCGATTTCGCGCCCCAGCCCGGAACGCACTGGATGCACAGCCATGTGCCGATCCAGGAAATGCGATTGCTCGCCGCGCCGCTGATCGTCCGGAGGGCAGAAGACCTATCCGCCGATCGGCAGGAAGTCGTCCTGTTCCTGCACGACTTCGCGTTCAAGACACCGGAAGAAGTGCTGGAAGAGATCACCAGCGCAAGCGCTGATGGACATGGCGCTGCCGGCATGTCACGCGCGATGCAAGGCATGAACCATGGCGGCATGCCTGGAATGAACCAGGGCGAGGCCGGGGGAATGGGCTCGATGGCCATGGATATGGGTAACATGGCGATGGATCTCAACGACTACGACTGGGATGCCTATCTCGCCAATGACCGAACCCTGTCCGATCCCGATGTCGTTCAGGTCGAACGCGGCGGCCGGGTTCGCCTCCGTGTCATCAACGCAGCCGCAGCCACCGTTTTCTGGATCGACACGGGCGAAGCACAAGCCCGGCTCGTCGCCGTCGACGGGCATGAGGTCCAGCCGGTCGCGGGTTCGCGGTTCGGGCTGGCCATGGGGCAGCGTCTCGACCTGGAGATCGACCTTCCAAATGAGACCCGCGCATGGCCGATTCTGGCGCTCAGGGAGGGCGAACGTGAAAGGACCGGCATTATTCTCGCCCCCGCGGGCGCCACGATCGACAGGATCGATTCCCTTTCAGCGAATGACGCCCCGGCCTTCGACACGGACTTGTCTCAGGAGTCACGGCTGGTCGCTGTCGACACGCTTGCCGCCCGTCCGGTGGATCGAAGCCACATGATCATGCTCGGCGGCTCGATGCAGCCCTATGTCTGGACCATCGACGGAGCAACATGGGGCAAGCATCGGCCGGTTGCCGCAACGAGCGGCGATCGGGTGGAACTGATGTTCCACAATATGTCGATGATGGGGCACCCGATGCATCTGCATGGGCATGCATTCCAGGTTGTTGGCATCAACAGGCGACGCTTCGAAGGTGCGCGCCGCGATACCGTGTACATACCGCCGATGTCGATGGTCACTGTTGCCCTTGATGCCGGCGAGGCCGCGAGCTGGATGTTGCATTGCCATCATATGCCGCATCTGGCCACCGGGATGATGACCGAGTTCAGGATCGCTGCATGAAACCGCTCTGGATCGCGGTCGCCGCAACTCTCCTGGCGGCGGCCGGTGCGATCTTGGTCGGAAAGGGACGGTCCGGTCAGGAGGCGAGCGATCGCATCGCCCTTGGCCGGGCAGTCTATCTAGCGAACTGTGCGAGCTGTCACGGCACGAAACTCGAAGGCCAGCCCGACTGGCGCAGCCCGGGCACGAGCGGCCGCCTTCCGGCGCCGCCGCATGACGAGACCGGTCACACCTGGCATCATTCGGACAGGCAGCTCCTCGCAATCATCACCGATGGGACCGCCGCGGTGGTTGGCGGTGGCTACGAGAGTGACATGCCCAGCTTTCGGGAGGCTCTGACCTCCGCCGAGATCGAGGCTGTCCTCGACTACATCAAGAGTACCTGGCCGCAGCGAGAGGCAGACTACCAACGCCGCATCTCGAACGGCTGACACGCCGGAGGCCACGAAAACAATTTCGTGGCCCCACATCGCCATCGCGCGCCGCCCCACCACCACATTCATGCCGACGGGTTCGGCAGTTGATGGCGGCAGAGAGGGTGTTCGGCGGCCTAAAGACATAAGGATTCACAAATGAACAAGAGAAACGTCTTCGCTCTGCTCGTCGCCGCGGCAGCGGTTGCGGGCTTTGCGCTTTGGAATCGAACCGGATCGGAAGACGAAGCCAGAAGAGGAGTATCGGGCCAGGGGACGGCATTGTCGGTTGTCGTGCCTTCGTCATTGTCCGACACCGCAAAGATGGGAGAACGAGCTTTCAACGCCGTCTGTGCAGCGTGCCACGGCAAGAACGCGGCCGGAACCGATGCCGGCCCGCCGCTCATCCATCGGATATACGAACCTTCTCACCACGGAGACTACGCCTTTGAAATGGCCGTCGCCAACGGCGTGCGCGCGCATCACTGGAAATTCGGAAACATGCCTCCTCAGCCGGGTCTGACGAGGGCCGACGTCGCTACGATCGTGGCCTATGTGCGCGAGCTTCAGCGGGCGAACGGCATTAATTGAGGAGCATTGGCGGCGAGATACCCTGCCAGACCTGTCGAGGCGGGTTTGAGGAAATCGGGCGGCTGCGAGTGGAGTTGTGGTGTGATAGGATGAGGCGGCCAAGTCGCCTATGGGAGGGGTGTGCAATGCGAACTGGCATAACATGCGCATTTGTCGTTCTGGCTTTGCTGGTGTCGGCGTCAAATGCCCAAGAGGATCAGCCGTTTCATACGTCTTATTTCGCGGATGAAACGACCATCAGCCTGTCCGTGACCGTCGCGGCAACCTCTCTTGACCCGGAATATAATTTCGATGTGCAAGTCGCGCTCACGGAGCGCGGACCCGAGGGTCAGATCAGATTCATCGACCACAGCGCCCACCTTGCAAAGGTACGATGCGCCGCGCCGAAGGCCGTCATGATCGGCCAATCAGAGTTTATGCTGTCGGATTCGCCCGAGCCGGGGGATTGGAAGCAGGATCTCTGGCGCACCTTCTGCCTCCTGCCGGTCTCATGAGGAACGGGGCCGCGCTGCATCCAGCGCGGCCCTGTGCTTCACTTGACCTGGGTGACAGTCAGCTTTCCGTTGACGCGCTCGGCAACGAACTGGACCTTTGCGCCGACCTTGAGCTTTTCCAGCATCGCGTCATCAGCGACCTGGAATACCATCGTCATGGCCGGCATCTCGAGGTTCTTCAGCTCTTCATGGATGAGCGTGACCTTCTTCGCCTTCTCGTCCAGCTTCTTGACCGTGCCGCTGGTGAATTCCTGCGCGAAGGCGGCGGTGCCGAAGGCGAAGGCGACGGCGCCGGCGAGTGTGATTCTTGTGATAGCTTTCATCGTCATTTCTGTTGCTCCTTATTTCTTCGCGACCGTGACGTCGCCGTGCATGCCGGAATCGTAGTGACCGGGAACGAGGCAGGCGATCTTGGACACGCCGTCGTTGGTGAACTTCCAGACGATCTCGCCGGATTTTCCGGGCGCGAGGCGAATGGCGTTCGGATCCTCGTGTTCCATTTCCGGGAATTTCTCCATCACGGCTTTGTGCTCCATGATCTTGTCTTCCTGGTCGAGCACGAATTCATGATCGACCAAGTTAGAATAATTCTAAACTGAACATTTTTCTGCGTTTTCCTTCCATCACGGAATGAGGTTGCGTCGACGCAGCATCATCCCGCTGCACACACAATCACTGCTCGGAGCACCATTCATGCGCGCCCTTCACAAGGAAAATCATCTCATCGAACGGATAGGCTGGCTTCGGGCGGCTGTACTGGGTGCCAATGACGGGTTGATCTCGACGTCGAGCCTGATCGTCGGTGTCGCCGCGGCGACCAACGCCTCGCATGAGATCCTTGTTGCCGGTGTTGCCGGTCTGGTGGCCGGGGCGATGTCGATGGCGGCGGGCGAATATGTGTCGGTCAGTTCGCAGGCCGATACCGAGGAAGCCGACATGGCGCGGGAACGGCACGAGCTGGCGACGCAGCCGGAGGCCGAGTTGGCCGAACTCGCGGCAATCTACGAGCAGCGCGGCGTGGCCCCAGAGCTGGCCCGGCAGGTCGCCGAACAGATGATGGCGAAGGATGCCTTCGAAGCCCATGCGCGGGATGAACTCGGATTGGCGAGCCATGTGATGGCAAGACCGGTTCAAGCTGCGCTGACCTCGGCGGTCACGTTTGCGGCGGGTGCGGCTTTGCCGTTGATCGTCGCCCTGCTTGCGCCGGCCGGAACGGCTGCATGGACCGTGTCCCTTGCTTGCCTCATCGGTCTTGCCATCCTCGGCGCAATCGGGGCACGGGCGGGCGGCGCCAGCATCTGGAAACCGACTATCCGGGTGGTGTTCTGGGGCGCTGTCGCGATGGCCTCGACCGCATTGATCGGCTCCGTGATCGGCCGGGCGGTGTGACGATGAAACGTCTGTCGCTCGATTTCCAGACCGTCATGTCGGCAATTGCGGTCCTCGGGATGATGCTGGCCGTCGCCGGGACCTGGCCGCCGGCGGAAGGCCTTTCCATTCTAAGATCTCCCGGTCTGGCGATGGTCTATTTGGCCGGAGGGCTTCCCGCCACCTGGAGCGCCCTGACGGCGTTGTGGCGCGATCATATCCTCGACATCGATCTTCTGATGGTCGTCGCGGCCGTGGCGGCGGCGATCGTCGGGGCGCCGTTCGAAGGCGCGGTGTTGCTGACGTTGTTCAGCGTGTCGACCACGCTTGAGCACCAGGCATTGGGACGCGCGCGCAGGGCTGTTGAGGCGCTCATGGCGCTCCGGCCGGAGACGGCTTTCCGCAAAGGAGAGGACGGGACCACGGTGGAGGTTCCTGCTGCGGAGCTTGCCGTCGGCGATGTGGTGGTGCTGCGTCCGGGCGCACGCGTGCCGACCGACGGTGTGATCCTGCATGGCCGTGGCGGAATCGACGAAGCCAATATCACCGGTGAGTCGATGCCGGTCTCCAAGGAACCGGGCGAGCAGGTTTTCGAGGCGACCGTCAATCTTGACGGGGTCCTTGACGTGACCGTCACCAGGACGGTCGGCGACAGCACGATCGCGCGCATGATCCAGCTCGTCACCGAGGCGCAGGAAGCGAAGGCGCCGTCCGAGCGCTTCAGCGCGTGGTTCGGCCAGCGTTATACGGTCGGTGTCCTGCTGGGCTCCGCTCTGGCCCTTGCGGTCTTCTATTGGCTTGGCCGCGACTGGGAACAGGCCCTCTACAAGGCCGCGACACTCCTGGTCGCCGCCAGTCCCTGCGCGATCGTCATCTCAGTCCCGGCAGCGATCCTGTCGGCGCTCTCCGCCGCGGCGCGAGGCGGCGTGCTGTTCAAGGGGGGCGGTGCGCTCGAAACGCTCGCCGCTGTCGATACCTTCGCGTTCGACAAGACCGGGACCCTGACCAATGGACGTGCAGAGGTTACGCGCATTGTCGCCCTGGATGGTGAGGATCGCCGTTTCCTTTCGCTCCTTGCCGGGCTGGAAGCGCATTCCGAGCATCACATCGCTGCCGCCATCCGTCGTGAGGCCCTGGTTCATGGCGTTGAGCCGGTGGCGGTCGTGGACGTTACGTCGCATCCGAGCGCCGGCATCGTCGGCTACGATTCCTTCGGCCCGATATGGGCCGGCAACGCTCACCTCGTCGAGGACATGGGCGCCTCCGTCGATGATCCGGCGTTCCGTGAACTCGCCGACAGTTCTCAGACCGTGGTCTATCTTGGGCGCGGTGCGACCGTTCTGGGGGCGGTCAGTGTTGCGGACGAAGCAAGAGCCAGCTCAGCCCCGGCGCTGGCCGCGCTTCGCGCCGGTGGCGTCAACCGCATCGTGATGATGACCGGCGACCGCAGGCCGGTGGCCTTGCGCATCGGTACGGAACTTGGCCTTGCGCCCGGCGAGGTTCATGCCGAGATGCTGCCGCAGGACAAGGTGCTCCAGGTCGGCGACCTCGCGCGTGATGGCAAGGTCGCTTTCGTCGGCGATGGCGTCAACGATGCCGCCGCATTGGCTCGCGCCGACGTCGGCATCGCCATGGGCGCGGCGGGGTCGGACGTCGCACTGCAGGCCGCCGACGTCGCCCTGCTGTCGGAAGACATGAAGAAGCTGGCCGATGCGCACCGGCTTGCACGGCGGACGGCCGTCATCATCCGACAGAATCTCGTCCTCGCGATCGGCGCCATGCTGGTACTTGTGACCGGCGGCCTGTTCTTCGACCTGCCGCTTCCGCTCGCGGTGATCGGACACGAAGGCGGCACCGTTCTGGTCGTGCTGAATGGCCTACGCCTCCTGTCGGACCGAATCCGCGCCACCGACGGCTATCTTCACCATTCTCGTCAATATGAGTTCCAGGATCAAACGGGCAGCACGTCCGGATCGCGGGCGACCTCGCCCACCACACCATGATTGGACCCAGTGCTGATTGGGCGGCAGCCGGACCTTCCCTGTCCTAAAAACCGCAAAGGGACACCGATGCTGACTTTGACATCGCTCGGCGCGCCACCGCATCCTTATCGACTGCGGGCTGTTCCAGGGGCTCAAGAACCTGCGCGAGCTTAACTGGGAGAAGCTTCCGGTTCAGCCTGCGGCGATCGGCGCGGTCATCCTGACGCAGGCCCATCTCGACCGTTCCGGATAGTCGCCGGCATCGGATAACACATGCCTCGTCTCACTTGCGCCAGATCAAGAACGTTCCTTTGCCAATGGTGTATCAGGGGGGGAAATGAAGGATCGGATCGTGGTCAAGGCACAAGAACTACCCTCAAGTTTCCACCACGTGCGGTTGGTTCTCGCTCGCGGCAAAGACCATCCGGAGGGAGATCGGGAAGAAGGCTATGATCTTCTGGTTCCGCTCAACCACGAAGGATTCCTTGATCCGCTGGAATGGAAGAAATCTCGCGACGCCTGTCGCGTCCGATATTTTCGGGACGGTAAGACGGCCCGCATCGGGCTGTTGCGGCGCAAGCCCGGCGGGCAGTGGTATTTCGATTACGAGCTGGGTGATCGGGACGACGAGATCGGTTTCCGCCTGGGCGAGGAGTGCTTCCGTCTTGGCGAATACATCTCGGTCGGGCGGGAAGGCGCGTTTGTCACCTATCAGGTCGCGCGCGTCGAAAAGCCCTGACGCCGGGGCGAAATTGCAGAAAAGGAGAAAGAACCTTGTCGAATACACCTCACACTCTTGGCGACGAATTCCCAGACCAGATGGACGCCATTCATGCCCTGAAGGCGAAAAGCCCGGAGTTTGCGCATGTTTTGACGGAATATGACGCGGTGAACGACAAGATTCATCGGTCCGAGACACGTCTCGACGCCATTTCCGAAGCAGCCGAGGCCGATCTGCGCCGCCAGCGGCTGATGTTAAAAGACAAGATCGTGGCATCGCTCCGCAACGCGTGAGGGGACTGCGAGGCCGGGTTTTGCTGCCCCGCTTGCATTACCCGATTTCGGGGAGATCAGCGACACCACTCTCCCCGAAACCATCGCTTACAGCCGACCAGACCGACCCATCAAGGCCCGAGTGTGGCCGCATGCCCGGCCGCGATCTCCCCCTCAATTCACGAACGGCCAAGATACAGAGACGCTGCCATGCCGGCCGCAAGGCCGAGCACGCTAAGGGCGCTGACGGGCCCGCCGATCCTTGAGCCTCCGACCCATGCCGCCATCACGGCTTTGACAAGTGTATTCATGGCCACGGCGATCAGGATCGCATCTGCCGCAAGACCGGGCTCGATCGAATGCGACGCCAGGCGGGCCATGGAGATCGAAATCGCATCCACATCGGCGATGCCCGAAGCGGCGGCGGTCACCAGAACGCCCGCATTCCCGAACGACTGCTGAAGCAGATGCGACACCACCATGACCACGGTGATGAGTGTCCCCATTTTCAGGGCAGGCGCCAATTCCAGCGGGTTGGTGATCGTAAGTTCCGGCTGTTCGGAGGAGCCGCGACTTTGTAGCAGCAGGAGCCCGGCGCCGATGGCGAGCACGCCACCGCCGATGAGCAATGGCCATTTGAGATGCGGAAGCAAGCTTGGGTTCAAGGCCGTTGCCACGACTGCAACGCGGATGATCATGGTCAAGCCGGAAAGAAGCACGCCACAGGAAAGCAGCGTGCTGGACTCGGGGTGCCGGCGGGCAAGCCTTGCCAGCGTCAAGGTCGTCGCTGTCGAAGAGGCGAGCCCGCCCGCGATCGCCGTCATCAGGACGCCAAGCCGGTCCCCGAACACGCGGACGGCGACGTAGCCGGCGAAGGAGACCGCGGCGATCAGGATGGTCAGCAACCAGATCTCATATGGATTGACGGTGCCCCAGGGATCGACCGGCCTGTTCGGCAGGATCGGCAGCATGAGAAAGGTCATTGCCAGAAGCGTCAGGCCCGACCGGATCTCATTCCAGCTCAGCGACGCGACCCAACGATGCAACGGCTCGCGCAGGGCAAGCAGCACAGCCGTGGCAACAGCCCCGGCGATGGCGGCTGCAAGGTCGCCGACGACGGCAAGCGTTCCCAGCAGGAACGTGGCTATGCCGGCGACGACGGATGTCGCGCTGTAATTTCGCTCGGCCCGCGCTTCGAGCCAGTGGTAGGAGGCGAATGCCGCGGTGAACCCGAGGAAAACAAGACCGATCACGAGGCCAGAGTCGAACTGCCGGGCCAGGGCGCCGGTAATGCCGCCGGTGAGACCGGTCAGCGCGAACGTTCGTAGACCTGCCGCGCGCAGATGGTCTTCCTCGTTGCGGGTACGCCATCCACGCTCCAGGCCGATCAGCAGACCGATCGAAAGCGATACCGCAAGGCGGCTGAGCAGGGCGTCAGTGTCCATGGTCTCCCGAGTTGCCTTTCAGCATCTGGCGTCGATGTCGATGATCATTTGTCTATGAAGAACCTTTGCACTCATTCTCATCATCGCCTTCCCGCAGATAGCGCTGCTCCTCCCAAATTCGATGTATGGTTGAGCCAGCGGAAGCGTAATCGACGCCGACACGACGATAAACCTTGTGAATTGCATTGCATTTGACGCGGATGGCCAATAATCAGAAGTGTCATAAAACAACACGCGAACCACCACAGTGAGTGAGTATCCTGGATGGAACCCTTTTCGAGAACCATGCGCGGCCTTTTGGGCGGGGTGAGCATGATAGCGAGTTTGACGGCGGGTGAGGCGATGGCGGAAGGTGCTTTCGACAAGACATTGACACTTGATCCCGCGCGCTTTGCGGTCGTCAACGTCACTGTGGACGGCAAGCCCATGGTGCTGCGGCGCTATGATGCGGTCTATGTCGGCAAGCCTGTCGCCATGGCATCCGAGCAGCCGGCTCGCAGGATGGGGCCGGGCGGAAGCCCCTCGGGCGCCGACACGCAAACGCTGGCTGATCCGCTGACATACCAGAAGCTCAGCATCTTCGTTCCTGAAACGGCATCCGAGACCTCGGCAATCATCCTGAATGTCAACAACGGAGGATGGTTCGCCAGCGAACTGCAGTCCGATATCGAAGACGGCGGCGCCTACCGATCGGACAGCGATACGGACAAGGCCGGCGCAGCGCTCGCCGCCGGCTATGTCTATGTTGATATCGGCAGTCGCGGACGTGGCATTCTGGCGGCCGACGGCAGCCTTCCGGGCAAGGCGCCGGCAGCCGTGATCGACACCAAGGCAGCTATCCGTTACCTGAGGCTCAACGATACAGCCCTTCCCGGATCTGCGGAGCGCATCGTCATCACCGGAACCTCCGGCGGCGGCGGTCTGTCTTCCGTGGTTGCCGCGAGCGGCAACAGCCCAGATTATCTGCGTCATCTGGCCGAGATTGGTGCTGCCGGCGTTGCGGAAGACGGGACAAGCAGTCTCAACGACGACGTCTTCGCCGTCATTGCCTATTGCCCGATCACCGATCTCGGTCACGCCGACATGGCCTATGAATGGCTCTATAGCGGCATCCGCACGGAGGAAAACACAGCGGACAATCGCTGGGGAGAGCGGGCCAAGGCCGCGTCAGCCGAGCTCGCTGCCGCCTATCCCGCCTATCTGGACGGCTTGAAGCTGACGCGAACCGACGGCACACCGCTCACCTCTGCGACCATGAAGGCCGCAATCACCGATGAGGTTCGCCAGGAAGTCGAACGCCATGTCGCAGCAGGTGGCACCATCCCCGCACGTGGCGAAGATTTCGAAATCACGCTGCGGCAGCGAGGCGGCGAGAAGACGCTCGTTCTCCAGAATGATTGGGTGACCGTCGAAAACGGCGCCGTGACGGCACTCGACTTCGACGCATTCCTGGGTTTCGTCGTCAAGACCTCCGCGCTGAAGAACGTGCCCGCCTTCGACCGAAGCGCCAATACCGGCAATGAAGGCGTTGACGGCGAGAACTCGCTGTTTGGCGCGCCCACTCAGGCCTATTCGAACTTCAGCGCCTTCGGCTGGAATAACAACGAGGTCAAAGGGGATGGATCCGGTCCCGACGATACCGGAATGGACTGGGCAGGCTATACAAGTGGAGCAGGAGCGGCGCTTGCCGAGCAGGTGCGCCTGATCAACCCCATGGCCTATCTTCGCACCGAGGCGAAGGCGGCAGGCTACTGGTATATCCGCCATGGCATGATCGACCGGGATACATCCTTTGCGGTGGAACTCTCACTTGCCGAAGCGGCCCGTATGGATAGCGACGTACAGTCCGTAGATTTCCGCCTGCCCTGGATGACCCCGCATAGCGGCGATTACGATGTGCGGGAAACCTATGCCTGGCTGGCCGGTGTGCTGGATGATGCCGTTGATCCAGCAGCGCGCTGAGGGTGTGACTTGAGGCATGTCTCTCAAGGCATGCCTCAATTGAAGGCCGCTTCAATCTTGCAGGCAAGTCGCTCGGAGGCCTAACCGTGCGAGGGCTTCAATAGCGGATGCATTTCCGAGTTCTGCCGCTTGACGATGAATTTCGACTACCCAATCGACACCCTTGGACATGCCCTTTCCGGTTTTGAACAGACCGGCCATGCAAACCATGCCATCGGATACAATGATGCCCCCCCGAGATGAGGAGTATCGAGTTAAGAGGCGGTTATGGTCGCGCCAGCTCAATCGCGCAGATCTTTAATCAAAAGGGATACCGGCGCACGCAGCACTGCGTTATTCTGCAATGTCGCAATCTTAACCGGAGCGACGCCCGACCGCTCCAGGAACACTGTTGCTCGGTGGTTGCGGACTTCGTGCATGATAGCATCGTATCGCAGCGTCAGAGGAAATGTGGCCTGTGACGCTGAAAGTTGGACTACCAACACTTGGTAATCGCCAACATGATCGTCAAACGCCCCCTCAATCCGAGCTGACAACACCGAGAACTGAACAATATTTTCTTGTAAATCGGCCACAAAGAGGTGGCTCATTAGATAGTTGGAAATGCGCTGTACCTCAGCTTCCGAGAGCGCAGGCAAATCCTGATTGAACGCGACGTCACCCAGTTTACCTAAAACAAGGTTTAACTCTTCGAGCGGCATGGTGATACGCAATGCAACACGATCGCCTGTGGGTTGAAAGGTCAGCGAGGTCCCAGGAAGACCATGCGCCAAAAGCGCTTGTCCCCATAGCGCGAGCCCGAGGAAAAGAGCCATTCGCACGACACTTTTCATCCGGCTCACTCCGTATTCCCGCCGTAATCAGAGGATTTGTCACGCCAGACAGAATGGGGGTGGATCCCGGGAATGGACCTTCCGGGCTGCAAGGAAAACTCGATCCAAACGGACGGCCCATCGATGCGGACGTAATCGTTCTCCGCATCAACCGACCGGGTCCCGGAGAAGCCGAGGAATGTGTCGCCAAGCTCGGCCTTGTACTTGGCCATGACCACGTCTGCGCCAGTATCATTGACGTCGCGGACATAAGTTTCGATTGCAGCCAGCACGAGGGACTGAACAGTGGGCGTAGCTTCTTGCAACCGCAGGCCCTCCTGAACGACCGGAATTGCATCGTCTTGCTGCGGACCAGCGAGAATGTTGGTGTAGGTGCCAGACAGAGTCGCCTTGCTGGCCTCCTCCTGCGACAATGCCTCGAGAGCGGCGGCGAAGGCGACCCGCTCCTGTGCCATCGGCGCGTTCTCGCGGCCGTTCATCGTGAAGGGAGTGAAGGGCTCAACCCCGCGAAACGAGGGTGTTGCACCAACCATCTGGCCATCACGATAAGTGTTTGAAAGCGCGAAATGATGGCCACCGAAGTAAAGTTGCCATGTCCCGGTCTCAGCAGGGCTACCAAGGAATGCTATATGAAAGTTTGATGATGAAAAGCCAGCTTCACCTGTTTCCTCCAGGAGATAGTCGTCGGCGTTCAGCACCTGCTCGAGTTCGTCGTAACCTTCATTCGCCGCAATACTGGCGGCAGCCTGTAGGATCGCTTTCACCAAGCCGCGTTGCTCCGGAGTAAAATCGCCAAGTGTCGGTCCAACACGCTCTTGGAATCCCATTGGCGGAAAGTTCGGGCATCCTGCAGGTCGATGGCTATGCCGGATACAACAGACTGATCGCATCAGAGCGCGTTGGGCCGGACATTCGGCTTGCCTACTGCTGGGCACACGCCCGTCGCAAGCTGGTGGAGATCACCCGCAACGGAACATCACCCATTGCCGAGGACGGCGTTAACCGGATCGGAGAGCTTTATCGGATCGAGGCCGAACTGCGTGGTCTTGATCAGGAGGCTCGACTTGCCGGAAGACGGGAACGATCTGCGCCGCTCGTCGCCGACATGCAGGCTTGGCTCGTCCATCACCGTGCCCTTGTCGCGACGAAGTCCCCGCTCGGCGATGCCTTGGCCTACATCGCCAAATACTGGGACGGCCTGAAGCTCTTCCTGACCGATGGCCGCATCGAGATCGACAACAATAGCGTCGAGCGGACCATCCGGCCGATAGCCCTCAGTCGGAAGAACGCACTCTTTGCCGGGCACGATGCCGGGGCCGAGAACTGGGCGACAATCGCCTCGCTGATCGAAACCTGCAAACTCAATTCCGTCGACCCACAAGTCTACCTGACCCGCACGCTCTCAGCCATCGTCAGAGGGTATAAGCAGAGACAGATCGATGATCTGCTTCCCTGGAATCATCAGGCCGAGTAACGTTTGTTAGGGACAGGGATAGGCCCACCAATGTTCTTCCAATTGTATTGTAGCCGCCGATTGCGCATTGGTCAGCCCCGTGAGGTCAGCCATACGCCAACCAAGGTCACCGCCAGCCCGGCGAACATCGCGAAGGTCAGAGGCTCCGAGAACAACATCCAAGCCCATAGCATTGTCACGGGTGGGCTGAGGTAGATGGCGGCGCTCACCTTGGCAACCGGGAACAGCCGAAGACTGGTATAGTAGACCGCATACGCTAGGAACGTTGCGATCAGGACTAGCCAGACCATCCCGATTGCAAAGTCTCGGGTCATCGGTGGAGCAAGGCTGCCCTGCGTCAATGCGCACAGGCCGAAGAGAACCGACCCCATCAGCGTCTGGATGCAAAGGCTCTGGTGGACCGGCATGTGTTGAGTCTTGCGTCTCCTATGCAGGACCGAGGCGACGGCGAACACCAGCATCGAACCTACCGTCAGACCGTACGCCCAGATCGGAGCGGTACCGAAACTGAGGCTGTCGAAGGAGACGATCAAGACGCCGACGACGGCAATCGCGGTGCCCAGCCATTGCCGTTGCGTCAGCCGCTCACCGAGGACGGGCTGGGAAAGGGCGGCTATGGCGAGCGGAAGAAGGTCGGCGATAAGCGCGACCAACCCGGTTGGCACTTTCTGCTCTATGGCAAGCGCGAAGCCTCCCAGATAAAGGAAGACCGCCATGATGCCGAATACCCCCGCTCGGGCTACGCCCTCCCGGGGTAGCGTCCGCGCACGTGGTGTAATTTCGGAGGCGCATTGAGGTGGAAACGGCGGTGGAGAATGAGCTGCCGAATTCGTTGAGCGCAAGGTGGGCACCGGGCCTGTCGGAGAAGGTGGAGTTGCAAAGCTTCAACCAGCCGAAAGGAACCCCGATGACCGACGACAGATTAGCTCTTTCCGAGCTTGCCGCGAAGAGTGGCGATAGCGATTTTCTGCGCACGATTGCCGAAAGCGTGCTGCAACTGATCATGGAAGCCGATGTTGATGGCCTGATCGGCGCTGGGCGCTATGAACGTGGCGACAGCCGCCAGACATGGCGCAACGGCTACCGCGACCGCTCGCTCGACACCCGGCTCGGCACGCTGAACCTGAAGATACCGAAGATGCGACAGGGAGCCTACTTTCCCGGCTTTCTGGAGCCGAGGAAGATGGTGGAGAAGGCGCTGGTGGCCGTGATCCAGGAGGCGTGGATCAACGGCGTCTCGACGCGCAAGGTCGATGAGCTGGTGCAGGCCATGGGCATGACCGGCATCTCCAAATCCTCCGTCTCCAAGCTGTGCAAGGATATCGACGAGCGGGTGAACGCCTTCCTCAAGCGCCCCCTTTCCGGTGACTGGCCATACCTCTGGCTCGACGCCACCTATCTGAAGGTGCGTGAGGGCGGTCGCATCGTGTCGGTGGCGGCGATAATCGCGGTGGCGGTCAACACGGACGGGAAGAGGGAGATTGTCGGCCTGCACATCGGCCCCTCCGAAGCCGAGCCGTTCTGGACGAGCTTCCTGCGTGATCTGGTCCGCCGAGGCCTCACCGGCGTCAAGCTGGTCATCTCCGATGCCCATGAAGGGCTGAAAGCGGCCATTACCCGTATCCTCAGCGCGACATGGCAGCGCTGCCGTGTTCATGCGACACGCAATGCGCTGGCCTACGTTCCCAAGGGCCAGCACACCATGGTCGCCGCCGCGATCCGTCAGGCTTTCATCCAGCCCGACCATGACAATGCCGTGCAGACCTGGCGGCATGTCGCCGACCAGCTCCGCGCCAGATGGCCCAAGCTCGGTACCTTCATGGACAATGCCGAAGCCGACGTGCTGGCCTACATGGCCTTCCCCGCCCAGCACCGCACGAAATTACATTCAACGAATCCACTCGAACGCCTCAACAAGGAGGTCAAGCGCCGTGCCGATGTCGTCGGCATCTTCCCCAACGAGGACAGCATCGTTCGCCTCATCGGCGCGGTTCTGCTCGAAGCCAACGACGAATGGCAGCTCCTGAGCCGATACATGCAGGTCGAGGCAATGGCCGAGCTAAACCCACCAACAATCGAAGAGGAAACTACACTTCAGATTACACCCAGAGCCGCCTGATCATGACGGCCCGGTCCTACACCCGAAATTACACCAACTTGACGGACGCTATCCCTCCCGGCCGTCTCAGGCCGGCGCCACAGTGGCCGACTTTTGCTCCGCCCCGTGGCCGGTTTTTACTCCGCCGTTGACACATTTCCGTGACGGAGAGCGTTACGGAAACTCCGCGCATCCAGATCGAGCCGCCAGCGCTTGACCCGGTGGAAATGCTTGAGGAGACCCAGGAAATTTGCGTGACGGAAAGCGTCACGGAAATCCCGACGACACCAGCGCCGGCACAGCCAAGGCGCGGGCGTCCGCCTTTGCCGGGTGGAGCGATGACATCGGCGGAGCGAGCGCGGCGGTATCGTCAGACGCATGCCGTGGATCGGATGATCAGGCTCCCTGCTACTCTCGCCGATCGGTTGGCGCGGATTGCAGATGAAGCGGGTATCACGTCGGATGACGTGCTCATGCGGGCGCTGGATGCGTTCGAGAGGGCACGGCAGGGAGTCGAAGCATCATGAACTTGTTCATGATGGTCTTTCCCCCTCTATACCGCCTCAAGTCTCCCTTGCATGGACCCTATAAGCCTTGGCAGATGCCCAGGAGGGCATGCCTTGCTGAAATACCACCCCTGCAGGTGGTCGCACTGCATGCCAGTCAGCAACTCCACCTGTTCCAGGGTTTCAACGCCCTCTGCTGTTACAGTCTTGCCGAGGCTATGGGCAATATCGATTATACCGCGGATGATCGCCCGATCCTCTGGACACGTTACCATATTGGCAACAAAGCTACGATCAATCTTCAGTTTGCCGAGTGGTAGCTGACGCAGATGGGTCAGGGATGCATACCCCGTTCCAAAATCATCGAATGCGATTTCCACGCCGGCATCGTGCAAGCGACGCAATCCCTGCTCGACGCGTTTCTGATGGGAGCCAAGAAACATGCTCTCCGTCACTTCTACGCAGAATTTTTCCGGGCGGATTCCAGTTTGAGCAGATAGCTCAAAAAAGCGTTCCAAGAAGACATCCGATCGGAAATCGGAATTCGTCAGGTTGATGGCGATCCGTTCAAGAGGGATTTGCGCGGCCAGCATATCAGCCGTATCCTTGAATGCTCGTTCGAGCACGAACATGCCGATTGCCGCTCGAACTGCGGGATCGGAAAACCCCTCCTGAAATGCGCTTGGCGTCAACAGTCCAAGTTGTGGGTGCTGCCATCGCATGAGGGCTTCAAGAGAGACAAGCCCGTTGCTGACGACAGGCACGATCGGCTGGTAGTGGAGTTCGAACGCGTCCAGTCGCAAGCCATCTTCGATCTCCAGCAGGAGTTGGGAACGATGCTCGGCAGCTTCTTTGAGTTTGGGATGGAAGATTTCGAGACGATCGCGTCCGAGAGCCTTCGCGTGGTAAAGAGCAAGGTCAGCAGCCTGGAACAGGTTCTCTGCATCGTTTCCATTGCCTGGGAAAACTGCAATGCCGAGGCTCAAGGAGAACCGCCGGGCGGCCGCGCCAATCTGAATCGGCTGCCTGGGGCTCCGTGGTCATTTCTGCAATAATACACGCTAAGGGGCGTCACGACACGAAAGTGGCGAATCTGTCCGGCTTTTAAGAACGTATCCGGAACTCAGGTTGGTTTGACCGTGGATGTCGTTGCTTTTTCGGCCTTGAGAGCTTCGTAGAGGGCGGTTTTCCCGATTTTCACGCGGGCCGCGGCTTCCCGGACGTTCAAACCGGCCGCCAGATGCTGGCGGGCTTTGGCAAGTTTGTCCGGGGTTACGACGACTTGTCGGCCACCGCGTCGGCCGCGTTCCTCTGCGGCTTGCAGACCGGCACGTGTTCGTTCCCGGATCAGATCGCGCTCGAACTGTGCCAGCGCGCCGAACAGGTGGAAGACCAGGCGACCGCCGGATGTCGTGGTGTCGATGTTTTCGGTGATGGATCGGAAGCCGACGCCTTTGGCCTCCAGTTCGGTGATGATCTCGATGAGGTGCTTCATCGACCGGCCGAGGCGGTCGAGCTTCCAGACTGTGAGCGTGTCGCCGTCGCGAACGTAGCGGATCGCCTCCGCCAATCCGAGTCGGTCAGTCTTCATGCCGGATGCCTTATCCTCGAACAGCCTTTCACAACCTGCTTTGCGCAAAGCGTCGAGTTGCAGGGCGGTGTCCTGGTCGCCGGTGGAGACCCTTGCATAGCCGATAGCGGTCATGAGACGTGGTTTGTCCGTTTTTCCGTTGAATACGGACATTGTCCGATTTGCCGTTTCATGACAAGGTTTGCGGACAAGAACTGTGGATGCCGCGAAACGTTCGTTTGTCGGACACGCATTTTCCGTTTCGCTGCACTCTCCGCGGCGAAACGGGAAGATCAGTGAATGGCGCGAAGAGCATTACTGAGCGAGGCATGGTGGCAACAGGCGACGACCATCCCGGATAACGAAAGGGAGATCGCCAAACATTATACGCTGGATCGATCGGATCTCGACCTGATCATGCGACAGAACAAGGCCGCGAACAGACTGGGCCTCGCCTGTGTTCTGGCCACGCTACGATACCCTGGCCGACCGCTTGCGAATGGCGAGGTCCTGCCGGCTGGCGTCTTACGATTTCTGGCGCGGCAGATCGGCGTCGATCACCATGAGATCGAACGTTATTTCGAGCGCCCACAGACGCGGCGCGAGCATCTGGCCCTGCTTTTCGACAGAATGCAGATGCGTCCGTTTGTGCCTTCGGACGTGCGGGCACTCACAGGCTGGCTGACACCTGCCGCACAAACCCTGCGCCAGGCCGATGTATTGGCGGATATGGTCGTGGAAGAACTGCGACGCAGGAGAATTCTCTTGCCAGCGCGGCCAGCGCTCGAAGCCATCATTCATGTGGCGATCAGGCGCGGCATTCGTATTGCTCATCGGGCCTTGGCCGGCGGGATCTCAGAAGGCCAAAAGCTCGATCTGGACAAGCTTCTCGATCCGCGTGAGGGGACAAGCGTGACCATTCTTGCCTGGGCGAGAACGCCGGCATTGTCGCCAGCCGCCGTCAACCTCGACAGAATTGCCGAGCGCATTCGCTTTCTCCGGTCTCTGAACCTGCCGACGACGTTGATGGATCGAATTCCGGCCAAGGTCTTTGACGAATTTGCTGCAGAGGGGACGCGAATGAGCGCGCAGCATCTGCGCGACCTTAACACCGAACGCCGACATGCTGTCCTGGCTGCAACAGTGCTCCACCTTTCCCGCCATCTCACCGATTGCGCGATCGACATGTTCAAGAAACTCATGGGCATCCTGACGCGGCGAGCCAATAACCAGGCGGCTGCTCGCGTCACCCGATCCGTTCGGGAAGTGCAGACGCCGTTGAAGGACGTTTCAAAAGTCTGCCATGCGATCATCAAGGCTAGAGAGAAGGGTGAGGACATGGCCAAAGCGCTTGATCTGGTCATCCAATGGCCAGCTTTTACAACCAGTGTCCAGGCGGTCGATACGCTGATCGCGCCGGATGTTATCGACGGTAAAATCGAAATGCTCCAGCGCTATCCGACGATCAGGAAACTGGCGCCACAGTTTCTCTCCACTCTCGTGTTCCGCGGTCACGCAGTGGCGGCGACCCTCTTGCGGGCGCTATCCGTGGTCGCGGGTCTATATCGTACGGGCAAAAGGACCATACCCGACAAGGCACCGATCTCCTTTGCGCCGAAGGGCTGGATGCCTCTCATACTCAAAGATGGAAAGATTGATCGCAGGGCTTATGAGCTTTGCCTGTTCAGCGAATTGAAGCGCCGGCTCGATGCGGGCGATGTCTGGGTGGAAGGAGCCAAACGCTTCCAGTCTTTCGAAAGCTTTCTCATTCCCACGCCGACATTCGAGCTGATGCGTGAGGAAGGACCGCTTCCAATCGCCGTTGATACCGATGTCGAGACGTATCTTCGCCAACAGCGCCAGCTGCTGAACGATGGACTGGCTGACCTCTCGCGTCTGGCCGCAGCCGGCGAGCTCGACGATGTAGAACTGACCGGGGCGGGGTTTAGCGTCACGCCGCACAAGGCTATGTTTCCGGACATCGCCAAGCCGCTGAAGCTAAAGGTGGAAAGCCGTCTGCCTGCGATCCGCATCACTGACCTTTTGCTCGAGGTTGACGCCCGAACGGAATTTTCGAACGCCTTTACCCATTTGCGCAGCGGTCGGACGGCCGACAACAAGCTTGCGCTCCTCACCGCCATCCTGGCGGACGGCATCAATCTCGGTCTCACGAGAATGGCGGACGTTTCCCCCGGCATTACGATGCGCCAACTCGCCTGGGCGCACGACTGGCATATTCGCGAGGAAGGTTACACGGCCGCGCACGCCATTCTCGTCAACGCCCAGAGGCAATTGCCTCTGGCAAGCTTGTGGGGCGATGGAACAACGTCATCCTCCGATGGCCAGTATTTTCCGGCGGGCGGACACGCCGAGGCGATCGGCGACCTCAACGGCCGCTATGGTCCCAACCCCGGCGCCAAATTCTACCGGTTCACCTCTGACCAGTACGGCGCTTTCTACATCATCGCCATGAATGCCAATGCGAGCGAAGCCATCTATGTCCTCGATGGACTGCTCTATCATGGCAGCGATCTCGCCATCGAAACCCACTATGTCGATACCGGCGGGGTAAGCGATATGAGCTTCGCCCTTTGCCATCTCGTTGGTTTCCAGATTGTGCCTCGGCTGCGCGGTCTCAAGGATCGCAAGCTCTATCTCTTCCCGGGCGACGCGCCTCCCGAAAACCTGGCGCCGCTCGTTGGCGAGCACATCAACGTCGAGCGGATCAAGGCAAACTGGAACGACATCCTGCGGCTGGTCACGACGATCCGTTCCGGGCAGGTTCGGCCTTCGACGGTGTTGGCAAAGCTGTCCGCATTCCCACGCCAGAACGGACTGGCGTTGGCGCTACGCGATCTCGGTCGCATCAATCGGTCCATCTTTCTGCCCCAGTGGTGGCAGAACCCCGAAATGCGCAGGAACGCGACGGTCGGCCTCAACAAGAGCGAATCCCAGAACACCTTGGCCCGCGCACTGTTCTTCAATCGCCTCGGAGAATTGCGCGACCGGACTTTCGAGAGCCAGTTCTACCGAGCATCTGGACTGAACCTGCTAATCAACGCCATCGTCTACTGGAACACACTCTATCTCGAACCGGCGTTCGCCGAGCTCAACCGAGATGGCATTCCCACGCCGCTTGACATCATCAAACACATTACCCCACTCGGCTGGCAGCACATCAGTCTCACCGGCGATTACATCTGGACCCCAACAGACGGCGTTGATCTCAGGCCATTGCGGCGCGAAACATCTATCCTCGCAGCGTGATCACCATACGTTCTCAAAAGTCGGACAGATCCAACACTTTCGTGTCGTGACGCCTAAGGGCCTTTTGCATGTGACGGGAAACACATGATTTCCGTTCACCGCTGTCGCGTGACAAAGTTGGTCACACAATAGGGCGATTTTTTGCGCGACAAACCCTGTCGGAATGTGAGACTGTGCGGCAACTCCTGATTTGAGGTTTACCGTACATGTTGATCGGTTACATGCGGGTATCGAGTAGTGACGAGCGCCAGTCGGTAGCCTTGCAGCGGGATGCCCTACTCGCGGCCGGGGTCGATGAGCGCCATCTTCATCAGGATCGCGCTTCCGGAGCGCGTGATGATCGACCAGGCCTGAAGGCCTGCCTCGGCGAATTGCGCGAAGGTGATGTCCTGGTCGTCTGGAAGATAGATCGGTTAGGCCGGTCACTCTCCCATTTGATCCGCATCGTCGAGGATTTGAAGAAACGTGGTGTCGCCTTCCGCTCTCTGACGGAGGCGATCGACACCACGAATTCGCACGGCGCGTTCCTGTTCAATCTTTTCGGCTCGCTTGCCGAATATGAGAGAGTGCTGATCACGGAGCGGGTCAATGCCGGCCTGGCCGCCGCTCGCCGACGCGGCCGGAAAGGCGGGAGACCTCCGTCGATCGATGCGGAAAAGGTCGAGCAGGTTCTGGCTGCCTTGGAAGCTGGCGCCAGCAAGGCATCCGTCTGCCGGACGTTCAAGGTGGCACGCTCGACGTTGATCGACACGTTGAAGCGGACAGGATGGACAGGTCCCGGCAAGATCGGCCCCCCGAACTCGTGGTTTGACGAGTGAACGTGGCTGATGGCGTTTCTCGATGCGCAATCGCGTGCCGTTTTATTCGAACCACCCGAAGCTTATGAAGATGCCCAGGCGCGCTATGCCCTGAGTTGCGAGGATATTGCCTTCGCCAGGCAACATCGCCGGTCGCATAATCGGCTTGGCTTCGCGATCCAGGTCGCACTGGTGCGTGATCTGGGCCGTCTGCTGCGGACAGGTGAAGTTCCACCTCAAGCAGTTGTCTCGGTTGTCGCCGAGCAGCTTGGCGTCGATCCTGCGGTGTTCGGGCTATATGCCCAGCGCGAGGAAACGCGCCGGGAGCATGCGCGCGAGATCGTCTCTGCGCTGGAGCTTCAACCTGTCCGGACGAGTGATTATCGTGAATTGATTACGGCGGCGGCACGCGAGGCGGCGGCCACTGAACAAGGTGCGCCGATCGCCAAGGCCGTGATCGAAGCCTTGAAGGAACGAAAGTTGCTCGTTCCTATGCCGGAGCTACTGATCCGTCTGGCACTGGCCGGCCGGGCAGCGGCGCGTCGACAAGCCTATCGCGAATTGATCCGGGATCTGGAGCAGCCCTCGATCGAGGCGCTTGATCAGCTTCTCGCTGAGCGGGCCGGCGATCGGAGCCACCTTGGCTGGATTGCGGAAGCACCTGAAGGGGCGAAGCTGAAGAACCTCAAAGGCTTGATCGCCCGCCTAGAGGTATTGCGCTCGACCGCCATTCCTGACGACCGTCGCAAGACGATCCATGCCAATCGCTACGGCATCATCGCCAGGGATGCACGCATTCTGCATGCCCGCGAGATAAGACGCCTGACATCCGAACGTCGTCACGCCACGCTGGCTGCCTTCGTCATCGAGAGGCAGGCCGCAATTACCGACCTGACGATCGACATATTCTGCAAAATGATTGGCAGCAACCGCCGCAAGGCCGAGATCAGCCGCACGGAACGCCGGCTGAAAGAGGCCGAGGTTCTTGATGGGGTGGCGCTCGATCATCTCAAGCTCGGCGAGGCGCTTTTGGCCGCCCGAGAGGGCAAGACCGATCTTGAATTCGCGATCGCGGCCTCCCTCGGCTGGGACGGATTGATCGCCAGCATGGCGGCAGCCAAGTCTGTTGTCCATCCTGATCGCAGTGACGAATTCGACGAGCTCATTGAACGGCACAAATCGTTGCGCAAGCTGGGCAGACTGATATTCCGCACGTTCTCGTTCCGCTCGTTTCGTGCTGATGATCCGATCCTTGCGGCGGTGGACCATCTGCGCGCTCTCTATGGTGGCCGGAAATTGCCGGCACATTTGCCGCTCGCCTTCCTGACCCGCAAATGGCGACGCCGCGTGCGCCCGAACGGTACCGATATCGACCTGCGCGCCTGGGAAGTGGCGGTACTCGTTCACCTGCGAGACCGTCTGCGGGCCGGTGACATCTGGGTCGAAGGCAGCCGGGCATGGCGCAGTTTCGAAGATTATCTTCTGCCTCGGCCGATCTTCGACCTGATGCGCGCCGAGGGGCGGCTCGGGCTCGCACTCCCAGACAGCTTTGCCGAATGGCGAGCAGAACGGACCGCCACGCTCGATGCGAAGCTGAAACAGCTGGCAAAGGCGGCCGCAGCCAATGCCATTCCGGATGCGGCGATTTCCGACAAGGGGCTGTCGATCTCGCCCATCCGCGAGGAGGAACGCGACAGGATTCTTACGCTCAGCCGCCGACTTTATGTTCTGGTGCCACGGATCAGGATCACCAGCCTGCTTGCCGAGGTGCAAAGCTGGACGAGGTTCCTCGACAGCTTCACGCATTATCGGACCGGTGAGACGGCGAACGACGAGGCGGCGCTGATGGCTGCGATCCTTGCCGACGCCACCAATGCCGGAGCCGAACGGATGGCGGAAAGCTCACGCGGCGTCACGATCCACCAGATGATGCTGATGGTGGACCGGCATCTGCGGTCGGAAACCTATGCCACGGCGACCGCCGTACTGGTTGATGCGCAGCAGGCCCATCCCTTTGCGGCAATCTGGGGTGACGGCCATATCTCGTCCTCCGATGGCCAGTTCTTTCCGGCAGGCGGCCGCGGCGAAGCCAGCCTCGACTACAATGCAAAATATGGCAAACGACCGGGTGCGTCGATCTACGGCTTCCTGTCCAACCGTTTTGCTTCCTTCTTCTCCCGCATGATCCAGGCATCCGAGGGCGAAGCACCCTACGTGCTCGACGGCCTTCTTCACAACGAAAGCTCCGTCGAAATCCATGAGCACGCAACCGATACAGCCGGCGCGACCGAAACGACGTTCTCCATGTTCCATGCCTTCGGCTACAGGCTCATTCCCCGTATCCGAAATCTCGGCAATCGCAGGCTCTTCGTCATCGATCGCTATGCGGCTTACGAACCGCTCGATGCGCTGATCGCGGGATCCGTCAACATGGATGTCGTTGAGCAGCACTGGGATGAAGTGTTGCGGCTGAAGGCATCGATCGCTGCAGGACTGGTCCCGCCTTCCGTGATCCTCAAAAAGCTGGCAGCGTCGCCGCGACAAAACCGGCTGAACCAGGCCCTGCGCGAAATGGGCCGGATCGAGCGCTCGATCTTCATCTGCGACTGGCTGCTCGATACGAAACTGCGCCGTAGATCTCATGCAATCCTCAACAAGGGCGAAAGCCGTCACGCTCTTGCACGCGCCATCTTTCTCCACCAGCTCGGTGAATTGCGCAACCGCGTCGCCGAAACTATGGCTTACCGCGCGTCCGGTCTCAACCTCGTCGTCAATGCCATCATCCTGTGGAACACCGTCTATCTCAGTCGCGCCGTCGACTATATCCGCAGCCAGGGCATCATCATTCCGGACGAGCTGCTTTCCCAGGTCGCCCCCTTGCCATGGGCGCATATCGCGCTGACCGGCGACTACCTCTGGAACGAAATTGACCGACCCCTCGAACGCTTCAGGCCAATCCGAGCTAACCGCTTCAATCCAAACAACTTCAAATTCCCTTAGCGTGTATTATTGTAGAAATGCCCACGGAGCCCCATGTATGGCAAATGCACGGCATGTCAAAGCGCTGTCGCGCATCACTCCAGCCGCAGCCGCGCCGCCGCGATATCCGCCACGACCGACAAAGCGAGCGCATGGGAATCGCGCGCCTTGTCGAAGATGCCGATCGGGGCCTTGATGCGGGCGAGCGCCGCATCGCCATGGCCGTGCGCGCGCAGCGCCTCGCAGCGCTTGACATGGGTGCGGCGGCTGCCGAGCGCGCCGATATAGAAGACGGGCGCGGCAAGCGCGGCGTCGAGCATCGGCAGTTCGCGGTCGATATCGTGGAAGAGCAGCGCGACGGCCGTGTCGGCGTCGAGCTGGTCGGGCGTCGGCGTCTGGCCGCGCTCGAGGGTGACGACCTCGTAGCCCGAGGCGGCGGCCACGCGCGCCACCGTGCCGGCCTCCAGCGGGGTTCCGGCCAGAAGCAGCCGTTGTTTCGGGCGATAGGCGCGCACAAAACTCTCGCCCTCCCAGCCGCTCGTCCCCGCCCCCGGCTCGAAGGAAAGGACCTGCTGGCCGGGATGGTAGCGAAGGCGGGCGGCCGTGCGGCGTTGCAGGGCCGAAAGGGCAAGGCGCAGAACGGCGGCGTCGCGCAGGACATGGATGGCGAGCGTGATGCCGCCCCCGCAGGGCAGCACGATATCGAAGAAGGGCGAGCCTTCGCCGAGCTTGAGATTGCGGTCGAGGCCTTTTTGCAGGGCGATCACCGCGTCGGCGGCGACGGCCGCCTCGGTGCAGCCGCCGGAGACATAGCCGCAATAAAGGCCGTCGCCGCGCACCGCCATCTGCGCGCCGATGGCGCGGGCGGCCCCGCCGCGGATTTCCACGAGGGTGACGAGAGCGGCGGCATGGCCTTGATCGAGCGCATCCGCCGCGAAGGCGAGGATGTCGATCGCATCGTCCGAGAGGAAGGCGGCGCGGGGTTCGGGCGCGAGCGTTTCCGGGTCGGGAGCGATGCGGACGGCCATGTCATTCCCCTCCTTGCGTTCCTTCCCAGCGGCGCACGATGCCGGGGTCGAGATCGAACAGGTCGAGCACGCGGCCGACCGTGTGGTCGACCATCTCTTCCAGACTTTTCGGCTTGGCGTAGAAGGCGGGCACGGGCGGATAGATGATGCCGCCCATTTCCGTCACCTGCGCCATGTTGCGGATATGGCCGAGATGCAGCGGCGTTTCACGCAGCATCAGGACCAGCCGGCGGCGCTCCTTCAGCACCACGTCGGCGGCGCGCGAGAGCAGGTTGTCCGTGGTCCCGGTCGCGATCTCCGCCATGGTCTTGACCGAGCAGGGCGCGACGATCATGCCGAGCGTCTTGTAGGAGCCGGAAGAGCAGACCGCGCCGATATCCTTGTTGGAATGGGTGGTCGTCGCCAGCGCTTCCAGTTCCTGCTTGGTGAAGTCCGCCTCGGCGGCGAGCGTGATGCAGGCCGCGCGCGACATGATCAGGTGCGTCTCGATTTCGAGGTCGCGCAGCACTTCGAGGATGCGCTTGCCGTAGATGACCCCGGAAGCCCCCGAAATGCCGACGATCATGCGTCTTGGCCGTGTCATGCCCTTTTATCCCACGCTTTTGAGGAGCGCCGCGGCCCGGGCCGTGGCCTCGTCGCTGATGCGGGCGCGTACCCCATGGAAGTTCGGTCCGCGCGTGGCGTCGAGGCCCATGCGCGAAGTGGTGCCGATGCCGCTGGCCGACGGATCGAGCGCATTGCCCGGCAACCCCTCGATGATAACGACATCCTTGTGCGGCTGGAAGTGGGTGGCGAGCGCCCAGAGCACTTCACTGTCCTTGGTGATGTCGACATCCGCATCCACCACGATGACGTTCTTCAAATACTGGTCCCAGCCCAGAAGCCCGAGCATGACCTGCCGCGCCTCGCCCTCGCGGGTCTGGTTCATCGCGATATAGGCATGGAAATGGGTGCCCGAGGACGGGTAGTGAACGGCGGTGATCGAGGGGAAGCGGGCCTTCAGCTTCTCCACCACTTCCGCTTCGCGCGGCACGCGGCCGAGGTTGAGGTGTTCGGCCGAATTGCCGCCCGCGACGGAGACGAGCATGGCGTCGCGCCGGCGCATGACGGTCTCGACGGTGAAGAGGTTGTTGGTCGAGCGGTCGGAGGAATAGCCGGTGAACTCGCCGAACGGGCCTTCCTCGACATGCGCTTCCGGGTCCAGCACGCCTTCCAGCACGATTTCCGCATAAGCGGGAACGCGGATGCCGTATTTCGGCGTGCGCACGACCTGCAAGGGTTCGCCCATCAGGCCGCCGGCGACGTCGCGCTCGTCCTCGCCGAAGGCAAGGCGGGCGGAGGCGGCGATCATGAACAGCGGATGGCCGCCGATCACCATGGCGACCGGCATCGGCTTGCCCTTCTCCTTCGCCATGTTCATCAGGCGCCAGAGATGGCCGCGCGAATGCAGCGAGGTGGCGAGCGAATTCTTCGAATGGATCATCGCGCGGTGATAGCTGAGATTGCCGGCCCCGGTTTCCGGGTGCTCGCCGATGACGATGCCGGACGTGATGTATTTCGCACGGTCGGTGTCGAAGTGCTTGAGCATCGGCAGCGCATGGAGGTCCACGTCGTCACCGGAGATGATCTCCTCGGTGATCGGGCCGCTTTCCAGCACTTCCGGCGCGAAGGGCTTGTTGGAACGCGCCTGATAGGCCTCGTGCAGCTTGTCGGCGGTCGAGCCGAGAAGGCGGGCGATACGGTCGCGCGAGGCGAAGATATTGCAGACGACTTCAGCGCCGATGCCGCTGACATTCTTCAGGTGCAGCATCTGGTGCTGGCCCTTGTCCGCGAGGTTCCAGATCAGCGCGGTGGCGTCCTGATCGTCCGAGACCGGCCGGTCGATGGTGATGACGTCCTCGGGATGCTCGGCGCTGTAATCGGCCAGGAAGCGGCGGACGTCTTGCTTGTGGTACTGGGTCATGTTCGGCCTCGGGTCGCTCGGGGTTGGCGGCGCGTCTGTCCGCCCGATATGGAAAAGCCCCCTCATCCGCCTGCCGGCACCTTCTCCCCGGGGGGAGAAGGGGGAAAACCGTGAGGTCCGCACTCCCCTTCTCCCCTCGGGGAGAAGGTGGCCCGCAGGGCCGGATGAGGGGGCCTTCGCCCGCCGCTTGAGGCGGCGGGCGTCATTGTCAGGCCGGCTGCAGCAGGTGCTTGCCGGTGGCGCGGTCGACGCCGGCATAGGAGTCCGTCAGGCGCGCCTGGGCGTCCTTCAGGTCACGCGGCGGCGGGGACGGGTCGATGCCTACGAGCTTGGCGATGTTGTTGCCGAGATAGCCTTCCAGATCGTCCTCGGAGAGGTTGATGCCGTGCGGCGGATCCTTGCAGAGCACTTCCAGTTCGCGCAGCCACATGCCCGGGTCGTTCGGCGGGCTGTCCGTGCCGAAGACGATCTTGTTCTTCGGAAGCTGCTGGGCGAACTCCACGATGCGCGACTGGAAGCACCAGCCGGATTCGCAGTAGACGTTCGGCGTGTCCATCGCCATCCAGAAGGACTCGAACGAGTAGTTGCCGCCCGTCTGGATGCCGAAGTGACCGATGATGAAGTTGACCATCGGGAACTCGCGGATGATCGGGTAGAACATCGTCGGGATCGTGTAGGGGCCGTCGCCGGTGTGGATGAGGACGACGACGCCGAGTTCGGCGCACTTCTTCATCGCCGGACGCAGCCATTCCAGCGCGCGGTCGGGACGGTAGCCGTGCATGTTGGCATGCAGCTTCAGCATCTTGAAGCCGTATTCCTTGACGTGGAATTCCAGCTCCGCTGCGCCGTTTTCAGGCCCCCAGCGCGGGTTGTAGTTGAAGTTGCCGATGAAGCGGTCCGGGTACTTCTCGCACAGCTCGGCAATATAGGCCATGTAGTCGCGAATGCCTTCGCGGCCCTTGCGGTTGCCGTCACGGTAGCCGGTGTTGCCCGGCGGCGGCTGGATGAAGCCCATGTCGATACGGCGCGGCTTGCCGTTGATCATGTAGGGGCCGTCCATCAGCTTGAGCATGCGCTCGCCCGTGAAGGGCGTACCCGTATGACGCCACGCCTCGTCGACGAGGTTGGTCGGGTGAAGATGGGTATCGATGATCATTGTTCACTCCGTTCAGTTTACGCGGCGATGGAGATGCCGTGCTGGCGCAGATACGCCTCGGCTTCCTCGACGCTTGCCGGCGGCTTGGTCGGCTCGAGGCCGATCATGCGGGCGAGGTTGTTGCCCAGATAGTCTTCCAGGTCGTCCTCGGAGAGGTTCAGGCCCTGCGGCGGCTCGTGGCAGAGGACTTCCAGAAGGTTGATCCACATGCCCGGCTCGTTCGGCGGGGTGTCGGAGCCGAAGAGGATCTTGTGCTTGGGCAGGACCTTGGCGAATTCGACGATACGCGACTGGAGGCACCAGCCCGATTCGACGTAGACGCTCGGCGTGTCGAGGGCCATCTGCATCGGCTCGAACACGTAAACGCCGCCCGTCTGGACGCCGAAGTGGGCGAGGATGAAGTTGACTTCCGGGAACTCGCGGATGATCGGGTAGAACTCGGTCGGGATCGAGTACGGGCCGTCGCCGGTATGTACCTTCACCATCAGGCCGAGCTCGGCGCACTTCTTCATGGCCGGACGCAGCCAGTCGAGCGCGCGGTCCGGGCGGTAGGCGTGCATGTTCGCCTGCAGCTGGACCATCTTGAAATCGAACTCCTTGGCGTAGCGCTCGATTTCGTCGACGCCGTTCTGCACGCCATAACGCGGATTGTAGACGAAGCAGCCGAGGAAGCGGTCGGGATGCTCGGTCACCATCTTTTCCGTGTAGCCCATGTACTGGCGGATGGCGGCCTTGCCTTCCAGGTCCATGATCTCGTGGGTGTAGATGGTGTTGCCCTGCGGCGGCTGAATGAAGGCCATGTCGACGCGGCGCGGCTTGCCGTTCACGTAGTACGGGCCGTCCATCATCTTCAGAAGCTTGTCGCCGGTGAAGGGCGGTCCGTCATGGCGCCAAGCCAGGTCCACCAGATCGGTGGGGTAGCAGCTTAGGTCAATTATCATTGCGTTCTCCTGTCGTAGAGGGTCCGGTCGATGCGGGGCCGCACGATGTACGCCACGCCGGGACAAGCCGGGCGTGGATTCGCGATCTCAGGAAATGCCGGGGACGGGAGGAAACGGCCGGGACCCCGCAGGGGGTACGAACGGCAGACGTTCCTTTCGCAATCAGCATCGACATCGCAGCCTCATCTTCCAACAGACGGTGAGCAATTGTCGGTGCTTATACTCGACCTCAAAGGAACCACGACGGCGCCTTTATGTCAATAAAATAATCAATCCAACCGATTGTTTTTAAAGTAATTATATAGACAAACACAAAAGTCCGCCCGCGCGCTGGAGGGTGCGCGGGCGGTTTAGACAGAACGAGTTGAGCTAGGTTTCCTGGGGCGGGAGAAGCGCCGTCAGGAGACCAGGCATGCGCGCAAGCTTCTGTCGATGCCGTCACGGTCGAGGTTGCGGCCGATGAAGACGAATTTCGACTTCCGCGCATCCTCGCCCCAGGCGTGGTCCGGCCGGAAATCGACCAGCTTGTGGACCGCCTGGAGCACGAAGAAGCGGTTGTCGCCCGCCACCGAGACGATGCCCTTGGTGCGGAAGATGTCGTCGCCGTGTTCGCCGAGATAATCCTTCAGGAACGCGCCGAGCTTCTCGCCGTCGAAAGCCTCGGGATAGACGAAGGAATGGGACTTCACCGTCGCGTCATGGCTGTGCGGGCGCAGCGCTGCGGTGTTCTTGTGGCCGTGGTCATGATCGTGGTGGTGATGATCCGGGTTGTCGCAGGACGCATCGGTGCATGCATGGTGATGATGGCCGTGGTCGTGGTCCGGATGGTCGCAGGCCGCGTCGTGGCAATCGTGGGCATGATGGCCATGCGCATCGCTGTCGTCGTCCATGTCGATGTCGAGGATTTCCGCGCGCTCGCGCACGTAGGACGGGCGGAAGCCCTTGACGCCGAGGATGTTGGAAAGGTCGACCTGGCCATAGGTGGAGCGCAGGATCGGCGCGGTCTGGTTGAGCTTGCGCAGCGAGCCTTCCAGCGAGCCGAGCGCTTCCTCGGAGGCGAGGTCGATCTTGTTGACGAGGATGCGGTCGGCCGCGACGATCTGGTTGACCGCCTGGTTGTCGCTGCCGTCGAGCACCGGATCGTAGAGATGCTGGTCGATATGCATGGCGTCGACCAGCGTCACCACGGCGTCTAGCTCCACTTCCTCGGCGACGTTGCGGTCGACGAAGAAGGCGGTGGCGACGGGCGTCGGGTCGGCAAGGCCTGATGTCTCGACGATGATGTGATCGAACTTGTCCTTGTGGCTGAGGAGCTTCTTCATCACGTCGATCAGGTCGTTGCGCACGTCGACGAAGCAGCAGATGCAGCCGTTCTGCATCTGGAAGATCTCTTCGTCGGAGGCGAGCACGAGGTCGCTGTCCACATCCACTTCGCCATATTCGTTCTCGATCACCGCGATGCGGTGGCCGTGGCGCTCGGTGAGGATGTAGTTGAGCAGCGTCGTCTTGCCCGATCCAAGGAAACCCGTGAGGATCGTGATCGGGAGCTTCTGCTGGCTCGCAGCTTCGATATGCATGTTCATTGGCCCTTCTCCCTCAAGGCTTTCAGTACGTCTTCCGGGGTGATCGGATAGTGGTGGAACCGCACGCCGATCGCGTCATAGATGGCGTTGGAGATCGAGGGGCCGATCGCGATGATCGGATCCTCGCCCACGCCCTTGGCGCCCCAGGGGCCGCCCGGATCGGGTGCAGCTTCCAGGATAATAGTCTCGATATCGGGCATGTCCATGGACAACGGCATCTTGTAGTCGACGAGGCCGGCATTGAGCGAGCGGCCGGTCTTCTTGTCGATGACATAGTCCTCGGTCAACGTGTGGCCGATGCCCTGCTGGATGCCGCCCTCGATCTGGCCCTGCGCGGCGATCGGGTGGATGACCTTGCCGATATCGTGCACCGGCACGACGCGCTTGACCTCGACGATGCCCGTTTCCGTATCGACATCCACCTCGGTGAAGTGGACGGCGAAGGAATAGGACTTGGTCGGCTCATAGGTGCCGTTCGCCACGATGTTGGCGGCGGGAATGCCCCGCGAGGGACCCATCGCCTCGGCGACCGTCATGAAGCGGCCCGGCTCGGCCGAAACGAAGACCTTGCCTTCGGAAAGGTCCAGTTCCTCGGCCTTGACCTGCAGCTTCATGGCCGCGCGGTCGAGAACCTCGGCGCGGACCTTGGTGGCGGCCATCTTGGCGGCGGTGCCGACGAGATAGGTCGTGTGGCTGGCGAAGGCGCCGATATCCCACGGCACGACGTCCGTGTCGCCGTGGATGGTGCCGACGTCCTCGAAGCGCACGCCGAGTTCTTCGGCGACGATCTGCGCCAGCGCGGTATGCGCGCCGGTGCCGAGGCCGGCAGCGCCGGTGAGCAGCGTCACCGTGCCGTCCTCGTTGACCTTCACGGTGGCGTTGCCCTGTTCCTTGATGCCCGGATAGGCGGAGGAACCGTGCATTTCGCAGCCGATGCCCCAGCCCTTGCGGATATGGGGACGCTTGGAATCCGGCGTGCGGTCGCGGCCGCGCAGCTTCTTCCAGTCGACCACGTCAAGGCCGTGCTGGAGGCAGATTTCCAGGCCATGGCCGAGGATCGGGTGACCGGAGGGAGCGATATCGCCCTCGCGCACCACGTTCTTCAGCTTCAGTTCGGCCGGGTCCATGCCGAGCCGTTCGGCGGCCTCGTCCATCTGGATGTCGAGCGCATAGTAGCTCTGCACCACGCCATAGCCGCGGAACGCGCCGTTGATCGGCGTGTTGGTGTAGAGGCAGCGGCCTTCAAGACGCACGTTCTCGCAGCGATAGAGCGAGGTCGCGGCATTGGTGCCGACGATGGTCACGCCCGGACCGTGCGAACCGTAAGCGCCCGAATCGTAAACCAGCTTCATGTCGCGGGCGACGAGCGTGCCGTCGTTCTTGAAGCCCTGCTTCAGCCAGATCCGGCAGGGATGGCGCGCGCGGCCGGCCACGAAGGTCTCGTGGCGGGTGAACTCCATCTTGACCGGACGGCGCGTCTCCTTGGCGAGAAGCGCGCACAAAAATTCGTGCTGGAAGCAGTCCTGCTTGGCGCCGAAGCCGCCGCCCATATGGTCGACGAGGACGCGCACCTTGGTGAGCGGCAGGCCGAGCACTTCGGCAAGGATGCCGCGCACCATGAAGGCGGTCTGCGTCGAGGTCCAGAAGGTCAGCTTGTTTGTGCCGTCCCAGTCCGCGATGCAGACATTCGGCTCCATGTAAGCGGGATGCGGACGGCCGCCGGAGAAGGTGCCTTCGAGGATGAAGTCGGCTTCGGCGAAGCCGGCCTCGACGTCGCCGCGGTTGACGCGCACCGGATCGAGCACCAGGTTGCCGCCCGGGCCGACGTCGTGGATCAGCGGCGCGCCCGGCAGGGCGGCGTCTTCCGGCTCGAAGACGGCCGGCAGGGCCTCGTATTCGACCTCGATCAGGTCGAGCGCCTCGTCGGCGATCTCCTCGCTGATGGCGGCGACGGCGGCGACGCCCTCGCCCCAGAAGCGCACCTTGTTGTCGAGGATGTACTGGTCCTTGGTGCAGGAGGCCGAGCGCGGATGCGGCGAGCCGTAATGCAGCACGCGCGGCACGTTCTCATGGGTCAGCACGGCCTTGACGCCCGGATAGGCGAGCGCCTTGCTGACGTCGATGCTCTTGATGCGGGCATGGGCGATGGCGGCGCGCTTGATCTTGCCGTGCAGCATGCCGGGCAGCTTGACGTCGCCGGTATATTCGGCCTCGCCCGTCACCTTCTCGACGACATCCTCGCGCTTGACGCTCTTGCCGACGATCTTGAAATCGCTCTTTTCCTTGAAGTCGCGCTTTTCGACAGGGGTTGTTACGTTCATGATCTTGCAGCCTCCATCTCGAGCGCGGCGGATTTGATCGCGTCGAAAATCTTCGTGTAGCCGGTGCAGCGGCAGATATTGCCGCTGAGACCGAAGCGGATTTCCTCGTCGGTCGGGTTCGGATTGTCCTCGAGCAGCTTCTTGGCCATCATCAGGATGCCCGGCGTGCAGAAGCCGCACTGGGACGCGCCGTGGCGCATGAAGGCGTCCTGCAGCGGGTGCAGCACGTCGACGCCCGGCTGAAGGCCCTCGATGGTCTCGACGGTGCGGCCCTCGGCCTCGACGGCGAGCATGAGACAGGCATTGACCGGCTGGCCGTCGACGATGACGGTGCAGGCGCCGCAGTCGCCGACGTCGCAGCCCTTCTTGGTGCCGGTGAGGCCGACATCGTCGCGCAGCGCGTCGAGCAGCGAACAGCAGGTCTCGACCGCCATCTCGCGCTCTTCGCCGTTCACGGTGAATTCAACGATCCGTTTCATGCGAAAGTCTCCAAAGCCTGTTTGATGGCGCGGCCCGTAAGCACGCCCACCATGTCGCGGCGGTAATCGGCGCTGGCGCGCACGTTGCTGATCGGCGTGCATTCCTCCATCGCCTTGTTGGCGGCGCTCTTGACCGTGGCGTCATCGAGCCTGCTGCCGCGCAGCATGGCCTCGGCCTCCGGCGCGCGCAGAACGGTCGCGCCGACCGCGCCGAGCGCGATGCGGATATCGCTGCACACGCCGTCATCCATGGAAAGGCTGACGGCGACGCCGACGGTGGACAGTTCCATCGCCTTGCGGCGGCCGTGCTTGATATAGGCCTTGCCGGCATTGTCGGCGGCCGGCGGCACGGTGATGCCGGTGACGATCTCACCCTTGGCGAGCACGGTCTTGCCGGGGCCGGTGAAGAATTCGGCGAGCGGCACGACGCGCATGTTCGTGCGGCTGTAGATGTGGATGAAAGCGCCGTCGGCGATCAGCGGCGGGATCGTATCGGCCGAGGGCGAGGCGCGACAGACATTGCCGACCACCGTGGCGCGGTTGCGCACCTGGATGGAGCCGAGCGAGGCGAGCGCCGCGCGCAGGTTGGGATAGAGCTTGCGCACCAGCGGCAGGCGCTCCAGCCGGCCGACCGTGACAAGCGCGCCAAAACTCAGGCCCCGCGTCTCGTCATAGGTGATGTCGGACATGCCGGGGATCTGCTTGATGTCGACGACGTGGCGCACGCGGCGCAGCCGCTCGCGGATCTCGACCAGAAGGTCCGTGCCGCCGTTGAACAGGAAGGTATCGTCACCGAGATCGGTGAGGAGACGGGATGCATGCTCCAGCGTGTCCGCCCTATGGTATTCAAAGCGCCTCATGGCATTCCTCCGGGATCAGGCCGCCGGCCGCTCGGGGCCGGGGTTCGGGGCTCCGGCGGCCGAGGCCGCCGGACTAATACGGGTGGTTTTCAGGCAGCGTCGGCAGCGGCTTGCGAGACCTCGTCCGTCTCCGCGGCGGGCACGCCGTTGAAGAGGATGTTGAGCAGGGCCGCCGCGAAGGTGCCGACCAGAACGCCGCTGTGCAGGAACTTGCCGAGCGCCTCGGGAAGCTGGGCGAAGATGTTGTCCGCGACGACCGGCACCATGGCGAGACCGACGCTGACGGCGACGATGTAGAGGTTGCGCCGGTTGGCGGTGAAATCCACCCGGGCAAGGATCTTCACGCCCGTGGCCGAGACCATGCCGAACATCACGATGGCCGCGCCGCCGACGACGTAGCTCGGGATCGAGGCGCTGATGAAGGCGACCTTCGGCAGCGAGCCGAGCAGGATCAGGATGACGCCGCCCGCCGCCACGACCCAACGGCTGAGCACGCCGGTGATCTGCAGCAGGCCGACATTCTGGGCATAGGTGGTGTAGGTGAAGGTGTTGAGCAGACCGCCGATGATGTTGCCGACGCCGTCGGTGCGAAGACCGCGGGTCAGCTCGGCCTGGGTGATCTTGCGCCCGGCCATGTCGCCGACCGCCAGGAACTGGCCGGTCGATTCGATCATCATGACCACCATGACGGCACAGAGCGAGAAGATCGACCAGAACTCGAAGACCGGCCAGCCGAAGGCGAGCGGATGGATGATCCGCACCCAGCCGGCATCTCCGACGCCGTGGAAATCCACCTTGCCGAAGGCGATGGCGATGGCAAAGCCGATGCCGATGCCCATGAGAACCGCAAGGTTCGCCAGGAAGCCCTTCAGCACGCGGGTGAGCAGCAGGATCGACAGGAGAACGATGGCCGCGACGGCGAGCGCGAAGGGCGCGCCATAGGCCGGGTTCGGGATCATGCCCTCGGGGCCGCGGATCATCGGCTGGCCGCCGGCGGCCCAGTTGACGCCGACGCGCATCAGCGAAAGGCCGATGACCAGCATGACCGTGCCGGTGACAAGCGGCGGGAAGAAGCGCACCCATTTTCCGAAGAAGGGCGCGGCGAGAATGGTGAAAACGCCCGAGCCGATGACCGCGCCGATGACGCCGGGCATACCGAGATCGGGATTGGTGCCCGTCGCAATCAGCGTCGGCACGGCGGTGAACGAGATGCCCATCATGATCGGCAGGCGAATGCCGACATAGCGGCCGAAACCGAGCGACTGGATCATGGTGACGATGCCGCAACAGAACAGGTCCGCGCTGACGAGCATCGCGATCTGGTCTTTCGACAGGTGCAGCGCGGTGCCGACGATGAGCGGCACGGCGACCGCGCCGGCATACATGACAAGAACGTGCTGAAGACCCAGAGCGAAAAGGCTCGGGATAGGATACTTCTTCTCGACGGGATCCGCCGTTGCAGGATTGGACATTCGCTTTCCTCCCAGCGAATAGCGTTCCGGCGCGGTGGGGGCATCTTGGCCTTGTATCTTGGCACCGCTCGCCGTACCCGGGGATCATGCGGCTGGCCAAATCAGTAAACAATCGGCATAATTATATTTATTCATCCAATAACTGAATGAATGGATGTCATGGACATAACGCTGAAGCAGCTTCGCGCCTTCGTCACGGTGGCCAATCTCGGGCAGTTCACGCTGGCCGCCGACAAGCTCGGCTCCTCGCAGTCGGCCGTGAGCACGCTCGTGCGCCAGCTTGAGGCGAACCTGAACCTGCGCCTCTTCGACCGGCACACGCGGCTGCTGCGCCTCACGCAGGCGGGCATGGACATCCTGCCCATCGCCGCGCGCGCCGTCGCCGATATCGAGGGCATGGTGGAAAGCTCGCGGGAGCTGAATGCGCTGCGGCGCGGCAAGGTGACGATGGCGGCCGGCACGGTGCAGGCCGCGCTGATGCTGCCGCAGCTCGTCCACGGCTTCAACAAGCTTCACCCCGAAATTGCCGTGGAGCTGCACGACGTCGCGGAGAAGACCGTGCTGGAGCAGGTCGCCAACGGTTCGGTGGACCTTGGCATCGGCACGGTGCCGGACGACGATACCGAACTCATGGCCACGCGCATGGCGACCGACGAATTCCTCGTCGTGCTCCATGCCGAAGACCCGCTGGTGAAGCTGCCGGAACTGCGCTGGACCGACCTTGCCGACCGCAAGCTGATCGGCCCGCAGCGCGGCAACCCGATCCGCGACCGGCTGGAAAGCGAGCTGACCCGCCACGGCATCATCCTGCCGCTCGACAAGGCGATGCAGGAGGTGGCGCTGCCGCTGACGATCATCGGCATGGTGGAAGGCGGCCTCGGCGTTGCGATCATGACCTCGGCCGTCACGCGGCTGGCGACCTCGATGGGTCTCATCGTTCGCACGCCGACCGAACCGCATATCAAGCGCGAGGTGAGCCTGATCCAGAAACGGGCGCGCACGCTCTCCCCGGCCGCCCGAAGGTTCCGCGACTACCTGCTCAAATCGGTGCATTGACCGCCTGAAAATTTGCGCGTTATCTGAGGGCGCTGCTGGACCGCGCAGGGCGCGGGCAGGCAGGGCGCGGCGATGCCAGGCCGTGCGCGGAGGCCGGCGCTCCAGCGCCGCATGGCCCGCCGCCGCTCCCAGCCACGCCAGACCAGGAGCACCCATGGCCCACTCCCTGAAGGACCGCGCCGCCTCCGCCGACGAGCGCGTCCGCCCGAATCGCCCCGACCTTTCCACCGACGCCATCCGCACCGTGAAGGAAGACCTTGCCGCCTGTTTCCGCATGGCCGCGCGCAACGGTTTCGAGGAGGGCATCTGCAACCACTTCTCGGCCGTGGTGCCGGGCCATGACGATCTCTTCGTCGTCAATCCCTACGGCTACGCCTTCCGCGAACTGACCGCCTCGAAGCTGCTGGTCTGCGACTTCAACTGCACGGTCGTCGACGGCGAGGGCGAACCGGAAGCCACGGCCTTCTACATCCATGCCGAAATCCACCGCCGCCTGCCGCGGGCGAAAGTGGCCTTCCACACCCACATGCCCTATGCGACGGCGCTGTCCATGACGGACGGCCCGCCGATGATCTGGGCGGGGCAGACCGCCCTCAAATTCTACGGCCGCACCGCCGTCGACGAGAACTACAACGGCCTCGCCCTCGACTATAGCGAGGGCGCGCGCATCGCCGGCACGGTGGGCGACGCCGATATCGTCTTCCTGAAGCATCATGGCGTGCTGGTGCTCGCCCCCACGGTCGCCGAGGCCTGGGACGATCTCTACTATCTGGAGCGGGCGGCCGAGGTGCAGGTCCTCGCCATGTCGACGGGCCGCACCGTCAGCCCGGTCGATCCGGCCATCGCCGAGGCCGCCTACCGGCAGATGCGCGAGGGCGACGCCGACTCCGCAAAAGCCCATCTGGCCGCCATCCGCCGGCAGCTCGACGCCGAAGAACCGCAATATCGGCACTAGGATTCTTCGTCCGATTGCGCCGCGGCGCTTCGTGCGGCGCGGCGTTTATCAATCCTTAATCGCTTGATTCACTTTGCTCTTCATCAAGAAATCTCGCACTTGCAAAACCTCTTAGCACGCGCAATTGTTTCCGATAGCGTATCAAACAATTGAAATAATGAATTTGTTTAAATTAACGCTGCATGGTTACGTTTGAGGCATAACGAGAAGGTGGGGACGAATGGAACGTGTGAATGCAACCGTGTCGCTCGCAAATCTGGCTCCCGGCCAGTCCTTTGCACTCACTGGCGGAACCGTCCTCCTTGAGGACGGCTCGCAATCGGTCAGCGACATCATCGTAGGGGCGGACGGGCGCATCGTTGCCGTCGGCCCGGCGCTCGACACGGGGTCCTGCGGCGCCTGCATCGACATTACCGGCATGCTCGTCACGCCCGGCTTCGTCGATGCGCACCAGCATCTCGACAAGACCGGCGTGCTGCGCTTCACGCCCAATCCGTCCGGCACCCTGCAGGGCGCCCGCGACGCCTTCGCCAAATATGCCCGCACCGCCGGCCCGGACGACATTCACAAGCGCGCCACCCGCACGGTCGAGCGATGTCTCTCCCGCGGCACCACGGCCATCCGCAGCCACATCAATGTCGACAAGGACGCCGGCTTCCACGGCATCAGGACGCTGGCTGAAATCCGCGATGGCGCGAAGGACCGCATCACGCTCCAGCTCGTCGCCTTCATGACGCCGCATCCCGGCCAGGACTTCGACTGGCTGGCCGCAAATATCGACGGCGCGGTGGAACTGGCCGACGCCGTGGGCGGCACGCCCGCCGTCTCCGAGGACCCGCCGCGCTATCTCGACATCCTGTTCTCCGCCGCCGTGAAGGCCGGAAAGCCGGTCGACCTGCATCTCGACGAGCATCTGCGCGCCGACGTGCAGCTTCTCGACGCCGCCCTCGAACGGGTCGAGCGCTTCGGCATGCAGGGCCGCACCGTGTTCAGCCACGTCTCCGTGCTGAGCGCCCTGCCCCGCTCGGAATACCAGCGCATCGCCGAGCGCATGCTGGCCCTTAATGTCGGCGCGGTGACGCTGCCGGCGGCCAATCTCTATCTCCAGGCCCGCGACTACGAGATGCTGCCGCCGCGCGGCCTGACACGCGTCGCCGAAATGCACCGGGCGGGCATCACCATCGCCACGGCCTCGGACAATATCCAGGACCCGTTCGTGCCGACCGGCTCGGGCGACATGCTGGAAATCGCCCGCTGGACGCTGCTGGCCGGCCATCTGCGCGGCGACGAGCTTGCGGCCGCCCACAAGATGATCACCTCCGCCCCGGCCCGCCTGATGGGTCTTGGCAAGGACTACGGCCTTGCGGCCGGCGCGCGCGCCGACTTCGTCGTGACCGATTGCATCGACACCGACACGCTGGTTGCCGGCGGGCCGGACCGCGCCTTCGTCTTCACCAAGGGGCGTCTCGTCTCGCAGAGCGCGACGGAGAACCTTCCCGCGAAGGAGATCGCGTAACCGAACGGCGTCTCCGGGGGATTGGACCTCAATCGAATGGGAGGTTTGAAATGAAGAAGACCGCATTTTCACGTCGTTCGCTGCTCGCATCCGCCTTCGCACTGACCCTTGCCGGCGCGCTACCCGCCCATGCCGACGACTTCAAGATGGGCCTTCTGGTGCCCGGCAGCATCGGCGAGGAAGGCTGGAGCCGGATCGGCTACGACGCGCTGAAGCGCGTCGAGAAGGAGCTTGGCGCCAAGGTCAGCCATGTCGAGCTGCCGGAAAACCCGGACGCCTTCGAAAAGGCGTTCCGCGATTTCGCCGGTCAGGGCTTCCGCGTCGTGCTGGGCCACGGTTTCCAGTTCCAGGAAGCCGCGCTCGCCGCGGCCGAGGACTTCCCGGACACCGTCTTCCTCGTTTCGCAGAGCCGCGTTCACGAGGCCAATGTCATCGGCCTCAACACCGATGTCAGCCAGCCCTTCTACCTGATGGGCATCGTCGCCGCCACGATGGGCCACAAGGCGGGCCTTGTCGGCGGCGCGGAAATCCCGCCCGTCACGCAGGCCTTCGAGGGCTTTGCGAAGGGCGCGAAAAGCGTGAAGGCGGACTTCCCGATCTCGACCGTCTTTCTCGGCACCTTCACCGACGCCACCGCAGCGAAGGAGGCTTCGGTCAGCCTGATCTCGCAGGGCGCGGATTTCGTGGTTCCCAACGCCAACGCGGCGGGCATGGGCGTCATCCAGGCGGTCAAGGAAGCGGGCGCGGGGGTCAATACCTTCAACGTCTACAGCGACTACACCAATGCCGCGCCGAAGAACGTGCTCGGCACGTTCCTTGCCGATTACGGCCAGGGCATCGTGCGCGTCGTCTCGGACATCAAGGACGGCAACGTGCCGAAAGCCAATATCGAATTCGGCCTGAAGGACAGGGACGTCGTCAAGTTCACCTTCAACGACCAGGCCGAAAGGCCGATACCGCAAGAGCTTCGCAAGCACCTGGAGGAGGTGACCGCGAAGATCGTCTCGGGCGAGGTTCGCACGCTCGCGCAATAACGCGCCGACGGGAAACACTGGGGGAGGAAGTGCATGAGACTTTCAAGAAGACAGGTCCTGGAATGCGTCGCCGCCTTGTCGATCGCCGTGTCCGTCCCGACCTTCGCCAGTGCGGCGGAAGAGTTCAAGATGGGCCTTCTGGTGCCCGGCAGCGTGGCGGAGGAAGGCTGGAACAAGATCGCCTATGACGCGCTGAAGCAGGTCGAGAAGGAACTCGGCGCCAAGATCAGCTATGTCGAACTGTCCGACAATCCCGCCGCCTTCGAAAAGGCGTTCCGCGATTATGCCAGCCACGGCTACCAGGTGGTGCTGGGGCACGGCTTCCAGTTTCAGGACGCCGCCCTGACGACGGCCGAGGACTTTCCCGACACCGTCTTCCTCGTGTCGTCGAGCTATATCCACGAAGGCAACGTCATCGGCCTCAATACCGACGCCAGCCAGCCCTTCTACCTGATGGGCGTCATCGCCGCATCGCTGGGCAAGGGTTCGGGCCTTATCGGCGGCATGGAAATCCCGCCCATCGCCCATGCTTTCGACGGCTTCGAGCGTGGGGCCAAGAGCGTGAACCCGGATTTCCCGGTGTCCAAGGTCTTCATCAACAGCTTCACCGATGCGAGCGCCGCCAAGGAGGCCGCCGTCAGCATGATCGCACGCGGCGCCGATTTCGTCGTCCCCAATGCGAACGCGGCGGGGCTGGGCGTCATCCAGGCGGCGCAGGAAGCGGGCGAGAAGGCGAGCACGTTCAGCGTCTATAGCGAATATACCGACGTCGCCCCCAAAAACATCCTGGGCACGTTCCTTGCCGATTACGGCCGGGGCATCGTGCGCATCGTCTCGGACATCAAGAACGGCAACGTGCCGCAAAGCAATGTCGACTTCGGCCTGAAGGACAAGGACGTCATCAAGTTCACCCTCAACGACGAAGCCGCCAAATCGATACCGCAAGATCTGCGCAAGCACCTGGAGGAGGTGACTGCGAAGATCGTGTCGGGTGAAATCCAGACGCGCGCGCAATAGCGCGCTCCTGGCAACCATCAACGGGAGGAATTGCAATGAAACTTTCAAGAAGACTGTTCCTGGAAGGCGTGGCAGCGCTGTCCATCGCCCTGGCCGCTCCGGGCATGGCGCAGGCCGACGACTTCAAGATGGGCCTTCTCGTGCCCGGCAGCGTTTCGGAAGAAGGCTGGAACCGCATCGCCTACAACGCGCTGAAGGGCGTCGAGGAGCAGCTTGGCGCGAAGATCAGCTATGTCGAGCTGCAGCAGAACCCGGCCTCCTTCGAAAAGGCCTTCCGCGACTATGCCAGCCAGGGCTACCAGGTCATCCTCGGCCACGGCTTCGAATTCCAGGACGCCGCGCTGGAAGTGGCCGCCGACTATCCGGACACCTACTTCCTGATCTCGTCCAGCTCCATCCATGAAGGCAATGTCATCGGCCTCAACACCGATACCAGCCAGCCCTTCTACCTGATGGGCGTCATCGCCGCGAAGATGGGCCGCAAGGCCGGTCTCGTCGGCGGCATGGAAATCCCGCCGATCCAGCAGGCCTTCGCCGGCTTCAAGGCCGGCGCCAAGAGCGTCAACCCGGACTTCCCGGTCAGCGAAGCCTATATCGGCAACTTCACCGATACGACGGCCGCCAAGGAAGCCGCCCTCAGCATGATCTCGCAGGGCGCCGACTTCGTCGTGCCGAACGCCTCGGGCGCGACGGTCGGCGGCTACCAGGCCATCGCCGAATCCGGCCCGGACGTGCGCACCTTCTCCATCTTCTCCGACTTTACGGAAGTCGCGCCCAACAACATCCTCGGCCTCTATGTCGCCGACTATGCGCAGGGCGTGATCCAGGTGGTCCAGGGGATCAAGGACGGCGCGCCGCCGACGGAGAACGTCGTCTTCGGCCTCAAGGACCCGAAGGTCATGTCCTTCACCTTCCGCGACGACGGCCCGGTCTCCGTGCCGGAGAACATCCGCGCCGAGGTCAAGGCGATCAGCGACAAGATCGCTGCCGGCGAGATCAAGACCGACGCCCAGTGACGACCCCGGGCTGCGGCCGCCTCATCCGGCCGCAGCCTGCCGTCGAACGTAACCGAACATCTGGACCGATCCCATGGCACAGGTAGATCAGGGAGTGCGCGAGAACGTGTATCCTCAAGCCACCAATCCCCTCCTCCGGACGCTCTCGCAAATCGCGATCAGCGCCGTTACCCCCATCGCGGCGGTCCTCGTCGCCCTCGCCTTCGGCGCGCTTCTTCTGTGGCTCAACGGCTTCAACGGCAGCGACGTCGTCACCGTCATGATCTTCGGCTCGTTCCAGGACATGCGCTCCTTCGGCGAAATCCTCCTGAAGGCGACACCGCTCATCCTCATCGGCGCGGGCCTGTGCGTCGCGTTCCGGTGTTCGATCTGGAATATCGGCGCGGAAGGCCAGCTCTATGTCGGGGCGATCGCCGCGACGCTCGTCGGCACCAGCTTCGACGGCCTGTCCGTCTGGGTCCATGCGCCGCTCGTCATGCTGGCCGGCGCGCTGGCGGGCGCGGCCTGGGCCGGCATTGCCGGCTACCTGAAAGTGCGCTTCCAGGCGAGCGAGATCGTCACCACGATCATGCTCAACTATATCGCCATCATCATGACGAGCTACCTCGTCACCGGCCCGATGCGCGATGCAAGCGCCGCCTATCCGCAGTCCGCCCGCCTCGTGCGCGAGGCCTGGACGCCGCGCATCGTTTCCGACATGCGCCTGCATATCGGCATCCTGATCGCGGTGGTTCTTGCGGTCGCGCTCTATATCTTCCTGCAAAGGAGCAGCCGCGGCTTTGCGCTGCGCGTCGTCGGCCTCAACCCGCACGCCGCCCGCTATGCCGGCATGGACGTGCGCCGCAACGTGATGATCGCCATCTGCATTTCCGGCGCTCTGGCCGGCCTTGCCGGGGCCTTCGAAGTGGCCGGCGTCACGCACCGCCTCTACCAGAACATCTCGCCCGGCTACGGCTACGAGGGCATCGCGGTGGCGCTGCTAGCCAACAACAACCCGCTGGCGGCGATCCTCTCGGGCGGCCTGTTCGCGGTGCTGCGCTCCGGTTCGGAAGTGTTGCAGATCACCTCGCAGGTCCCCCAGGTCCTCGTGCTGGTCATCCAGGGCATCGTCATCCTCTCCGTCGTCGCCTTCGCCAAGCTCCGCGATATTCTCAGGATCGTGGCCTGACAGAATGGAAACTCCCGCAGGGGCCGAAACCCTGCGGGAAAACAAAATCTTAGTCGCTGTTCCTGAAGGGTCTTCACAATGGACGACATGATGTTTCTCACCTTCCTCGCGACGCTTGCCGGCGCCGCCTGGAGGCTTGCGACCCCCCTCATCTTCGCCTCGATCGGCGAGGTCTTCTCCGAGCGGGCGGGCGTGCTCAATATCGGCCTGGAAGGCACCATGCTCGTCGGCGCGTTCTGCGGCTTCGCCGTGGCCTTCGCCACCGGCAGCGTCCCGCTCGGGCTTGCCGCCGGCATTGCGGGCGGCATGGTCTTCGGCCTGATCTTCGCCTTCTTCACGATCACCATCAAGGCGGACCAGATCGTGGTCGGCGCGGCGCTCAACCTGCTCGGCATGGGCCTCACGGCCTTCCTCTTCCGCACCTACTACGTCTCGACGGGCAAGGGCATCGAGATCGCCCAGCCGGTCCATATCCCCTTCCTCAGCGACCTGCCCTTCTTCGGCGAAGCCTTCTTCCGGCAGAACCTCATCGTCTATTCGACGATCCTCGTGACCATCGTCGCCACGCTGGTGCTGTTCCGCACCTCCTTCGGCCTGACGCTGCGCGCGGTCGGCGAGCATCCGAAGGCCGTCGACGTCGCCGGCCGGAACGTGGCGGCCTACCGCTACGGCGCGGTGCTGATCGGCACCGGCCTTGCCGGGCTCGGCGGCGCGTTCCTGACGCTCGGCCACTCCAACCAGTTCGTCGAGGGCATCACCTCGGGCCGCGGCTTCATCGCGCTCGCCGTGGTCGTCTTCGCCCGCTGGTCGCCCATCGGCGCCTTCTTCGTGTCGCTGCTCTTCGGCATGTTCTACGCGCTGCAGCTGATGCTCCAGGCGCAGGCGTCCATCGTCGTGCCCTACCAGCTCCTGCAGGCGCTCCCCTATCTCATGACGATCCTCACGCTCGTCGTGGTCCGCGGCAAGGGCGCCGCCCCCAGCAAACTCGGCCAGCCCTACGAGATGAGGTAACGGACATGTCCCAGAAACCCTTCCTGCGCGTCGACAATATCCGCAAGCGCTTCGGCCCCATCATCGCCAGCGACGGCGTGTCGCTGGAAATCGAGGAGGGCGAGATCCACTCGCTGCTCGGCGAGAACGGCGCGGGCAAGAGCGTGCTGATGAGCATGATCTGCGGCATGGTCCGCCCCGATGAAGGCGAGATCGTCTACAAGGGCCAGTCCGTGCGCTTCAACAGCCCGCGCGAGGCCATCCGCCAGCGCATCGGCATGGTCCACCAGCACTTCATGCTGGTGCCCAACCTGACGGTGGCCGAAAACTACATTCTCGGCCAGGGCTCGGCGCTGCGCGTCATCAACGACATGGACAAGGTTCATGCGAAGATCCGCGAGCTTTCCGACCGCTACGCCCTCGACGTGCGCCCGGACGCGCTGGTGGAGGACCTTTCGGTCGGCGAGCAGCAGCGCGTGGAAATCCTGAAGGCCCTGTTCCACGGCATCGACCTGCTGATCCTCGACGAGCCGACCGCCGTGCTGACCCCGCAGGAAACCGACCGCCTGCTCGCGCTGATGGGCGATCTCGTGAAGGACGGCAAGACCGTCGTCTTCATCTCGCACAAGCTGGACGAGGTAATGCGCGTTTCCAACCGCATCAGCGTCATGCGCGACGGGCGCGTGGTGCATACCGTCAATGTCGGGGAGACCAATGCGCGCGAGCTTGCCCGCATGATGGTCGGCCGCGACGTGCGCATGGAGCTGCCGCGCAGCCCGGAGCCGGCCGGCCGCGTCGTGCTCTCGGTGGAAAACCTTACCTGCCGCGCCGAGACGGGCCTGCCCGCCGTGCGCAATGTGAGCCTCAATGTGCGGGCCGGCGAGATCGTCGGCATCGCCGGCGTCTCCGGCAACGGCCAGACCGAGCTTTCGCTGGCGCTGTCCGGCCTGCTGCCGGTCGATTCCGGCCGCGTGATGCTGAACGGCAAGGACATTACCGGCCTGGACCCCGCCAGCATCAATGCCTGCGCCTTCTCCCATATCCCGGAAGACCGGCACAAGCACGGCGTCGTCCTGTCGCTGTCGCTGAGCGAGAACACCATTCTCCAGCGCTACGACCAGGCCCCCTTCGCCAGCCGCGGCATGCTGAACCGCCGGGCGATCAGCGAGCATACCCGCGACCTCATCCAGCGCTTCCGCGTGAAGAGCCGCGACGAGAACCAGGCCATCGGCGCGCTTTCGGGCGGCAACCAGCAGAAGCTGGTCGTCGCGCGGGAGCTCGCCCGCAAGCCGGACTTCATCCTCGTCAACCAGCTTGCCCGCGGCATCGATATCGGCGCGATGGAATTCGTCATGGAGGAAATGCTGAAGCAGCGCGACAACGGCCGCGCCATCCTGCTCATCTCCACGGAACTGGAGGAGCTGTTCGCGATCTGCGACCGCATCCTCGTCATGTTCCACGGCGAGATTCTCGGCGAGCTGCCGCCGGACCGCACCCGCCTCGACGAACTCGGCCTGCTGATGGCAGGCAACACCGATCAACCGGCGCTGGCAAGCTGAAGCGCCGCCGCACCGCCCAAACTCCGCTCCGGCGAACCGCATTTCGCCGGAGCGGGTCTAGACAGGCACGGGGCCGGCAGGGTTTTATGGAGCCGCAAAACAGGAGGGCCGCGCGTCCATGAACATAACCCTGCGGCAACTCAGGGCTTTCATCGCGGTGGCCGAGCTCGGCCAGTTCAATCTCGCCGCACGAAACCTCCATCTCACCCAGTCGGCGGTCAGCATCCTCATTCGCGATCTGGAATCGGAGATCGGCGTGCGCCTCTTCGACCGCCACACGCGCATGGTTTCGCTCACCCTCGTCGGCCAGGAATTCCTGCCGCAGGCGCGCAAGATCCTGAAGGACCTTGAGCTCGCCGTCGGCGACGTGCGCGACAACGCCTCGCTGAAGCGCGGACAGGTGACCATCGCCGCCGCCATCGTTCTGGCGGCGACCATCGTGCCGCCGGTCATCGCGCGGTTCCTGCGCATGTATCCGGAAATCTCCGTCAATATCCGCGACATGCCGGAAGAGCAGATCAGCCCGGCGCTGAAGCGCAACGAGGTGGATATCGCCCTAGGCACGCTCTCGGAAGAAGACCCGGAGATCACCGGCACCTCGCTGATGCGCGACAAGCTGATGCTCGTCTGCCGCGAGGATCACAAATTCGCCAAGCGCAAGTCCGTGCGCTGGGCCGAGCTGAAGGACGAGAAGCTCATCACGCTCGCCGCCTCCAACCCGCTGCGCAACATCGTCGATCACAACCTCATCCGCGTCGTGCCGAACTTCAAACCGAAATACGAGGTGCGCTTCTCGACCACGGCGATCAGCATGATCGGCGCGGGCATGGGCGTCGCCGTGCTGCCGGAAAATTCCAGCCTGCTCGCCTCCGACGTCACGGTCACCACCGTCGACCTGATCGACCCGCCGGTGATGCGCGACGTCTCCCTCCTCCAGCGCCGCCACCACAGCCTTTCCCCGGCCGCCGAGCACCTGAAGAACGTCTTCATCGCCTGGGCCGCCGATCACCCGGGCGCAACGCCTCGGGGATAGACTGCATCGGGTGTGGGCCTAGAGAAGGCCGCTCAGAACCGGACGTCGAGGCGCGCCTTCAGGGACTGATCGATTGCATCGGATGCGAACTGGGCGGCATAGGAAAGGCCGAGCATTGCCTCGGGTGCGAGTGCTATATCGAAGCCGGCCTCCACGATCGCGGCATCGCGCGCAACGGGAACGCCCGCAACCGTAAAATCGCCTCCCCCCTGGAAGGCATGGGTGCTCGTCGGCAGCGCGCCACCGAAAGCATGCCGCCAACCGGCCATGCCCTTGACCGTTGCCGCCACACCCTCAAGCTCCAGGGTCGTCGCGACGCGCAGGCCCAGTGTGCTGAAGGTCACATGGCTCGTGTCGCCGGCGCCCGACAGCGCAGCCGAGCCACCTCCTTCATGGAAATCGTGCGCATTCACCGCGACATGGGCGAGGTTCCCGAACGGCTCGAACCGGCCCGCATCCATCTCGATGCCATAGCCGAACTCTCCGAATATCTGGGCCGTACCCGCATCGTAACCAGCCTCAAGGCTCTCGTTCAGGCCAGGAATTGCGACCTCGCGCTCAATCTGCATTTCGTGCCAAGTATAGGCTGCGCCCGTGCGGAACGCGAAACCGTCGTGCATCGTGCCGCCGTAGACGCCAATGTGATAGTTATCGCTCGCGCCGGACGAACCTCGCGCCGCCACGTCAAAGCGCGTGTGGCTGTAACCGGCGACAGCGCCAAAACGCCAGTCCGCGAGTGCCGCCATGTCTCCACCCATGAGCAGGCCGCCAGTCGAACGGGTGAGCCGCGCCGCATTGCCGTCGTCGCTGGTATGTCCCCAGGCACCGAAACCGTGACTCCAGATCGTGGCATGCTCCACGTCAGCGTCGCTGAACACACCGTATAACCGGTCGTTCATCGCATTGCGAAGAAAGCGGCTGTCCTCGATAAGCGCCGTCTTCGCCGAGGCGTGGATTTCACCCGACAGCACATCGAAGCCCGCCCGAGCGGCGCTCGCGCCCCCGGCCAGTGCGACGCCCTGCCAGGCCGCACTGGCGCTGTCCAGCATATCGACGGCGGCAGCAGTCGAGACCTGATTGCGCGTGAGACCGACACCCGAGAAAGCGAGGCCGTTGCGTTGCAGTCGCAGCGTCACGTCGTTGCCATCGCCGCCAGCATAGTCGAGGAGGGGCTCGAGGAACAACAGGTTTTGCGTCACCGAGAGGAAAGGACCACTGACGGCACCGGCGCTCGTTTTCTCGATGATGGTGAAAGGGGTGCTGAAGATATTGCTGCCCGGCCCGCCGCCCGGCGAAACTGCCAGATCGAGCGCTGCACTGGAAATATCGACGGACCCGGCGACGACGACCCTGTCCGTCGCGAAGGGCGTCGCCTCGATGCGCAGCGTGCCATTGTTGATGTAGTTGCCGGCAATGGTCTGGACACCGATTGAGTTACCGGGCGCATGCACGCCACCGCCCGCAACCGTCAACGTGGAGCCGGCGGAGCCGAGCGTACCGACCCCGCCGAGGAAGGCGCCGGAACCAATGGTGCTCGAACCGCCGAGCTTGCCGTTCACCACGAACGCGCCGCCGAGGATGGTGGAAGTTCCGGTAAAGCCGGAACTGTCGCCGAGCAGGCGCGTGACACCGCTGATCTGGCGGATCGAACCGTTGCCGGAAATCTTCGGGGCGAAATTGTAGCCCGTATCCGTATGGTTGAAGACCAGTTCACCGGCGCCCGCACCAAAGACAAGCGTGCCGGCCTGCACGCCGCCGGCCGCGGCGGCGGCCTGCCCTTCTGCGGCGCCGATATTGAGCGTGCCGGACGAGCCGCTCTTGTTCGCGATCTGGATCGTCGGCCCCAAGGCGAGCGTACCGCCATCGCCGACCGTCACAAGGCCATCGCCAAAATAGCCGATTATCATGCCGTAGGCCGATGTGACGCGCGAATTGGAGCCGGTAACATCAAGGCTGCCGGAACCGGTTGCATTGAACCCGAGATAGACCGCACCGGCCTCCACGTTCCCTCCCCCGGAAACAACGGTCGTGCCGATCGAACTGACCCCGATCCTGACGTCGATCGCGGATTTCAGCGTCGAGCCTGCGCCTGCCACTGTGAGCATCCCAGAGGAATTCGCGCCGGAGCCTATCCATGTGCGGTACGCGGTATCGACATTGGCTCCGTCGGAAATATGGAGTTCACCGGTACCCAAGTTGCCAACTACGATGTTGGCCCCGGTCACCTTCCATTGCGAACCACTGCCGGAAATATTGGCGACCCCATGGCCTGCCGCATAATAACCCAACGCGGCCGCATGGTTTGTCACGGAAGCACCCTGGCTTACATTCAGGGTGCCGTCTCCCTCATTGCCGATCACCATCTGGCCGGTCGTTTGCCATAAGGAACCCGACCCGATGACATCGACCGTCCCGCTACCGCTTGAAATGGCCCCGATCATGCCTGTTTGTGAAGTGACACGACCGCCTTCCTTGACCGTCAGAGTACCTTGCCCATAGAAACCGACATCGATTGAATTGCTCGTCCACTGTGAACCAGCACCACTGACCGTCACCGCACCATATTCGCTGTCGGACCACAGTTCCTGGGCGTTTGAGCTATTGGCGATGATCGCAGTGATCGATGTAAGCGTGCCGCCATCGGTGATATGGAGCGATGCGCCGGGGACACCACTGGCAGGGACCCCGCCGATATAAAGCAGCCCCGCGCTTGCTCCGGCCGCCTCAATTACCGGCGCGTTGGACGTACCCACATTCCCGATAATCGCCGTAAAGCCGGCCGACGGCAGGCTGTTCGTCGACCAGTTGCCGCTATCGAACCAGTTGCCGCTCAGGTCACCTTCCCACGTCTGGCCATGCACCGACGAGACGAAGCCAAGCCAAGTGGCGCCAGCGAGCGCGGTTGCCGAGAGGGCGCGCAGTCCAGGATGCAGGATACTCATACGACCGCTTTCAATCTTGAATTTCAAAGGCGAACATGCACCAGAACACCGGATAGCCGGAATCACCCGGCGCCAAGCTCCGGCGATACGAGATTCGCGTTGAAATATGCCCCCGCTCGTCTGCACGACAAGTTCGCGCATTCCTAGCAATCGTCAAGTTGCACATCAAGCTCCCATGCACGAATTCCTCGCAATTTTATTAATGAGATCGCAAGGTCTGGGAAATTTTGTTGCTAGAGCCCGTCACACCTTGAGGAACAGCAGCGCCCGCAGAATTTCGGAAAAATCCTTGTGCTCGAAGGCGACGGCGCGGGGGCCGTGGGCTTTTGCGCCGGGATACCAGGCGGCGCGGTAGGCTTCGGTCGGGGTGCAGAACTCGATGACCACCTCGTAATGGTCGGCCGTTGCCGGCAGGGCCCTGGCGAAATCGCCCGACAGAGCGGCCGTCACGCCTTCGCGGATCAGGCGGCGCGCGCGGGTGGGGGCGATGGAGTTCGAGGCCTTGCCGCGGCCGTCCAGCGTTTCCACCGTCGCAAGGCCGGGCACCATGGCCTTAGCCTCCGCACACATGCCGACATCGCCGGACAGGAAGACCGAGGGCACGCCGTAGCCGGCGGCGCAGAGCGCGTTGAAGGTGAATTCGGAGGCGACCTCGCCATTCAGGAGCAGCCGCGAGATGCGCAGGTTCGAGGTATGGGCGAGCGGATTGACCTCCGTGCCGGCCTTGGAATGGTAGCCGGTATAGAGCGCGGCGGAAAAGCTCTCGTCGATGCCGTACATCATCTCGTCCGGGTGGCCGGACCAGCCGCGCACGATGCGCGTATAGTCGGGCAGGCGGTCGAGGATGAGGTTGCGGCCGCTCTCGTGGGCGTCCTTGATCACCACTTCCGTTGCCCCGGCGGCGCGCGCGCCCTCGCAGGCGGCGACCACTTCGGCGGTCATCAGGGCGCGGAACTCGGCCCAGTCGGGATGGGTGCGCTCGGCCTCGTTCCAGTGGGCGATGCCGGCGGTGCCTTCGATATCGGCGGAAATGAAGACTTTCATAGAAGCGGGTTCTCCTTCAGCCAGTCGGCGAGCGAGGGGTAGATGCGGCCGCTGCGAGCCGGGGTGGCGGGCGCCATGCAGAGCGCGTTCAGCACCGCCTCCTGCGTCGCCTCGGCGGCCGCGCGGAAGGCGATGTCGATATGGTCGTCGGCAAGCCGCTGCTGGGAGGCAAAAGCCTCCGCCGGCTCGTGCTCGACGGGATCGGCGGTGGTGAAACAGAGCACGATATCGCCGCTGCCGTGGCCCCAGAACGCGCCGAGCCGGGCAAGGCCAGCACCGCCGCGCCGCGCGCCGCGCTGGAGCTGGCGGTCGGAAAGCGGCAGGTCCGTTGCGAGAACGACGATGACGGAGCCGCGCTCGGGGCTGGAGGGCGCACGCGGATCGGGCCAACGGCCATCCGGCAGGACGAGATCACCCGTGCCGCCGAAATTGGCGAGCACCAGAGCGCCGAGCGTGAAATCGCGCTTGTCGATGCGCATCAGCCGGGAGGCCGTGCCGATGCCGGCCTTGAAGCCGAAGGCGGTCATGCCGGAGCCGGCACCGACAGCGCCCTGCTCCACCGGCCCGCCCTTTGCCGCGTCGAGCGCCGCGTCCGCATCGGCGGGCGTTACCGCCAGCGCCTGGATATCGTTGATGCTGCCGTCGTTGCATTCGAAGACCAGCGCGTTGACCGTCGAGGTCTTGCGGCCGATGGCGGGATTGGCGGCGATGGCGCGGCGGACCAGCGCCTCGGTGCAGGCGGCAACGCCGAAGGTGTTGGTCAGCAGGATCGGCGTTTCGACGGTGCCGAGTTCGGCCACCTGCATCAGCCCCGCCGACTTGCCGAAGCCGTTGATAACCTCCACGGCCGCCCGCGGCTTCAGCCGGAAAAGATCGCCCGGATGAGGAATAACCGCCGTCACGCCGGTGAAAAGCCCCTCGCCGCGCAGCGAGCGATGGCCGACGGAAACGCCGGCGACATCGGTAATGGCATTGCCCGGCCCCGGCCGCAGCCGGCCTTCGGGCATCAGTCCCCATTCGCGCGCCGTCTTCATATCCGCTCCCCAATCCTGCAGGACGTTCCTAGACCGGAATGCGCGGCGCTTCCAGATGGAAGCCCCGGCACTTGCCCGCGCCGGGCAGGATCAGGCGCAGCGTGCATAGTCGATGCCGCGCGCCAGCCAGCAGCCGAGCGTAAGGCCGGCAATCGCGCCCGCCTCGTCGCGGACGGCCTTGAGGGTCCAGTCGCCGGGGGCCGGCGCGTCCATGGAGCGGCGGGTGACGACGAGCCAGAGGTCCGGCCCGATGGGCTGGACGATCTCCGGCCGCCCCGTGCCGAGAAAACCTTCGGCCGTGAGATAGGTGCCGCCGTCCCGGCATTCGACGACGATATCCGCCGCCAGTTCCGCCGAACGGTAGCGGCCGGCGATCTGCGGGTCGGCAACGGCGGGAGCCGGGGGAACGGGCGTCAGCCGCTCCGCATGGTTCTCCGAGGGGCGGCGCATGACGATATCGTCGCCTTCGCGGTCGATCGTGGTGGCTGTGGAGGCAAGGCTGCCCTCCGCCGTCTCCGAAAGGGCTTCGGGCGAGGTGCCGAAGCGCAGGGTCGCCGCGTCGTAGCCGGACTCCAGCCGCGCCAGCAGGCCGGTCTCGGCGCTGATCCATTGCCCCGTCCAGCGCTGCCGAAGCGGCTGCGGGACCGGATGCGGCAGGCCGAGCGCCGCGCGCAGGATGCGCTGGGCCGCGCCATAGGCGTCGCCATGATGGTTGAACAGCACGACGACCGACAGCCGCGCCTCGGTGGAGACGGCGCGATAGGCACGGAAGCCGCGCAGCGCGCCGCTATGGGCCGTGAAGGCGACATCGCCGAGGCGCGAATGCTGCAGGCCGAAACCATAGGCCGCCGGCGCACCGTCGCGGAAGGCCTGCGGCTCGGCAATGCGCCGGTAGAGGCTTTCCGGATCGTCGCGCGTCGCGTCGATCCAGCTTTCATAGGCGAGCATGTCGTCGAGCGAGGCGGAAATGCCGGCGTCGCCCCGCCAGTAGATGCCGTTTTCCGCCGGCAGGTAGCCGGCCGCGTCATTGCCCTCGTAGCCGGTCACGCCGTCTTCCGGGTGGCGCGTATCGGCCGTCAGCACCGCGCCCGCCATGCCGGCCGGCTGCCAGATATGGCGCGCATAGAGCGCTTCCAGCGTCTCGCCCGAGGCCTCTTCCACAAGGTTCGAGAGAAGGCGGAAATTGCCGTTGCTGTAGGAATAGCGGGTGCCGGGCGCAAAGTGCCCCGTGCGGGTGCGGGCGAAGACCCGCGCCGCATCCTCGCGCGTAAATTCCTGCTCGGCCTTCGCGCCGTGCAGCACCGTCAGCGCCCAGTAGTCGCGCAGGCCCGACTGGTTGTTGCAGAGGTCGCGCACCTTCGGCAGCGGTCCCTCGAAATTCGGCAGATGCGCCGCAAGGCGCGCATCCAGCACCTCGGGCGCGCCGCAGGCGGCCAGCATCGCCGCGCAGGTGAACTGCTTGGAGATGGAGCAGATCGGCAGGCGCGTTGCGGCGGTCATGGCAAGGGCCGTGTCGAGATTGGCGAAGCCCCAGGCACGTCGGGCGATGACGCGCCCCTCGCTCACCACCCCGGCCACGCCGCCCGGCCCCGGGAACCGCGCGGCAAGCCCATCCATCTCCGCCTCGAGCCGCTTGCCGTCGATCATGTGCCTGCCTTCCAGATCCATTGCGATTCGCGGCGGATATTGGTCAAAGGCCGGCGGCATGGCAACGCTTCAAACTCAGCTCCGCTCGATATCTCGCCGCAGCACGATGGAGGTCGTCAGGTCCTCCACATTGTCCATGGTCGAGACCTCGTTGCGCAATTCGTTGAGCGCATTGATCGAGCCGACCTCCACCTCCACGACCAGATCGAGCTGGCCGCTGACCGAGGAGACCTTGCGCACGGCGGAAAAGCCGGCGAGCCGGTCGAGCACGCCGATGGAGGGCGTGCGCTTCAGCGTCACCAGCAGGAAGGCCTGGATCTGGCCGTCGTCGAGCTGGCCGATATCGGCGCGGTAGCCACGGATGATGCCGGCCTTTTCCAGCCGGTTGACGCGCTCGGTGGTGGCGCTGCGCGACAGGCCGATCCGCCCGGCGAGCGACTTCATGGGAATGCGCGCTTCCCGCGAGAGAATGCTGAGGATCGTCCGGTCGATTGCATCCGTATCCTGCACAAGTCTCTCCTGATAGGCGCCGACAAGATGACGGTTATTATAAACAGAGTGCCGGCACAACCGGCATAATGCCGGATGCGCGGAACCGGCGTCCATGCAACTCTTCCGCCCATCAAGAGGATTGCCATGACCGACCTGCTGACGACGACCCCCGACTTCTCCCTCGATGCCGCCGCCGCGCTGCTTTCCCAGCATTACGGCCTTTCCGGCAAGCTTTCGCCGCTCGCCAGCGAGCGCGACCAGAATTTCAAGGTGGAGACGGCGGCCGGCACCTTCATCCTGAAGATCGTCAATGCGGGCGAGCCGGACGTCGAGAGCGATTTCCAGACGGCGCTTCTCGCCCATATCGGCGCGCAGGCCGGCGATCTGCCGGTGCCGCATATCCGTCCGACGCTTGCCGGGGAAAGCCTTGCCCGCACCACGGGCGAAAACGGCGCGAGCCACCGCATCCGCCTCGTAAGCTGGGTCGACGGCCAGCCGCTTGCCGAAACGGGCCGCAGCGATGCCGCGCTCGAATCCCTCGGCCGCATGCTCGGCCAGTTCGACGCGGCGCTGAAGGGCTTCATGCATCCCGGCGCGCTGCGCGATCTCGACTGGGATATCCGCAAGGCCGGTCGTTCCGCCGGACGGCTGCACCACGTCGCGGACGCCGGGGACCGTGCCCTGCTGGAACGCTTCCTCACGCGCTTTGCCGCCATCGAGCCGCGTCTTGCCACCCTGCGCTCCGCCGTCCTGCACAACGACGCCAATGACTGGAACGTGCTGGTCGACGCGGCGAACCACGACCGCATTTCCGGCCTCATCGATTTCGGCGACGCGCTCTATTCGCCGCTGATCGCCGAAGTCGCCATCGCCGCCGCCTATGCCGGCCTCGACCATGCCGACCCCATCGGCGCGGCCGCCGCCATAGCGCGCGGCTTCCATGCGGAATATCCGCTGCTCGCCGAGGAAATCGACCTCCTCTACGATCTCATCGCCATCCGGCTCGTCACCTCGGTGACGATTTCCGCCTCGCGCCGCTCCCATGCCGAGGACAACCCGTATCTCGCCATCAGCGAGCGCCCGGCCTGGACGCTGCTGCGCAAGCTCGACCGCATGAACCCGCGCTTCGCCGCCGCCATCCTGCGCAAGGCCTGCGGCTTCGAGGCCGCGCCCGGCGCGCGCGCCGTCACGGACTGGATCGCCGCCAACCGCAAGGCGCTCGCCCCGCTGCTCGAACGCCCGGCCGCAAGCTACCCCGCCGCCCTCGTTCCCTATGGCGACCCGGCCCATCCGATGACCGTCGCCTCCGCCGCCGAGCGGCCGGACGAGGCGCAGGCCCTCTGGCAAGCCCATGCGAACGCAAACGGCATCGAACTCGGCGTCGGCCCCTGGGGCGAGGAGCGCACGGTCTATGCCGGCGAGATGTTCGTCTCGCGCTTCATCGAAGAGACGCGCCGCACCCGCCATCTCGGCCTCGACCTCTTCATGGCCGCCGGCACCAAGGTCTTCACGCCGCTGGCCGCCACGGTCGCCAGCGTCGAGATCGAGAAGGACCCGCTCGGCTACGGCTGCCTGATCGCGCTGCGTCACGAACCGGACGGCTGCCCGGCCTTCACCTCGCTCTGGGGCCATCTCGGCCACGAGGCGATGGGCCGCCTGAAGGCCGGCGACCGGCTGGAAGCCGGCGCGCTGGTCGGCGAAATGGGCGCGCCGTCGGAGAACGGCGGCTGGGCGCCGCATCTCCATCTCCAGCTTTCCACCGATACGAACCTTTCGGCGACCGAAATCCTCGGCGTCGGCGAGCCGCGCTATCTCGACGTCTGGGCGGAACTCTTCCCCGATGCCAGCACCTTCGGCGGCATCGCGCGGGAATTTTACGCGCGGCAAGGGCGCTCGCATGAGGAGATCGTCAAGCTGCGGCGCGAGCTGCTGCTGCCGAACCTCTCCATCTCCTACGACAAGCCGATCAAGTTCGTGCGCGGCGAAGGCGTCTGGCTGATCGACGACAGCGGCCGGGCCTATCTCGACTGCTTCAACAATGTCTGCCACATCGGCCACGCCCATCCGGCCGTGGTGGAGGCGATGGCGAAACAGGCCGCGACGCTCAACACCAATACCCGCTACCTGCACGACAATATCGTCGCCTATGCCGAGCGCCTGACGGCGACGCTGCCGAAGGAACTGACGGTCGCCGGCTTCGTCAATACCGGCTCGGAGGCCAATAGCCTCGCGCTGCGCATGATGCGCGCCCATACCGGCCGCGAGAACGCCATCACGCTCGACTGGTCCTATCACGGCACGACGCAGGAGCTGATCGACATCAGCCCCTACAAGTTCCGCCGCAAAGGCGGCAAGGGTCCCAAGCCCCATGTCCATGTCGCGACCGTGCCGGACAGCTACCGCGCTCCCGCCGACTGGCCGCTCGAAGAACACGGCAAGCGTTTTGCCGAAAGCGTCGCGGAGCTGATCGCCGCCATGCAGGCGAAGGGCGAAGGCCCGGGCTTCTTCATCGCCGAGTCCATCCCGAGCGTCGCCGGACAGGTCTTCCTGCCGGAAGGCTACCTCAAGGAGGTCTACCGGCTGGTGCGCGAGGCGGGCGGCGTCTGCATCGCGGACGAGGTACAGGTCGGCTTCGGCCGCGTCGGCAGCCATTGGTGGGCCTTCGAGACGCAGGGCGTGGTGCCGGATATCGTGACCATGGGCAAGCCCATCGGCGACGGCCATCCGATGGGCGCGGTCGTCACGACCCGTGAGGTCACCGACAGCTTCAACAACGGCATGGAATATTTCAACACCTTCGGCGGCAACCCGGTTTCCTGCGCCATCGGCCTTGCCGTGCTCGACGTGATCGAGGGGCAGGACCTGCGCGGCAATGCGCTCACCATGGGCAACTACCTGATGGACGCCTTCCGCGACATGCAGAAGCGCTATTCGGTGATCGGCGACGTGCGCGGCCTCGGCCTCTTCCTCGGCATCGAGCTGGTGACGGACCGGAGGAGCAAGACGCCCGCGACCGATTTTGCCCGCGCCGTCTCCAACGGCGCGCGCCGCCGGGGCGTGCTGATGGGCACCGAAGGCCCGCATGACAACGTGCTGAAGATGCGCCCGCCGATGATCTTCTCCAAACGCGACGCCGATCACCTGATCGCCGTGCTGGAGGAAACCTTCGCCGACGTCGAGAAGACGCTGGGCTAAGGCCGACACTATCGAAAATCGATCCTTTCAGCCGGGGAAGCCCTTCCCCGGCCGGGATGACGCATGCCCAAAACCAACGGAGGAGGAAACCCCATGAAGACAGGCATTCTGGCAATGGCCATTGCCGCACTGGCGGGCGGCACGGCCGCGCAGGCCGCCGGCACGCTCGATATCATCAAGGAACGCGGCGAAGTGCGCTGCGGCGTCAGCCAGGGCGTGCTCGGCTTCTCCGCGCCGGACAAGAACGGCGCCTGGAGCGGCTTCGACGTCGACTTCTGCCGCGCCGTCGCCGCCGCGACGCTCGGCAACCCGGACAAGGTGGCCTATGTGCCGCTCTCCACCAAGGACCGCTTCACGGCGCTGCAATCGGGCGAAGTGGACCTGCTCTCGCGCCAGACGACGTGGACGCTCTCGCGCGATACCGACCTCGGCATGAGCTTCGTCGGCACGATCTACTATGACGGCCAGGCCTTCATGATCAACAAGGAGCTTGGCGTGAAGAGCGTCAAGGAGATCTCGGGCGCCTCGGTCTGCACGGAGACCGGCACGACGACCGAGCAGAACATGGCCGACTATTTCAGCGCCAACAAGATCGAGTACCAGGTCATCGCCTTCGAGAAGCCCGACCAGACGGTGCAGGCCTTCAACACCGGCCGCTGCGACGTCTACTCCACCGACGCTTCGGCGCTCTACGCCCAGCGCCTGACGCTGAACGACCCGGAGCGCTTCGTCGTGCTGCCGGAAGTCATCTCCAAGGAGCCGCTCGGCCCGGCCGTGCGCCAGGGCGACGACCAGTGGTTCAAGGTCGTGCGCTGGACGCTCTTCGCGCTGATCGAGGCGGAAGAGATGGGCATCACCAAGGAAAACGCCGCCTCGCTTCTCGAAAGCGGCACCGTCGCCCAGAAGCGCTTCCTCGGCATCGATAACGAAGCCGGCAAGACGATGGGCCTCGATCCCAAATGGGCCTATCAGGCGGTTTCCGCCGTCGGCAATTACGGCGAGGTCTTCGAACGCCATCTCGGCAAGGACAGCCCGCTGAAGATCGACCGCGGCCTCAACCGCCTGTGGAGCGACGGCGGCCTGATGTACGCCCCGCCGCTGCGCTGAGCGGCAGCCTCCAAGGAACGAAACGCCGCGGCATTCCCTGCCGCGGCGTTTTCCGTTTCAAAAAGCGTGCAGTGCCCCCTGCGCAGGGCCGGAAATCACCTATATAGAACGGGCAAAGCAGCAGCCGGCCCCCATGCGCCGCCCTTAAGAACAAGGATCGATTTCATGACCGAGAAGTCCCCCGCCGACAACTTCCCCGCCGGTTACGAACTGCCGAAAGTCTGGACCTGGGAGCAGGGCAATGGCGGCGCGTTCGCCAATATCAACCGCCCCATCGCCGGCGCGACCCATGAAAAGGAACGCCCGGTCGGCAAGCATCCGCTGCAGCTCTATTCGCTCGCCACGCCGAACGGCCAGAAGGTGACGATCATGCTGGAGGAGCTTCTGGCCGCCGGCCATACGGGCGCGGAATACGATGCCTGGCTCATCCGCATCGGGGACGGCGACCAGTTCGGCTCCGGCTTCGTCGAGGTCAATCCGAACTCCAAGATTCCCGCACTGATGGACCATGCGCCCAAGGGCGGCGGCGCGCCGGTGCGCGTCTTCGAATCCGCCTCCATCCTGCTCTATCTCGCCGAAAAGTTCGGCGCCTTCCTGCCGGCCGATCTGCGCGCCCGCACGGAAACCTTCAACTGGCTGTTCTGGCAGATGGGATCGGCCCCGTTCCTCGGCGGCGGCTTCGGCCATTTCTACGCCTATGCGCCGATGCGCATCAAATACGCCATCGACCGCTATGCGATGGAGGTGAAGCGCCAGCTCGACGTGCTCGACCGGCATCTGGCGGAAAACCGCTACATGGCCGGCGCGGACTACACCATCGCCGACATGGCGATCTGGCCCTGGTACGGCAGCCTCGCCCAGAACAAGCAGTATGGCGACGCCGGCGCGTTCCTCGAGGTCGAGACCTACAAGCATGTCCAGCGCTGGACGGCAGAGATCGCCGCGCGCCCGGCGGTCCAGCGCGGCCGCATGGTCAACCGGATGACGGGCGATCCGTCCGAGCAGCTTCGCGAGCGCCACGACGCCTCGGACTTCGACACGAAGACCGAGGACAAGATCGGCGCGGCCGCGAAGTAAACAGGAGAGAACGATGGCGAACCTGCCCGACATGACCAAACACCGGGGCTTTCCGTCCGGCATGCCGGGCACGGGGGTCCAGTTCACCATTCGCCGCGCCAATCCGCGCGGGGTGACGCCCATCAAGGCGCTGCCCCGCCGCGCCCGGCCCGGCACGGCCGAGCACCGCATCGACGCGGCGTTCCTGCATGCCCTCTGGCACCATTTCGGCGACGAGCCTTTCGAGCGCGGCAATCTCGACGCCGCGCGCCTCAACCTGCTGTTCGGCCGCGAGGTCGTGGCGGCGGACAAGGATTTCGACCCGCTCTCCTACGAGGCCATGCTCGTCATAGACGAGAAGGTCGCCCGCCAGAGTTTCCCGGAATCCTTCGAGGATGTCTTCGAGGTCTAACCGCCCTTGCGGTAGAAGGCCGGGTCGGGGATCGGGATCGCGGCCATCAGGTTGCGGGTATAGTCGTCCGCCGGGTTTTCGAAGACCTGGCGGCGCGTGCCCATCTCAACGATGCGCCCGCCGCGCATCACCGCGACATGGTGCGACATCTTCTCGATGACGGCCATGTCGTGCGAGATGAAGAGATAGGCAAGGCCCATCTGTTCCTGCAATTCCAGCATCAGATCGAGCACGCGGGCGCGCACCGACACGTCGAGCGCCGCGACGCTTTCGTCGGCGACGATCAGCTTCGGCTCCAGCGCGAGCGCCCGGGCGATGCAGATGCGCTGGCGCTGGCCGCCGGAAAATTCGTGCGGATAGCGCGAGCCAGCATCGACCGGCATGCCGACGCGGATCAGCAGCGCCGCCACGCGGTCCTTGCGTTCGGAAGCATTACCGACATCGTGGATGACCAGCGGCTCGGCAATCGCCGCGCCCACCGTCATGCGCGGGTCGAGCGAGGCATAGGGATCCTGGAAGATCATCTGCGCGATGCGGCGCACCGGGCGCATGGCGGCGGGCTTCAGGCCGCCCGTCTCGCGCCCGTCGATGGCGACGCTGCCCTCGAAGGGAATGAGGTTCAGCACGGCCTTGCCGGTGGTCGACTTGCCCGAGCCGCTTTCCCCGACGAGGCCGAGCGTCTCGCCCGCCTTGATGGAAAAGGAAATGCCGCTGACCGTGGCCGGCGCATGGCTCTTGCGCCCCAGCCAGCCGGAGCGCGCGCCATAGGTCACGCTGAGATCGCTGACGGCCAGCACGGGCTTGTCCGCTGCTGGCGCGGCGGCAACGGCCGTCAGGCGTGGCGGCCCGTCCGTGCCGGCATGGGCGCCGAGCCGTGGCACGGCGGCGAGAAGCTGGCGGGTGTAGGGTTCAGCCGGTCGCTCGAAGATATCGAGCGCATCGCCCGCCTCGACGATCCGCCCCTGCTGCATGATCGCCACCCGATCCGCCATCTCCGCGACCACGCCCATGTCGTGGGTGATCATCAGGATGGAGGTGGAGAACTCGCTTCTCAGTTCCCGCATCAGCGTGAGGATCTGCGCCTGCACGGTGACGTCGAGGGCGGTGGTCGGCTCGTCGGCGATCAGCACCTTGGGGCGGCAGGAGAGCGCCATGGCGATCATCACGCGCTGGCGCATGCCGCCGGAAAGCTCGTGCGGATATTGCTTCAGCCGGCGCGCGGCCTCGCTCATATGCACGGCGTCGAGCATGTCGCGGGCGATGGCCTCGGCCCCTTGCGGCATGTCCTCGCGGTGCTCGCGGATCGCCTCGACCATCTGGTCGCCGATGGTCATGACCGGGTTGAGCGAGGTCATCGGCTCCTGGAAGATCATCGCCACCTCGCCGCCCCTGATCCGGCGCAGCGCCTTGTTGGGGATGCCGAGGATGTTGCGGTCCTCCAGCCGGATTTCCCCCAACGCCACCTTGAGCGACGCCTTCGGCAGAAGCCCCATGATGGCGAGCGATGTCACCGACTTGCCGGACCCCGATTCCCCCGCAAGGCAGAGCGTTTCGCCCGCCGCAAGATCGAAGCTCACCCCGTCGAGGATACGCTTCAGCCCTTCGGGCGTGCGCGCATCGACGGAGAGGTTGCGGACGGAAAGAACCGGGGCGGCTTGCTGGCGCATCACGCGAAGACGATCCTCGGGAAGTAGAAGGAGACGACCCAGTTGGGCACGTCGACGATCTCGCTGATCCTCAGATCGCCGCAGACCGAGCAGAGCATGTAGGCGTCGACCGGGCTGTAGCCGTGTTCGACGACGAGCAGGTCGATCATGCGCATCAGCGCCTCGCGCGCGCCCGTCATCAGGTCCGGGCCGATGCCCGTCGTCACCTCGTAGCCCGCGCCGTCGAGATGGCGCGTCACGGGTTCGGTGGTGGTGAAGCGCGGCGTCTGAAGGTTCGCGCCCTTCACGAGGTCCAGCGTCAGCTCGACATTCATCTGGCTCTCGATGGCCGTGCCGCAGACCTCGCCGTCGCCCTGCGCGGCATGGGTATCGCCGACGGAGAACAGCGCGCCCTCCACCTCGACCGGCAGGTAGAGCGTGACGCCCGCCGTCAGGTCGCGGATATCCATGTTGCCGCCGACGCGGCGCGGCGGCACGACGGAATGCAGGCCCGGCTCGGCCGGCGCGACGCCGATGGTGCCGGTGAAGGGCTTCAGCGGCACGCGGCCGCCGGGGCCGAAGGCGGACGGGGCCATCGACTGCGTGTCATAGGACCAGACATGCAGCGCCGGGTCCTTGAACTGGTCGGCGAGCAGGCCGAAGCCGGGAATATTGGCCGTCCAGCCATGGCCGGAGGGATGGAACTTGCGGATCGTCACCTTCAGCGCGTCGCCCGGCTCGGCGCCCTCGACATAGACCGGGCCGGAGACCGGGTTCACCTTGCCGAAATCGAGCGCCGCGAGCGTTTCGAGCGTCGCGTCCCGGCCGATCTGGCCGCCGGAGGAATCGAGGCATTCGAACAGGATGGTCTCGCCGGCCTTTGCGGTCAGGGCCGGCGGAAAGTCGCGGTTCCAGCCGAAATTATGCTGCGCGCGGTGAATGGTGTGGGTGCAAGCGACGCACATGGAATGCCTCCCGGTCGTTGTTGTTCTTGAAGGCCCTCCCCGCGCGAAGCGGGGAGAGTTTGCCCAAAAGGCTTACGGCTTCACATAGATCGCGTCGTAATTGATGACGCGCGTCGGATCGATATAGATGTTGTCCGGGCCGCCCATGCGCGGCGACTTGGCGACGACGCGGCGCTCGTTGATAACAGGCACCCAGGGCGCATCCGCCATGATGTCGGTGAAGATCTTGCCCCAGGCGGCCTGACGCTCGGCGGCCTTGGCCGGGTCGGACATGGCGTCCGCCTCGCCCGCGCGCTTGTCGATCGCCTCGTTGCAGTACCACGACCAGTTCCAGCCGCCCGCGACCGCGCCCGAGCAGCCGAGGATCGGGCCGTAGAAGTTCGACGGATCCGGGAAGTCGGCGATCCAGGCCATGCCGCCGGACCAGATCATCGGCGCCTCGCCTTCCGTGCCGCCGGCGGCGATCACGTTGCCCTGCGCCAGCGCGCGCACCTCGGCCTTGATGCCGATGGCGGCGAGATCCTGCTGGATCGCCTGGGCGATGCGCGGCTGCGGATCGGTGTTGGTGGAGTAGAGCACCGTCTCGAAACCGTCCGGATGGCCGGCTTCGGCAAGCAGCGCCTTGGCCTTCTCCACGTCGAAGGGATAGCCGGTAAAGGCCTTGTCATGGCCCGGCATCAGCGGCGGCAGGATCTGGTTGGCGGGCGTCGCGCGGCCGTTCAGGATGCGCGAGATGCGCTCCTTGTTGATGGCCATGTTGACGGCCTGGCGCACCTTCACGTCGTCGAAGGGCTTCACCTTGGTGTTGAGCGCGATATAGCCGGTATGGAGCTGGTCGCCGTCGACAATCATCGCCGCGCCTTCGGGCGAGTTCTTGATCTCGAGGAATTTCGCCGGCGGAATGCCGTCGCCGGCAATGTCGACCTCGCCCTTCTGCAGGCGCAGCAGCGCGACGAGCGGCTCCTGACCGACCTCGATCGTCACCTTGTCGACATGCGGCACATCCTTGACGAAATAATCGGGGTTGCGCTCGAAGACGAGCTTCTGGCCGATGGTCCAGTCCTTCAGCACCAGCGGACCGGAGCCGAGCGGCTTCTTGCCGAAATCGCCGCCCGCAGCCTCGACGGCCTCCTTCGGCACGACGGAGGCGAAGTTGATCGCCAGAACGTGCAGGAAGGTCGCGTCGGGACGCGAGAGGTGGAAGATGACCGTGGAATCGTCCGGCGTCTCGATGCCGGCGAGAACCTCGGACTTGCCGCCCGAAAGCTCGTCGAAGCCCTTGATCGCGCCGAAGAAGCCGGCGCCGGGGCCCTGCGTCTTCGGGTTGACGGCGCGCTCGATGGAATATTTCACGTCGGAGGCGACAAGCTCGCGGCCATTGGTGAACTTCACGCCCTTGCGCAGCCTGAACGTATAGGTGAGGCCGTCCGGCGAGACCTCGAAGCTTTCGGCCAGCGACGGCACGAGGTTGGCGGTGCCCGGCTCGTAGTCCATCAGGCGCGAGAACAGGCTCTTGATCATCGACCAGTTGACCCAGTCGTAGCCGATATGCGGGTCGAGCGTGGTGATGTCGTCCTTGTAGGTGACGACGATCTCGCCGCCCTGGGCGGGCGTTTCGGCCTGCGCGGCAAGCGGCGAGAAGGCGAGCACGGCAGCGGCCGCCGTGGACAGTAACCAGCGATTGAACATTCTCGGTTCCCCTTTTGGTTTCAATGCGAACGGATGCGCGGATCGATCATCGGCGCGATGAGATCGGCGATGAGATTGCCGACGATGATGGCGAAGGCGGAGGTGAGCGTGACGCCCATGATGATGGGAATGTCGACCTGCTGGATCGCCTGCCAGGCAAGCTGGCCGATGCCCGGCCAGCCATAGACCGCCTCGACCACCACGACCCCGCCCATGAACTGGCCGATATCGATGCCGATCATCGCGACGACCGGCAGGATGGCGTTGGGCAGTGCGTGGCGCAGCACGACGCGGCGGCCGGAAAGCCCCTTGGCGCGCGCGGTGCGGATGAAATCCTGGTTGAGCACGTCGATCATCGCCGAGCGCGCCATGCGGGCGTACCAGCCCGCGCCGAGGATGCCGAGCGTCATGGCCGGCAGCACCACATGGGCCAGGGTGCCGTAGCCGCTCATGGGGAACCAGCCGAGCGTGGCGGCAAAGACATAGAGCAGCAGCAGCGCGACGACGAATTGCGGCGCGGAGACACCGACGAAGGCCGAGGCCATGACGAAGCGGTCGATGGCCCCGCCGCGGTTCAGCGCGGCGATGATGCCGAAGGTGAGGCCCAGCAGCACTTCCACGGTGATGCCCGCCGCCATCAGCGTCAGCGTCGCCGGCAGGCGGGCGGCGATCAGCGTGATGACTTCGGTCTTCTGCGCATAGGAGCGGCCGAGATCGCCCTGCAGGAGATTGCCGAGATAATGCAGGAACTGGGTGAGAAGCGGCTGGTCGAGGCCGAGTTCGCGGCGGATGTTCTCCACCGTCTGGGCGGTCGCGCTGCGGCCGGCGAGCATGCGCGCCGGATCGGCCGGCAGCGCGTAGAGCAGAACGAAGGTGATGGCCGCGACGCCGATGAGGATCAGGCACGACTGGACGAGGCGCTTTGCAAGAAGACGTGCCATCAGCCGCGGCCCCGCTGGGTCGGGTCGAGGATGTCGCGCAGCGCATCGCCCACGAGGTTGAAGGCGAGCGCCGTCAGGAGGATCACCGCGCCGGGGATGAAGACGAGCCAGGGGGCGGCCTGGAAATAGCTCTGGCTCTCGAAGATGATGTTGCCCCAGGAGGGTTCCGGCGGCTGCACGCCGATGCCGAGGAAGGAGAGCGTCGCCTCCAGCAGCACGGTCGTCGCGATGCCGAGCGTGCCCCAGACGATGGCCGTCGGCACGAGATGCGGCAGCACATGCAGGAAGACGATGCGGGCATTGCCCGCCCCGAGCGCGCGCTGCGCCATGATGAAGTCGCGCTCCACCAGCCCGCGCGTCTCGGTATAGACGATGCGCGCCACCTGCACCCAGTTGACCAGCGCGATGACCATGGCGACGATCCACAGGCTCGGCTTGAGGATGGCGGCAAGCACGATGGCGAGCAGCAGCGCCGGAAAGGCCATCATCAGGTCCGTGAAACGCATCAGGCCGCCGCCGACCCAGCCGCGCATATAGCCGGCCGTGACGCCGACGAAGAGGCCGATGGTGACGGCGATGCCGTTGGCGACGAGGCCGATGATCAGCGAGGTGCGCGCGCCGTAGAGCAGGCGGGAGAGAAGATCGCGGCCGAGCGTATCCGTGCCGAGCAGGAACTGCTCGCCCGGCGGCATCGGCGCGCCTTCCAGCGTCAGGCCGTCGAACATCTGGTTATCGGGCGCAAAGGGCGCGAGCCACGGCGCGGCGATGGCCGCGACCACCACGGCAAGCACGATGACGAGACCGAAAACCGCGGCGGGCTGGCGGCAAAGTTCCTTCAGTACCCGCATCAACCGACCTCGCGCAGGGTTTCGGAGCCGCCGAGGAAGACGGCGGCAAGCTGTTCGATGGACATGCGGCGGCGCATGGCGCAGTCGCGGAGAATGGCATAGGCGCGCTCGTCGTCGACATGCCGCTCGGCCTTGAGGCGGGCGACGGCGGCGAAGACCAGCGGGCGCAGCTTCAGCCGCTCTTCCAGATGGGCGATACGGCGGGCCGCTTCCGCCCGCTCGGCATGAATGGAGACGGCAAGCACCAGCGCCGGATAGACCGCCGAGGCGGCGACGGGCTTGGGTATGATCGCCCCTGCCCCGTGGCGCAGCGCAAAGGAGATGCGGCCCGGCGCTTCCGAGCCGAGCAGCGCCACCACCGGGCAGGCTGGCAGGGCGTCGGAGAAGGGCAGCAGCTCGTCCCAGCCGCGGTCGGCGTCGATCAGCACGAGATCGGGCACGTCCGTGCCGGCAAGCGGCGTCCACTGGATCGTCACGGCCATGCCGAGCAGGCCGAGCTGGCGGCGCAGGCGATCCGTATTGCCGTCCTCCTCGCTGAGGACGGTGACGCGCCAGCCGGTGAAATTCGGGGTCCGCGTCGTCATGACACCACCCTCAGGCGCGGGGCCGGCCTTGCCGGCGCGCCGGTGAGGTAGGGATCGGCGGCGAGCGCCGGGGCGCTTGCGATGACGTCGAAGCCGCGCCGGTCGTTGATGCGGCCGAGCAGGAAGGGCAGCGCCGCATGGTTGGTCGCCGCATCCACCCGCATGTCGCCGAAGAGCGAAGGCCAGTTACGGGCGAGAACCTCAGCGCGCACGCTGTCCGGCGCGTCGGAACCGGCCGCCTCGATGGCCTGTATGCACAGGCTGACGGCGGTATAGGCGGCGGCGAAGAGGCTGGAGACGATGCGCGTCCCCCCGCTCCAGGCGTCAAGCCGCACCTTGAAGGCCCGGTTGTCGGGCGTATCCAGCGTATCGAAATAGGAGGCGGCGCAAAGCTGGCCAACGGCCGCGCCCGCGCCGATATCGCCCAGCTCGCATTCCTGCAGGTCGCAGCTCGCGACGGGGCAGTTTTCCGGCAGGAAGGCGGGGTCGCGCGCACCGAGTTCGCGCATAGCGGCGAGGAAGGCGTAGCTCGACGGGCCGACGAGGTTGTTCAGCACGAAGCTCGGCCGCTTCTCCTCGATATCGGCGACGATGCGCTCGACGGCGGTTTCCTCCAGCGGCAGATAGCGCTCGCCGAGCACCGTGCCGCCGGCATTGTGGATCAGCTCGCGCGCCAGCCGGTTCATCTCCCAGCCCCAGACATAGTTCGCGCCGACGAGATAGGGCCGCACGCCATGGCGCGGCAGGAGATAGTCGAACAGCGGGATCAGATGCTGGTTGGGGCAGCCGCCGATATAGATGACGTTCTCGTTCGCCTCGAAGCCCTCATAGGGGCACATGTACCAGAGCAGGCCGTCATGCTTCTCGACGAGCGGGATGACCTCCTTACGCGCCGAGGACGTGATGGTGCCGACGATGTGCCGGCAGCCATGGTCGCGGATGAGGCCGCGCGCGCCTTCGAGATAGGCGGCAAGGTCCGCGCGCGGATCGAAGAAGACCGGCTCGACGCGCGCGCCGCCGCGCGCGCGATATTCGTGAAAGGCGAATTCGGCACCCGCATGCGCATCCCGCCCCATCGCCCCATAGGGGCCGGTGGTCGAGTAAAGGATGCCGATCTTCACGCTGTCTTGCATCAGCCACCAAAACAGAAAGCCCACAGCGACGGTCCCGGAAGCCGGGTCGCTGTGGGCGCTATTGCCCTTCGACAAACGAGGTCATGTGAGAAACGGCGGACCGGCAAGGTCCGCAATTAAGGCGATTGAAATACGCCCGTCACAGGTTTGTCAAGAACCGCGCCGCGCCGAATTCCAAGGCAGGGCCATCTTCCGTATCCGCGGCCCTCGGCCTATCGTGCGGCGAAATGATTCCCGACACGCTTTCGCCGCGCTTGCGCGCAAGCGTACCCCACTCCCCGCCGAGACCGGACCGATTTGGAAGGACTGACCATGGATGTGATTTTTACGCCGGAACTGACGATTTGCGGGATCGAGGAGCTGCCGGCGCAGCGCGAGCGGAAGGTCACCCATGTCCTGTCCCTGCTCGATCCCGAGCTTCCCGAGCTGGAAGCCTTCGCCGCTTATGGCGCGCACCACCGTACGACGCTGCGCTTCCACGACATCATCACTGACGCGCCGAACCGGGTGATGCCCCGGCCGGATCATGTCGAGGCGATCCTGAATTTCGGCACGGATTTGCGCGCGCGGCAGGAGGCTTTCGGGCCGGGCCATCTGCTGGTCCATTGCCACATGGGCATTTCCCGCTCGACGGCCGCCATGCTGACGCTGATGGCGCAGGCCAACCCCGGCGAAGCGGCCGAAGCCCTCTTCACCCGCCTCGTCGCCATCCGCCCGCAGGCCTGGCCGAATTCGCAGATGATCGGCTTTGCCGATGAGCAACTCGGCCGCAAGGGCGAACTGACCGCCGCGCTCGGCCGCCATTACGGCCGCCAGATCAGGAGCCGCCCGCAATATACCGAATGGATGAGCGCCCTCGGCCGGCAGGCCGAGCTGGACATGGCCGTTCTCGATTGAATCCAGCGCTGCCTCCTTCCCTTCTCCCCAGCGGGGAGAAGGTGGCCCGAAGGGTCGGATGAGGGGGCTGACGCACCCGCAATCCTTGCTTTTTCTGCCTCCGGCATCCCCCTCATCCGCCTGCCGGCACCTTCTCCCCGACGGGGAGAAGGGAGATGGGGCGGCCGTTCCGCTTCATAGCGATGATACTGGTGGTTCCGTCCGGCGGCTCAGCCTGCCGGAAGGCCGCCCATGCGCTGCCGGCGCGCCTCGCCGGCCTCGCGGACGATCTCCGCGATGTGGGCGAACTGCGCGGCCAGCGGATTGGTCCTGCGCCAGACCATGCCGATGGTGCGCGTCGGGCGCGGCTCCGCCAGCCGGGAAATGCAGACCGCCGAGGAGCGCGTCTCCATGTCCACCGCCATCTGCGGAATGAGCGTCACGCCGATGCCCGCGCCGACCATCTGCACCAGCGTCGACAGGGAGCTTCCCTCCATCAGATCCCGCGTCGCCGCCGCGCCGATATTGCAGACGGAGAGCGCCTGATCGCGGAAGCAATGCCCCTCCTCCAGCAAGAGCAGGCGCATCTCGTGCAGCCGGTCGGAAGCCGGCACCGGGCGGCCGGCATCCTCCACCGGCCGCACCAGCACGAACTCCTCCGTGAACAGCGGCACCTCCTCCAGCGCCGGCTCGGAAACCGGCAGCGCGACGATGGCGAGGTCCAGCTTCCCCTCCGCCAGATCCTCGATCAGCCTTTGCGTGATCGCCTCGCGCGGGCGCGGGTCGAGGCCGGGGAAGAGCCGCGTCAGCGAGGTGATGATATCGGGCAGCAGATAGGGCGCGACCGTGGGGATGATGCCGAGGCGAAGGCGGCCGGCGAGCGGGCCGTGCGCGGCGCGGCCGAGCGCTTCCAGCTCGTCGACGGCGCGCAGGATCGCGCGGGTGCGCTCGGCAAATTCCTCGCCGAGGCCGGTCAGCCGGATGCTGCGCCCGCCGCGCTCCACCAGCGGCGCGCCGACCAGTTCCTCCAGCTCGCGGATTTGCAGCGACAGCGCCGGCTGGGAGATGGCGCAGCTTTCCGCCGCGCGGCCGAAATGGCCGATACGGGCCAGCGCCTCGAAATAGCGCAGATGTTTCATAGTCAGGCCAATCATAAGCGCAGCATATCGCTGCCTTAAGGTTTTACAATTGGAATTTATGAATCGGCTTTGCTACTCATGGGGCAATCGGAAGCGTTCCACTGGCACGCCGCCCTTGGGCGCGTGCCCGGAAAAGCCTTTCGGTATCCGCAGCTTGAAGAAAAATCCGTTGGAGGACCAAATGGATACGAAGACGACCTCGACCGGCAAGTGTCCGGTGATGCATGGCGGCGCGACCGCGCTCGGCAACTCCGTCACGGAATGGTGGCCCAACGCGCTCAACCTCGACATCCTGCACCAGCACGACAGCAAGACCGATCCGCTGGGCAAGGGCTTCAACTATCGCGAAGAACTCAAGAAGCTGGACGTCGACGCCCTGAAGGCGGACCTGCGCGCCCTGATGACCGACAGCCAGGAGTGGTGGCCGGCCGACTGGGGCAGCTATGTCGGCATGATGGCGCGCGTCACCTGGCACGCCGCCGGCTCCTACCGCGCCGCTGACGGCCGCGGCGGCGCAGGCTCGGGCAACCAGCGCTTCGCCCCGCTCAATTCCTGGCCGGACAACGTCAACACCGACAAGGGCCGCCGCCTGCTGTGGCCGATCAAGAAGAAATACGGCAACAAGATTTCCTGGGCCGACCTGATCGCGCTCGCCGGCACCATCGCCTATGACGTGGCGGGCCTGAAGACCTTCGGCTTCGCCTTCGGCCGCGAGGACATCTGGGCGCCGGAAAAGGACGTCTACTGGGGTAACGAGAAGCAGTGGCTCGCCCCGAGCGACGGCCGCTACGGCGACGTCGCCAAGCCCGCCACGCTGGAAAACCCGCTTGCCGCCGTGCAGATGGGCCTCATCTACGTCAACCCGGAAGGCGTCAACGGCAAGTCCGACCCGCTGGCGACGGCTGCGCAGATGCGCGAGACCTTCGCCCGCATGGGCATGGACGACGAGGAAACCGTCGCTCTCACCGCCGGCGGCCACACCGTCGGCAAGTCGCACGGCAATGGCAAGGCGAGCAATCTCAGCCCCGACCCGGAAACCGCCGGCCCCGAATTCCAGGGCCTCGGCTGGATGAACACCCATGGCCGCGGCATCGGCCGCGACACGGTCGTCTCCGGCATCGAGGGCGCATGGACCTCCGAGCCGACCAAGTGGGACAACGGCTTCTTCGAAATGCTCTTCAAGCATGAGTGGACGCTGACGCACAGCCCCGCCGGCGCATCGCAGTGGGCGCCGATCACCATCGCCGAGGAAGACAAGCCGGTCGACGTCGAGGACCCCTCGATCCGCACCGTGCCGATGATGACCGATGCCGACATGGCGCTGAAGGTGGACCCGGTCTACCGCGAAATCTCGCTGCGCTTCATGAACGACTTCGCCGCCTTCTCGGATGCCTTCGCCCGCGCCTGGTTCAAGCTGACCCACCGCGACATGGGTCCGAAGTCGCGCTACTTCGGCCCGGACGTTCCGGCCGAGGACCTCATCTGGCAGGACCCGATCCCGGCCGGCAGCACCGGCTACGACGTCTCCGCCGTCAAGGCGAAGATCGCCGCTTCCGGCCTGTCTGCCGCCGACCTCGTCGCCACTGCCTGGGATAGCGCCCGCACCTATCGCGGGTCGGACTATCGCGGCGGCGCCAACGGCGCGCGCATCCGCCTCGCTCCGCAGAAGGACTGGGAAGGCAACGAACCGGCGCGTCTCACCCGCGTTCTGTCCGTCCTCGAGCCGATCGCGGCCGCTTCGGGCGCAAGCATTGCCGACGTCATCGTGCTGGCCGGCAACTGGGGTGTCGAGCAGGCCGCCAGGGCCGCCGGCTTCGACGTGACCGTTCCCTTCGCGCCGGGCCGCGGCGACGCCACCGCCGCGCAGACCGACGCGGACGGCTTCGCCCCGCTCGAGCCGCTGGCCGACGGTTTCCGCAACTGGCAGAAGAAGGACTATGTGGTCAGCGCCGAGGAACTGCTGCTCGACCGCGCCCAGCTCATGGGCCTGACCGCGCCGGAAATGACGGCGCTCGTCGGGGGCCTGCGCGTCATCGGCACCAACCATGCCGGCACGGCGCACGGCGTCTTCACGGACAGGGTCGGCGCGCTGACGACGGACTTCTTCACCACGCTCACCGACATGCGCTATTCGTGGATTCCGACGGGCAACAACCTGTACGACATCCGCGACCGCAAGACCGGCGCGACGAAGTACACGGCGACCCGCGTCGACCTCGTCTTCGGCTCCAACTCGGTGCTGCGCGCCTATGCGGAAGTCTACGCCCAGGACGACAGCAAGGAGAAGTTCGTCAAGGACTTCGTCGCCGCCTGGACCAAGGTGATGAACGCCGACCGCTTCGACCTTTCGGCGTAACGGCGGGTAGATACGACCCTCCCCCGGCTTTCCGGGGGAGGGTTTTTTCTGTGGCCCGCAGCAGGGCCAACTATTCCCCTACCCCAGCAATGCCGCATTGGTGCAGCCGGCCGCGCGAAAGGCCTGCAGCCGGTGCCCGCTCACGCCCAGCGCGTCGAGGTCGTCCGCAAGGCGGGCGAGCGCGGCGCGGTCGAGCAGCGCGTCATGCACGGTGGTGCGGATATCGGCCGAAACGCCGCTTGCCAGCACCAGCCGCAGGCTTTCGCGCGCCTTGCCACCGCTGCCGGCGACGGCGGTGATCGCCTCGTATTCGGCGAAGGCCGCCTTGACGTCGAAGCCGATCCAGTCGATCAGCGGCAGCACCTCGGCAAGCCGGCCCGGATAGGGACCGGCCGTGTGCAGGCCGATGCGCAAGCCGAGCGCGCGCGCGGCGCGCATCGCCTCCGGCAAAGCCGCCTGCAAGGTCGGCTCGCCGCCGGAAAACACCACGCCGTCGAGCAGGCCGCGGCGGCTCTCCAGGAACGACAGGACCTCCGGCCACTCGATCTCCGTCCCGGCATTCGGCGGAATGAGATGCGGGTTGTGGCAATAGCCGCAGGCCCAGGGGCAGCCCTGGCAGAAGACGGTCGCCACGAGCTCGCCCGGCCAGTCGCAGGTGGACAGCCGGGAAAGCCCGCCGACCCTCAGCTCAGCGGAGCGCGGCACGCGCTTCACGGAAGAACCGGCGCTCCCTGTGCTCGCCCTTCTTGCCGAGGTTGAAGGAGGAGACCGGGCGATGATAGCCCATCACGCGGGTCCAGACCTCGCAGGGCTGGCGCTCGTCGTCGCTGAGCGCGATTTCGATCTCGGTTTCGATGCGGTCTGACATGGTCGTTTCCTCTCGGTTCAGTTCGCGGCGGCGCGCCGCTTGGCTGCGAGCCGTTCGGCATCGCATTTCGGGCAGAAGGCGTGTTCGCCTTCGAGATAGCCGTGTGTCGGGCAGATCGAGAATGTCGGCGTGACGGTGATATAGGGCAGGTGGAACCGGGTCAGCGCGCGCTGCACGAGCTTCTTGCAGGCCGCGCCCGAGGACAGGCGCGAGCCCATATAGAGATGCAGCACCGTGCCGCCGGTATATTTGCGCTGCAAGTCGTCCTGCCGCTCCAGCGCCTCGAACGGATCGTCGGTGAAGCCGACCGGAAGCTGGCTGGAATTGGTGTAATAGGGGTTCTCGTCGGTGCCGGCCTGCAATATGGCGGGATAGCGCTTGCGATCCTCCTTGGCGAAGCGATAGGTCGTGCCTTCCGCCGGCGTCGCCTCCAGATTGAAGAGGTTGCCGGTCGCCTCCTGGAACTCCCGGATGCGCAGGCGCACATGATCGAGCAGGCGCACCGCGAAGGCATGGCCCCAGGGCGTCGTGATGTTCTCGCAATCGGCGGTGAAGTTGCGGATCATCTCGTTGACGCCGTTGACGCCGAGCGTGGCGAAATGATTGCCGAGCGTGCCGAGATAGCGCTTGCTATAGGGAAACAGCCCGTCGTCCATGTAGCGCTGCACCACCTTGCGCTTGATCTCCAGGCTGTCGCGGCCGATCTCCAGCAGCGCGTCGAGGCGGCGGAAAAGGCCGGCCTCGTCGCCGCGATGGAGATAACCGAGCCGGGCGCAATTGACGGTGACGACGCCGATCGAGCCGGTCTGCTCGGCGCTGCCGAACAGGCCGTTGCCGCGCTTGAGCAGTTCCGTGAGGTCGAGCTGCAACCGGCAGCACATCGAGCGGATCATGTTCGGCTTCAGCTCGGAATTGATGAAGTTCTGGAAATAGGGCAGGCCGTATTTCGCCGTCATCTCGAAGAGGCGCTCGGCATTCTCGCTGTCCCACGGAAAGTCCGGGGCGATGTTGTAGGTCGGGATCGGGAAGGTGAAGACGCGCCCCATGGCGTCGCCCTTCGTCATGACCTCCATATAGGCGCGGTTGATCATGTCCATTTCGGGCTGGAGATCGCCATAGGTGAAGTCCATCGCCTCGTCGGCGATGACCGGAACCTCTTCGCGAAGATCCTCCGGGCAGGTCCAGTCGAAGGTGAGGTTGGTGAAGGGCGTTTGCGTGCCCCAGCGCGAGGGGATGTTGAGGTTGTAGATCAGCTCCTGCATGGATTGCAGCACCTCGCCATAGGTAAGCCGATCCTTGCGGATGAACGGCGCCATATAGGTGTCGAAGGAGCTGAAGGCCTGCGCGCCGGCCCATTCGTTCTGCAATGTGCCGAGGAAATTGACGATCTGGCCGACGGCGCTCGACAGGTGCTTCGGCGGCCCGGCCTCCACCTTGCCGGGCACGCCGTTCAGCCCCTCCGCCAGCAGCATGCGCAGCGACCAGCCGGCGCAGTAACCCGCCAGCATGTCGAGGTCGTGGATATGGATATCCCCCGCGCGGTGCGCCTCGCCGACTTCCGGCGGATAGACATGCGACAGCCAGTAATTGGCGACGACCTTGCCGGACAGGTTGAGGATCAGCCCGCCGAGCGAATAGCCCTGATTGGCGTTGGCGTTGACGCGCCAGTCGCTCCGGTCGAGATATTCGTTGATGGAGGCGGCGACGTCGACCACCGTCTTGCGGTCGGCCCGCGCCTGCCCGCGCTTCTCGCGATAGACGATATAGGCGCGCGCGGTGACGGCGCGGTCGGCCGCGATCAGCACCTGCTCGACGATATCCTGTATCTCCTCGATATGCGGCGCCTTCCCGCAGAAGCGATGGGCGATGACCTTGACCGCCTCGCCCGTAAGCCGGCCGGCTTCCTCGCCGCCGAATTCGCCGGTCGCCTGCCCCGCCCGCGCGAGCGCGGAGCGGATCTTGCCGGCATCGAAGGCGGCCGCCGCGCCGCCGCGCTTGACGACCGTTTCCGGCAGGGCGGCTTGCGAGGACGTATCGGGAGGAGAAACGGACAGCACGGGCATCGGCACACCTTCTTTGGGTTCAAGCAGGGCGAAGGCACGCGCATGCGGAACCGGCCGCGTGCGCGGCCGACCGCCGGGTCTTCGCCCAGGGACGTTCACGGTGTCACGAGAGGTTTCCCGGCGCTGGCCCAGCCGAAGCGCCCGACCTTTGAAACCACATCATCTTGCGATTCAAATCGTCGTGACGACTACATGTAGAGTATCGCGCGGGGAGCATGTCAACGCTCCCGGTCAGGGAGGAGGCCGCGGGGCCGGTTTCTTTGTCCGGAGTTTGTTCCAGCGCAAACTCTGTGGAGAATGCGCTGGACGCAGAGGCCGAAGACGCCTCAGACGCACGCCTCGACACGCGCGCCGTCGAAGGATGCGGCCATGGCGTCTATCCCCGCCCGGTCGGAGACGAGGCAGGCGGCGGTCGCCAGCGCGTCGGCGATGGCCGCCGAGGGGGCGGAGATCGAGACGGCGCGCCATTGCGCGGGCGTCGGCCGCCCGGTCGCGGGGTCGAGGATATGGCCGTCCCGCCCGGCCTGATCGAAGGTCGTGCCGAGGGGGGCGGAGGTGGCGAGCGCGCGCTGGCGCAGCCGCAGGCGTTCGCCGGTTTCCAGCCGAACCGGCCAGTCCCCGCCGTCCGGCGCGCCGCCAAGGGCGCGCAGCTCGCCGGTGTCGACGAGAATGTCGGTCAGCCCTTCGGCTTCCAGCAGCGCGGCGACGCGGTCGGCGACATAGCCCTGGCCGATGCCGTTCAGCGTCAGCGCCGTGCCGGGCGAAAGGGCGATGGCCGCCGCGTCGAGGCGCACCTTGTCCCAGCCGGTCCGGCGGCGCGTCGCCTCGACGGCTCCGGCATCGGGCCGCCCGCCGTTCGCGGCGGCCTCGGCCCAGAGCGCCCAGAGCGGCTGCACGGTCGGATCAAACCGTCCGCCGCTTGCGCGATGCACCGCGCCGGCGAGCGACAGGCATTCCAGCAATTCGAAGGGCGGGGCGTCGAGATGGCCGTCGCGGTTCAGCCGCGACAGGGCGCTTTCCGGCCGGTAGAGGCTGAGGATGTTCTCCAGCCGGTCGATCTCGGCCATGGCGCGGGCGGCGATGGCCTCGCCGTCCGGGTGGTCGAGCCGGATGGAGGCGCGCGCGCCGAGCGCCTGCCCGGTCCATTGGCGGGTGGTTCCCCGCCCCGCGCGGGCGACGGCGGGCAGCAGCGCCATTGCGGCGGAAATCGTGATCAGGCGGCGGCGGGTCAGGGCCATGGTTCAACCTCCGGCTTTGTTGGGAAGGGCGCGCAGGCGACCGTCGAAATCGGCGTCGTCCTCGCTCCCCGGGTCCCCGCCGGTCTCCACCGGCGCGAGAACCATGTCATCGGCAATATCGGCAAGCGCCAGCACCCGGCCGCCCTCCGTGAGGGCGAAGGCCTCAGCGCTTTCCCGGGTGGAGAAGGGCACCGTCTCCGGCGCGCCCATGCCGCCCTCGCGCGCCGAGCCGACGACATAGAAGGCAGCGGCGGCGGGAATCCAGTTGCCGTCGCCGGGCTTTTCCCATGTCGCCCCCGCCCGGCCCATGTCGTTGACATAGACGGCGAGGATCGGCGCGACCTGCTCGGGCGCGCGCATATAGGCGATGGCGTCGCGCACCTGGCTGAAGAACAACGGCGCGGAACTGCCCTCGAGGAAGACCTGCGCCTTGGGGCCGGGATGCTCCAGCAGGTTCATCTGGCAGTAATGGCCGAGGGTTTCCGGCGTCATGTCCTGCGGCGCGGTATTCTGCGCCACCTCTTCCTTGCAGGCGGAAAGCAGCGTGAGGGCCGCCGCGAGCAGCAGGGGGAGAACACGGTGTCTCATGGCGTCACCTTCCGGAAGGCGCTGACGGCGAGCATGATGGCGAGGAGCGGCCAGAGGAAGAGTGAGGCCGCCGATTGCCAGAGCGGGATGGCGCTTGCCGCCCCGCCGATGCCGCCGGCCACCGCCACGGCCTCGGCGGCGGAAAGGTTGAAGACGCGGAAGGCGTCGGCCGGGTTGGCCAGCAGCGCCACGGGCAACGCCTGCGTCGTGAAGGCTCCGCCCCCGTCGGTGACGATCAGCGCGAGGAGCGCAAGGTCGTAGAGCACCACCGCGACGAGCCAGAGGGCGATGGCGAAGCCCGCCGCCCCCGAGGGACGGCGCGCCAGCGCGGAGAGCGCATAACCCGCACCGAGGAAGGTCGCGCCCAGCAGCACCGAGGACCAGATCAGCCGCCACAGCGCGCCAAGGCCGGCGATTGCCGCCGGATCGGACAGCACGGCCACCAGCGCGGCCGCGCCATAGCCGAGCGTGACGGCGAGCGCGAGGATCGCCAGATGCGCGGCCAGCTTGCCGAGCAGGATTTCGAGGCGCGAGACGGGATAGGTCAGAAGCAGCGGCAGCGTGCCGCGCTCCACCTCGCCCGCCACCGCGTCGAAGCTCATCAGCAGCGCCAGCAGCGGCACCAGATAGACGGCAAGCGAGGTGAGCGAGGCGACCGTGACGGAGAGCCGGTCGACACCGACATCGCCGGTGGGCGCTGCGCCCGCGGCGGCGAGCACCAGCGCGAACAGCACCATCATGCCGGTCGCGATCGAGACCCAGCGGTTGCGGAAGGCGATGCGGAATTCGCTGGCCGCCGTGGCGAGGATGCGGCTCATTGTCCGTCCCTCCGGCTGAAATGGCTGTAGATGTCCTCGAGGCTCGGCGGGATCACCTCGAGATCGGCGAGCGCGCCGCCGAGCGCCGTGAGGCGGGCGAGAAGCGGCAGCTTTTCCGCCTGCGCGCAGGAGAGGCGAAGCAGGCCGTCCGGCCCGGTGGAGGCTTCCGGAAAGGCGGCCGCCAGCGCGGGCGCATGGCCCTCCGCCGGGCGGGCGAGAAGCGCGACGGGCAGCGCTGCGCGGGCGCGCAGCTCCGCCAGCGTGCCCTCCGCCACCAGCGCACCGCCGGAAAGGATGAGGATGCTGTCGGTGCGGGCTTCCACTTCGGTCAGGACGTGGGAGGAGAGCAGGATCGCGGTTCCCTCGGCGGAAAGGCCGTCGAGCAGGTCGTAGAAATCGCGGCGCGACACCGGGTCGAGGCCGGAGGTCGGCTCGTCCAGCACCAGAAGGCGCGGGCGGCCGATCAGCGTCTGGGCAAGGCCCACGCGCTGGCGCATGCCCTTGGAATAGGTGCCGATCCTGCGGCGCGCGGCCTTTTCCAGCCCGACGCGGGCCAGCAGCGTCATAGCCTGTTTCGGGCTTTCGCCGCGCAGCGACAGATAGTGGCGCACCTGCTCCTCGCCCGTCAGCGCCGGGTGGAAGGCGACGTTTTCCGGCAGATAGGCGACCTGCCCCCGCGCGGCCGGCGAGCCGGGCGCAGCGCCGCAGACCGAGACCGCGCCGCCGTCATGGGAAATGAGGCCGAGGATGATTTTCATCATCGTCGACTTGCCCGCGCCGTTATGGCCGAGCAGCGCCGCACGCCGCCCCGCCTCCAGCACCAGCGAAACGTCCTTCAGGGCTTCCACCTCGCCGAAGCGTTTAGTGAGCCGAGAGATTGTCAGTGTCGGTGTCATCGTAATTTCCTTCGGCCCAGCGGCCGGCGACCTCGGCCTCATAGGCGAGGACGTCGGGCGGGACGGGTATGGTGAGGGGCCGCATCAGCGGCGCGCTGTCGCGCACGCCGCCGGGCAGCGTGGCGGGAAAGTCCCGCTGGCTCCAGCGCACGAGCTGCACGGCGGGCGAGCCGATGAGGAGGCTTGCCGCCGGCTGCGACCAGAGAATCTGGTCCATCAGGTCGTTGGGACGGTAGAAGCTGTCGGCGATGCCGTCGCCGTTGAGGTCGAAGGCCGGGTGATCGGACCAGAAATTGCCCCTGCCCTCATGGCTCCATTCCATATTGCGGGTGCCGACATATTTCACCTGCTCGCGATTGGCGATGAAGGCGTTGCCGGTCAGCACGTTCTTCTCCGACCCCGCCGTGAAATGAATGCCGATGCCGCAGCCCTCGAAACGGTTGTTCCAGATGAGGTTCTTGTGGGCGTTGTAGATGAAGAGGCACTTGCGCGCGCCGCCACGCACCAGATTGCCGGTGACGTCGGCATTGTTGGCATAGTTCAGCATCAGCCCGTGCTCGCGGTCGCCGAGGCTGAGATTGTTCAGGATCTTCGCCTTGTTGGAGAACATGATGGCGAAGCCGAGATGGTTGCCGATGGAGATGTTGCCGGAAACCTCGGTGTTGCGGGTATACATGAAATGCACGGCAAAGCGCAGGTCGCGCATGATGTTGCCGCGATAGATGCTGTCGGCGCTGGCATTGGAGAAGATGCCGTCGCGGCCGAAACGGATGACGTTGTTTTCCAAGAGCGTGCCGGGGCTGTTCCAGACATAGATGCCGTTGCCGCGCTCGTTCATGCGCGGGCTGTCGGTGCCGACGATCTCGTTGGCGACGACCGCCGCGTCCCGCCCGCCATGCACGTCGACGCCGTGCATGTTGCCGGTAACGAGCAGCTTTTCCACGCGCGCGCGGTCGGCCCCTTGCAGGATCTTCACACCGGAATCGAGGTCCTGGTTGACGCGGCCGGAACCGGTGACGGTGAAACCCGTCAAGGTCACGTCGGGCGCGGAAATCGTCACGACGCTGCCCTGCCCCTGCCCGTCCACCACCGCCCCGCGCGGGCCGGTGATGGTGAGGGGCCGGTCTATGGCGACGGGGCCGCTATAGGCCCCGTCGGTCAGCATCAGCACATCGCCGGGGGACGCCCCGGCGATGGCTGCGGCGAGGCTGCCCGCGCCCGGCGCGACCGCCCGCTCCGCCGCGCAAAGCGGCGAGGCGAGAAAGAGGCCGATCAGGAGAACGGGCAGGCGCATGGCTCAGGCGTCCGCCGGTTCCACGAACATGCGACCGCGCATCTCCATGTGCAGGGCATGGCAGAACCACTGGCAATAGTACCAGTAAACGCCCTTGTTGGCGGCGACGAAGGTGACGGAGCTGGTCTGCTGCGGGCTGATCTCCATCGCCACGCCATGGTTGCCCATGGTGAAGCCGTGCGTCAGGTCGTCGATCTCGTCGAGATTGGTGACGATGACCGTAACCTCGTCGCCTTCCTTGACGGTGAAGTCCGACACGCTGAAGCTCGGCGCGACCGAGGTCATGTAGACGCGCACCTTGTTGCCGTCGCGGATCACCGCGTCGGTCCATTCGTCGATATTGACGCCGTCGGCTTCGGCCTGCTTGCGCGTCTCGGCCCACATCCGGTCCTGACGATCCCAGACGGAGCGGATGTTCGGCAGGATCGAGGGCGAAACCGCGATGGCGTCGTGCGGCTCGGCGAAGTTCGGGCCGTCATGCACCAGCTTCATCTTGTCGCCGGAAATGTCGATGAGCTGGTCGTTCTCCGGCTTCAGCGGGCCGACATTGAGGAAGCGGTCCTTGGAGAATTTGCACAGGCACACCATCCAGTCGTTGGAAGCGTCCAGCGTTTCGCCCATCACGGTCTTGAGGTGGCCGGGCTGGTACTGCACGTCCAGCTTGTCCTTGATCGGGTTGACCTTCTCCCCGGCATAGGCGCGCACGGCCTCCTCGATGTTCCACTTCACCACCTGGCTGTCGAGGAAGAGCGAGGTATAGGCGTTGCCGCGGCCGTCGAAGGCGGTGTGGAGCGGGCCGAGGCCCAGTTCCGGTTCCGCCACCACGGCGCTGCGCGGCTCGGCATTGTCATAGAACAGCGCGTCGAACTTCGTGACGTCGAGCACGGTGACGGTCGGCGAGAGCTTGCCGCCGATGCACAGGTGCTTCTTGTCCGGCGCCATGTTGCAGCCGTGCGGGTTGTTGGCGATGGGGATGTAGCGGGTGAAGAGGGATTTCGCCTCCTTGCGCCCGTCGAGCACCTTGACGCCGTTGACCTCCTCGTACTTGCCGGCCGCGATGGCCTTCTCGATCTCGGCGAGGTTGAAGACGACGACATGGTCCATCTCGGACTTGGTCATCTCTTCCAGCGACATGCCCATTTCCGAGTTGTAGCTGGTGGAGAAGGCCCATTTGCCCTCGTAGTCGGCGTCGCAGTTGTCGAGGTTGCCCGAGACCTGCACCTGCCAGGCGACTTCCCACTTGTCGGCGTCAACGGCGGTGAAGATGTTCACATAGGTCGACACGTCCTTCATGGTCGAGCCGTCATTGTTGAGCGGCGCTTCGTCCTCGCCGTTGCAGAAGACGTAGTTGGAGCGCGGCCACTTCTGCGGGCGCAGGCCGTGGATGCCCTTGGCGTTCGGGATTTCCAGGATGGCGTCGGTCTTCATCACGTCGCAGCGCACGCGCGCCACGCGCGTATTGGCCTTGTCGTTCATGAAGAGATAGCGGCCGTCGTACTTGCCTTCGGTGAAGGACATGTGGACGTGGTGCAGGTCGCCGTTGTCGTGGATCTTCTTGCCGTTGGCGGCGAGCTGTTTCTTCGTCTTCTCCGTCATCGTGCGCTGGTGGATGTGGACGGATTCGTTCGTCTGGCCCCAGCCGGTGGCCGAGCATCGGTTGAACACCGGCACGCGCATCAGCTCGCGCATCGAGGGAATGCCGAGGATGCGCATCTCGCCCGACTGGCCGGAGGACCAGAAGCCGTAATAATCGTCGAGCTTGCCGGGCGCGACGGAGCCGTCGGCTCCCGCGGAGGCGGCATGGGCCGTTGTCGCCAGGCCGGCAGCGCCGAGGCCGAGCGCGGCCGGCCCCATCGCGCCGGCGAGAACCGCGCTGCCCGCGGTGGCGCTGAACAGCGCACGGCGGCTCAGTCCCTTGTTTTCCTTCGTTTCCATGGTCGGCTCCTTTACGGTTGGACTTTTGCTGTGGGTTGCTGGTGGATCGGCGCGCCGCCGGGGCTGGCCGCAAGCTTGGCGCGCGACTTCATCTTCTTGATCACGACGGGGCACACGCTTTCGGACTGGTAGAGCACCTGACAGTGCAGGCAGTTGATGCACTCGTTCGGGTTGATCTCGCCGGTCTTGTGGATGGCCTGCACGGGGCACTGGATCGCGCAGGTCTGGCAGGGATTTCCGCATTCGTGGTAGCGCTTCAGCCAGTCGAACATGCGCAGGCGCGCAGGGATGGCGAGCGCCGCGCCGAGCGGGCAGAGATAGCGGCAATAGAACCGCTCGACGAAGAGGCCGGCGACCAGAAGCGCGACAGCATAGGCGACGAAGGGCCAGGCGCGGATGAATTTCAGGATGATCGCGGTCTTGAACGGCTCGATCTCGGCCAGGTGCTCGGCTTGCTCGACGCTCATCAGCGACACGCCGAACAGCCCGAGGAAGATCATGTATTTCACCGGCCAGAGCCGCTCGTGCAGGCCCCAGGGCAGGGTCCATTGCGGAATGCGCAGCTTGCGGGCGATCTGGTTGGTCAGTTCCTGCAGCGCGCCGAAGGGGCACAGCCAGCCGCAATAGGCCCCCCGCCCCCAGAAGAGCAGCGCGGCGGCGACGGCGAACCAGAGGATGAAGGTCAGGGGATCGAGCAGGAAGGCCTGCCAGCTAAAGCCGCTGACGAGGCTGCCGAACAGCGCCATCAGGTTGACGACGGAAAGCTGCGCATTGGCGTACCAGCCGAGGAAGACCAGCGTGACCGTGAGGAAGGCGATGCGGAAGATATAGAAGCCCTTGGCGTTCTTCACCGCATAGGACTGGAAGAAGAACACGCCCGTCAGCACGACCAGCATGGAGCCGAGCACGACGATCTTCAGCTTGGAATCGCGCCAGATGCGCTTCCAGAGATCGGCCTGCGCCGTGCCCTCTTCCTGCGGCGCGGCGACGGCGACGTCCTTGACCGGCGCGGCGACGGCGCGCAGGTACTTCTGCGGAAGCTGGTAGCCGAGATCGAAGGTGTGGAAGACCTTCTCGATCGGTCCGACCTCGCGCTGCGCCAGAAGCTGGATGCGGAACGGCTTTGCCGGATCGAAGCCGACGCCCGCCGGAATGCGGAAGAGGTCCATCTCGGTGAATTCCGGCGCGCCGGCCAGCGCGATGCCGCCGAGGCGGCGATGATCGCGGTCGCGGAAGCGCACGGACACGTCGTCCTGGATCAGCACGATGCGGTCGAAGATGCCGCCGCGCACATAGCCCGAGCCCTTGAAGGAATAGAGGCCCCGCCCGACGACGGCGATGGCGTTCTCGCCCTCCTTCAGCCAGCCCTTCAGGTTGGCCTCCTCGGCCGGGCCGAGCAGCGCCTTGCCGATGGCGGGAATGGAGACGAGGGCCGCCTGCATGTCGATGAAGGTGCTCTGCGGCGGCTCGGTTATGGCGCGCTCGCGGGCGCGCGGATCGGGATGCTCGGCAAAGGCGGCGTTGACCTGCCCCACATCGAGCGACAGCCGGCGCAGCGTGCCGTCGCCCTCGGCCTCGGTCCAGTCCGCCGGCGGCACGGCCTCGGCGTCGATCTCGAAACGGGGACCGGCATTTTCCGCTTCCGGGGCCAGCCCGCCAAGGCCGAGCGCACGCGCGACCTTCAGCCCCGAGCGGACGATCGAATCGTCGATCACCATCACCGTCACGGTCGCGCCGGAGATGATGTCCACCTCATGCGCCGTGCCGCCGGATTTCGCCTCGGCCACGAGGTCGAGCCCCGCATAGCCGGCGACCAGCGCCTTCACCTTCGCCTCGGGAATGCCGATGAGCACGATGGGCTCGGAATGCTTGACCAGCTTGACGCCGAGGATCTTCGCATCCGTGCCGACCGCAACCAGCGTGTGGATCGGCTTGCCGGAATAGCCGGTCGTGCCCACGAAATCCGAGGTGACGAAGACGAAGGCCACCGTCTTGCCGTCCTTCAGCACGGGGGCGACCGCGATATCGTCGCGGATCGGGCCGAAGCCTTCCGCGCCCGGCACGAGGTCCGAGGCGGTGACAGCCGGCAGATAGGCCTGCAGCACCGAGGCCGCACGGGCGGGAACCGCCAGGAGCAGGCCGGCGCAGAGCAGAAGGACAAGACGGATGAGTTTCATTCCAAGGCATTCCCGCGGTTCGTCACGGGAGCATTGGAGCATTCAGGCCGGGCGGTCGTTGCGCCAGATCAAACGGCGGCGATTAGGCCCCCGCCGTCCGCTCAGCCCTCCCCCACCGGCCGGATCGAATAGGGAATGGTGCGGCGCGTGTGGTGCTCGACGACGAGGCGGCCCTTGAGCGGCGGCACGGCGCGGCTGGCGCATTGGGCGCGCTCGCAGATGCGGCAGGAAATGCCGATCGGGTCGTAGGCTCCGGCATTGGAAAGGTCCAGGTCGTCGGCATAGACGAAGCTTTCCGCATGGGAGACCTCGCAGCCGAGCGCCAGCGCATAGTGCTGCTGCGGCTGGCGGAAGCCCCGCCCGCCGCGCGAGACCTGCATGGAAAGACAGAGGTAGCGCACGCCGTCCGGCGTCTCGGCGAGCTGGCGGGAGATGCGGCCGGGATTCTCGAAGGCCTGATGGGCGTTCCACAGCGGACAGGCCGCGCCGAAGCGGGCGAATTGCAGGCGCGTGGCGCTGTGGCGCTTGGTGATGTTGCCGGCCCGGTCGATGCGGGCGAAGAAGATCGGAACGCCCTTCTGGCCCGGCCGTTGCAGGGTCGACAGCCGGTGGCAGACCTGTTCGAGGCTCGCGCCGAAGCGGGCGGCGAGCAGGTCGAGGTCGTGCCGCACCTCGCGCGCCGCCGCCATGAACCGGCCATAGGGCAAAAGCAGCGCGCCGGCGAAATAATTGTGCAGGCCGATGCGGCAGATTTCGCCCGCCTCGGCGGTGCGGAAGCCCGCGCCGGCCGCCACGGCGTCGACGATGGAACCGGCATGGAGCTGGGCGATCTGAAGCGCGATCTGGAAATGGCGGGTCGCGGCCGGCAGGTAGGAATTCAGCGTCAGCAGGCGGGCGGCGGGATCGTAGGCGCGCACGAGGTCGTCGCTCCCGGCCGCGCGCAGGATCCTGACGCCGTATTGCCGCTCCAGATAGGCGGCGAGGATGGGGCCGGGATCGGCCTCGCCGATGCCGATCTCCCCCGCCAGCTTCTCGGCGGCAAGGTCGAGGTCGCCGATATAGTTGTCGACGAAATGGAAGAAGTCGCGCACCTCCTCGTAGGGCGTCGCCTCGACGGCGGCGAGGCTGCGGCCCAGCGTGTCGTTGATGCTGGCGAGCTGCTCGGAATTGTGGCGGTAGGCGCGGTGCGCGGTGATCAGCGCATGGGCGAAGCCCGGCGCGTTCTGGGTGATGAGCTTCAATTCCTGAAGGCTCGGCGCATAGCCGTCGAAGAGGGAATCCGAAAGCGTTTCCGACAGCGCCGAGACCAGCCGGTCGCCCTCGCCCCCGGAAAGCTCGGCAAGGTCGATGCGGAATTTCTCCGCCAGCGCCAGCAGCACGCCGGCCGAGACGGGGCGCTGGTTGTTCTCGATCTGGTTGAGATAGGAGACGGAAATGCCGAGGCGCTCGGCGAACTGCGCCTGTGTCGCCCGGTTCGCCTGGCGAAGGTCCCGCACCCGGCGGCCGATATAGAGTTTTCCGGTGGCCATATTTGCAACTTTGCAAAGTTAATTTGCAAAAAGTGTAACGCTTGCATGTCCACCCGATCAAGCGTTCATTTTTGCCGGCATCGGCCTTAAGCAGGATCGATACCCGCGCACAACGGACGGACACCATGCACGCAATTCTCGAACAACTCGAAGCCCGCCGGCAGGCGGCACGGCTCGGCGGCGGCCAGCGCCGCATCGACGCCCAGCACGCCAAGGGCAAGCTGACCGCGCGCGAGCGCCTCGACGTGCTGCTCGACGAAGGCTCCTTCGAGGAATACGACACCTATGTCACCCACCGGGCGACGGAATTCGGCATGGCCGAACAGAAGGTGGCCGGCGACGGCGTGGTGACCGGCTGGGGCACGATCAACGGCCGGCAGGTCTATGTCTTCTCCCAGGACTTCACCGTGCTCGGCGGCTCGCTCTCCGAGACACATGCCAAGAAGATCTGCAAGATCATGGACATGGCCGTGCGCAACGGCGCACCGGTCATCGGCCTCAACGATTCGGGCGGCGCGCGCATCCAGGAGGGGGTCGATTCGCTCGCCGGTTACGCAGAAGTCTTCCGCCGCAATGCCGAGGCTTCCGGCGTCATCCCGCAGATTTCCGTCATCATGGGCCCCTGTGCGGGCGGGGCGGTCTATTCGCCGGCCATGACCGATTTCATCTTCATGGTGCGCGATTCATCCTACATGTTCGTCACCGGCCCGGACGTGGTGAAGACCGTCACCAACGAGATCGTCACCGCCGAGGAACTGGGCGGCGCGCGCACGCATACGCAAAAATCCTCCGTCGCCGACGGGGCCTACGAGAACGACATCGAGGCGCTGGAGCAGGTGCGCGCGCTCTTCGACTTCCTGCCGCTCAACAACCGCCAGAAGCCGCCGCTGCGCCCCTTCCACGACGACCCGGCGCGCCTCGAGGAGCGGCTGGACACGCTGATCCCCGACAGTTCCACCAAGCCCTACGACATGAAGGAACTGATCGCGGCGATTGCCGACGAGGGCGATTTCTTCGAGATCCAGGAGGCTTTCGCGAAGAACATCGTCACCGGCTTCATCCGCATCGAGGGCGAGACGGTGGGCGTCGTCGCCAACCAGCCGATGGTGCTGGCCGGCTGCCTCGACATCGACAGTTCGCGCAAGGCCGCCCGCTTCGTGCGCTTCTGCGACGCCTTCTCCATCCCGATCCTCACGCTGGTCGACGTGCCGGGCTTCCTGCCGGGCACGGCACAGGAATATGGCGGCGTCATCAAACATGGCGCCAAGCTGCTCTTCGCCTATAGCGAGGCGACCGTGCCCATGGTGACGCTGATCACGCGCAAGGCCTATGGCGGGGCCTATGACGTCATGGCCTCGAAACATATCGGCGCGGATATCAACTATGCCTGGCCCACCGCCGAAATCGCCGTGATGGGCGCAAAGGGCGCGGCGGAAATCCTCTACCGCTCGGAACTCGGCGACCCGGAGAAGATCGCCGCGCGCACGAAGGAATACGAGGAGCGCTTCGCCAATCCCTTCGTCGCCGCCGAGCGCGGTTTCATCGACGAGGTGATCATGCCGCATTCCTCGCGCCGCCGCATCGCCCGCGCCTTCGCCTCGCTGCGGGGCAAAGAGGTCGAGACGCGCTGGAAGAAGCACGACACGATACCGCTATGAGGCGAATGGAAAAGCCGGAGCTGACGCCCGAGGAGGCGCGCAGGGACCATTGGCGCATGCTGCGCTTCATGATGCTCAACGCGCTTATTGGCAGCGCGATCGGCGCGGCGACCGCCGCCGCCGTCATCCTGTTCGACCTCGGCGGCATCGGCACGCGCATCGCGATGGCGGCGAACCCCGTGGTGCCGGTGCTGCTGCTCGTCGTGCCTTTCGCCGCGCTGTTCGGGGGAGCCGCGACCGCCTCGGCCATCCTGCTGATGCCCTACGAGAAGAAATACAAAGATTGAAGAGACCGGGACGGGAAGACACCTGATGTTCAAGAAAATCCTGATTGCCAATCGCGGCGAAATCGCCTGCCGGGTCATCAAGACCGCGCGCAGGCTCGGCATCCCGACCGTCGCCGTCTATTCCGACGCCGACCGCAACGCGCTGCATGTGGCCATGGCCGACGAGGCCGTGCATATCGGCCCCGCGCCCTCCGCGCAGTCCTATATCGTCATCGACAGGATCATCGAAGCGATCCGCAAGACCGGCGCGGACGCCGTGCATCCGGGCTACGGTTTCCTCTCGGAAAACGCCGCCTTCGCCGAGGCGCTGGAGAAGGAAGGCGTCGCCTTCATCGGCCCGCCGGTCGGCGCGATAAAGGCGATGGGCGACAAGATCACTTCCAAGAAGCTCGCGGCGGAAGCCGGCGTTTCCACCGTGCCCGGCCATATGGGGCTGATCGAGGATGCCGACGAGGCCGTCAGGATCGCCTCTTCCATCGGCTATCCGGTGATGATCAAGGCGTCGGCCGGCGGCGGCGGCAAGGGCATGCGCATCGCCTGGAACGACGCGGAGGCGCGCGAGGGCTTCCAGTCCTCGAAGAACGAGGCGAAAAGCTCCTTCGGCGACGACCGCATCTTCATCGAGAAATTCGTCACCCAGCCGCGCCATATCGAAATCCAGGTGCTCGGCGACAGGCACGGCAACACGCTCTATCTCGGCGAGCGCGAATGCTCCATCCAGCGCCGCAACCAGAAGGTCGTGGAGGAGGCCCCCTCGCCCTTCCTCGATCCGGCGACCCGCAAGGCCATGGGCGAACAGGCCGTGGCGCTGGCGAAAGCCGTCGGCTACCATTCCGCCGGCACGGTGGAATTCATCGTCGACGGGGATCGCAACTTCTACTTCCTCGAAATGAACACCCGCCTGCAGGTGGAGCATCCGGTGACGGAGCTGATCACCGGCATCGACCTCGTGGAACAGATGATCCGCGTCGCCGCCGGCAAGGCGCTGGACTTCGGGCAGGACGGCGTGAAGCTCACCGGCTGGGCCGTCGAAAGCCGCCTCTATGCGGAAGACCCCTACCGCAACTTCCTGCCCTCCATCGGCCGCCTCACGCGCTACCGCCCCCCGGCGGAAGGCCGGCAGGCAGACGGCACGATCGTGCGCAACGATACCGGCGTCTACGAGGGCGGCGAAATCTCGATGTATTACGACCCGATGGTCGCCAAGCTCTGCACCTGGGCGCCGACCCGGCTCGACGCCATCGACGCCATGGCCACGGCGCTCGACGATTTCGAGGTGGAGGGCATCGGCCATAACCTGCCCTTCCTTTCCGCCGTGATGGGCAACGAGCGTTTTCGCGCCGGTCGCCTCACCACCGCCTTCATCGCGGAGGAGTTTCCCGACGGCTTCCACGGCGTCGCACCGGATGGCACAGAGAGCCGCCGGCTCGCCGCCATCGCCGCCTTCGTCCAGCAGGCCTTGCAGGCGCGCGCCGCCGAGATTTCCGGCACCATCGGCAACCATCGCCGCATCGTCGGCAACGAATGGGTCGCAAGCCTTGCCGGCAGCGAACATGCGCTGGTGCTGGAAGGCGCGGAGGCCCGCTTTGCGGACGGCGAGACGCTGACGGTAGCGAGCGACTGGACGCCCGGCCGCCGCCATGCCGTCTTCACCGTGGCGGGGGAGCGCATGGGCGTGAAGGTCGATCTTTCCGGCCCGGCCATCCGCCTGCGCCGGCGCGGCATGGACGTGACGGTGCATGTGCGCAGCCCGCGCGTCGCCGCGCTCGCCCGGCTGATGCCGAAGAAGCTGCCGCCCGACACGTCGAAGCTGCTGCTTTGCCCCATGCCGGGCGTCGCCACCGCCATCCTCGTCGCCGAGGGCGACGTGGTGGAGGCGGGCCAGCCGCTCGCCACCATCGAGGCGATGAAGATGGAAAACGTGATGAAGGCGGAGCGGCGCGGCACCGTCAAGCGCGTCGCCGTCAAGGTGGGGCAGAGCCTTGCCGTGGACGAAACGATCCTGGAGTTCGCATGATGGCCGACAAGACGCTGAAAGACTGGGAAGCGCTGGCGGAAAAGGAACTGCGCGCCGCGCCGGAAACGCTTAACTGGCAGACGCCCGAGGGCATCGCGGTCAAGCCCGTCTATACCGGGGACGACCTTGCCGGCATCGGCCATCTCGGCGCGCTGCCGGGCTTTGCGCCCTTCGTGCGCGGCCCGCGCGCCACCATGTATGCCGGCCGCCCCTGGACGATCCGCCAATATGCCGGCTTCTCCACGGCCGAGGCGTCGAACGCCTTCTACCGCAAGGCGCTCGCCGCCGGCCAGCAGGGCGTTTCCGTCGCCTTCGACCTTGCCACCCATCGCGGCTATGACAGCGACCACCCGCGCGTCGTCGGCGATGTCGGCAAGGCCGGGGTGGCCATCGACAGCGTGGAGGACATGAAGATTCTCTTCTCCAACATCCCGCTGGAGAAGGTTTCCGTCTCCATGACGATGAACGGCGCGGTGATCCCCATCCTCGCCAGCTTCATCGTCGCCGGCGAGGAGCAGGGCGTGCCGCGCGAAAACCTGTCCGGGACCATCCAGAACGACATCCTCAAGGAGTTCATGGTCCGCAACACCTATATCTACCCGCCCGAACCCTCGATGCGGATCGTCGCCGACATCATCGACTACACGGCGCGCGAGATGCCGAAGTTCAACTCCATCTCGATCTCCGGCTACCATATGCAGGAGGCCGGGGCGACGCTGGTGCAGGAGCTTGCCTTCACCATCGCCGACGGGCGCGAATATGTCCGCGCCGCGATCAACAAGGGCCTCGGCGTCGACGACTTCGCCGGCCGCCTCTCCTTCTTCTTCGCCATCGGCATGAACTTCTTCATGGAGGCGGCCAAGCTGCGCGCCGCGCGCCTGCTGTGGGATCGCGTGATGGATGAGTTCCAGCCGAAGAAGGCGTCCTCCCGCATGCTGCGCACCCATTGCCAGACCTCGGGCGTCTCGCTTCAGGAACAGGACCCCTACAACAACATCGTGCGCACCGCCTTCGAGGCCATGTCGGCGGCGCTCGGCGGCACGCAGTCGCTGCACACCAATTCCTTCGACGAGGCCATCGCGCTTCCCACGGAATTTTCCGCCCGCATCGCCCGCAACACCCAGCTCATACTCCAGCACGAGACGGGCGTGACCAAGGTGGTCGATCCGCTCGCCGGCTCCTACTATGTCGAAAGCCTCACCCATGAACTGGCGGAAAAGGCCTGGGCGCTGATCGAAGAGGTCGAGGCGATGGGCGGCATGACGAAGGCCGTCATCGAGGGCCTGCCCAAGCGGCTGATCGAGGAGGCCGCCACGCGCCGGCAGGCCGCCGTGGACCGCGGCGACGAGGTGATCGTCGGCGTCAACAAGTACCGGCTGGAAGACGAGCAGCCGATCGACATTCTGGAAATCGACAATTCCGCTGTGCGCGCCGCGCAGATCAGGCGGCTGGAGGATATCCGCCGCCGGCGTGACGGCAGGGCGGTGGCCGATGCGCTCGCCGCGCTGGAAACCGTCGCGAAGACCGGCGAGGGCAACCTGCTGGAAGCCGCCGTCGCGGCGGCCCGGGCGCGCGCCACGGTGGGCGAGATTTCCGACGCCATGCGCCACGCCTTCGGCGACCATACCGCCGTGCCGGAGGTCGTGGGCGATATCTACGGCCCCGCCTATGGCGACGACCCGGAATACAGGACGCTGGCCGGCCGCATCGCCGCGCGCGCCGCAAAACCGAGCATCATGGTCGCCAAGCTCGGCCAGGACGGCCACGACCGGGGCGCCAAGGTCATCGCCTCCGGCTTCGGCGATCTCGGCTTCGAAGTCACCGTTGGCCCGCTCTTCCAGACGCCGGAGGAAGCGGCGGACCTTGCCGTCGCACGCAAGGTCGAGGTCGTCGGCATGTCCTCGCTCGCCGCCGGGCACAAGACGCTGGCCCCGGCCCTCGTCAAGGCGCTGCGCGAGCGCGGGGCAAATGAGGTCATCGTGGTCGTCGGCGGCGTCATCCCGCGGCAGGATTACGACTTCCTCCTGGAAAACGGCGTTTCCGCCGTCTTCGGCCCCGGCACCAATGTGCTCGACGCGGCCAATGCCGTGCTCGACCTCGTCGACGGCCGGATCAGAAACCAGTAGGAGAGACCATGCTCGGAGCACTCAACCACGTCGCCATCGCCGTGCCCGACCTTGCGGCGGCCGCAGATCGCTATGCCGAACTGGGCGCAAAGGTCTCCGCCCCGCAGGACCTGCCGGAACACGGCGTCACCGTCGTCTTCGTGGAACTGCCGAACACCAAGATCGAGCTTCTCCACCCGCTCGGCGAAGCCTCGCCCATCGCCGCCTTCCTCGAAAAGAACCCGGCCGGCGGCATCCACCATCTCTGCTTCGAGGTGGCGGACATAACGGCGGCGGCCGAGACCGTGCGGGCCACGGGCGCACGCATCCTCGGCGACGGCACGCCGAAGATCGGCGCGCACGGCAAGCCCGTGCTCTTCGCCCACCCCAAGGATTTCCACGGCGCGCTGGTGGAGTTCGAACAGGCCTAGAGGGCGTTATCGTTCCGAGGCGTGCCGGCTGAAGAAAGACAGCAGCGACGCGGCCACGCGGGCGGGCGTTTCCCAATGCGGGTTGTGGCTGTGGCCGGCAAGGGTTTCCGCCTCGGCCCGCGGCAGGGCCGCGCGCAGCGCCGCCCGGTGCGACGCGCCGAACAGCACGTCCTTCTCGCCCGCCAGCAGCAGGACCGGCGCGGCGATTTCGCCTGCGGCGCGGCGCAGGTCGATGGCCTCCAGCATGTCGCAGAGCGCGCACCAGACGGCGGCCGGCATGGCGGCCGCCTCCCGCGCCATCCAGCCGATGAAATCCGCATCCACCGGCAGCGCGCATCGGTGCCATTCACGCAGGAACGGGCCTTGCGGATCGATCGGATCGGCCAGCGCCCGAATGTCCGCGCCGAGCGCGAGCCGGCCCGGCTGCAGGCTGCCGCAAATGCTGGCGAGCGCCGTGATCCGCCCGCCGTGACGCGCGGCGAGCGCAAGCGCCGTGGCCGCGCCCATGGAATGGCCGGCGACGGCGAAGCGCTCGATGCCGAGCGCATCCGCCAGCCGTACGACATCGTCGGCGAAGGCTTCCACGGCGGGCCGCGGCGCGGGCGCCGAAAGGCCATGTCCCGGCAGGTCCGGCATCACCAGCCGCCAGCCGGCAAGATGCGGCTCGATCAGCGACCAGCTCCGGCTGCTGTCGGTATAGCCGTGCAGCAGGAACAGCGGCGCGGCCGCGCCGTCGCCGCCGTCGATATAGGCGAGCCGTCCGTCGCCCGCCGGCAGGAAACGCTTGCGATCGTTCCAGCCGGCCTGCATGCCCTGCCGGCTCACAGCCCGAGGGCCGCCCGGACGGCGGGCAGCGCCGGCTGGCCGTCGAAGGTGGTCACGCCGGCAAGCCAGGCGTCGAGCCGCGCGGGGTCGCCGCCGATGGCCTTGCGGCCGGCATCCTCCGGCGACAGGCCGTCATTCATCAGGTAGCCCATGCCGCGGTTTTCGAAGTCGATGTCGAAGGTCAGGTTCTTCAGGAGCTGGCCGACATTCGGGCACTCGGCCACATAGCCCTTGCGGACCTGCGTGGAGACCGTCGCCGCCCCGAAATCCGGCCCGTAGAACTTGTCGCCGCCCGTCAGGTAGCGGATGTCGAAGGCGTTGTTCATGGGATGCGGCGCCCAGCCCTGGAACACGAAGAAGCTCTTCATGTCGATATGCCGCGCCAGTTCCGCCAGCATGCCCTGCTCGCTGGATTCGACGACTTCCCAGCCCTCCAGCCCCAGCGACGCATCGGCGATGGCGTCCAGCATGAGCTGGTTCGAGCCGGGCTCGATGCCGTACATCTTCTTCTCGAACTTGTCGGCATGGGTCTTCAGGTCGGCGAAGTCCTTGACGCCCGCTTCCCAGACATAGGCGGGAACCGCGAAAGTGTATTTGGCCCCCGTCAGGTTCTTCGTCACCGTCTCGACGGAACCGTCCTTCTGGTAGGGCGCGAAATAGGTCTTCATCGCCGGGTCCCAATAGCCGAGGAAGACGTCGAGGTCCTTGTTCTTGAGGCTGAGATAGATGACGTCGATGCCGAGCAGGTCGCTCTGCGTCTCGTAGCCGAGGGCGTGCAGCAGCGCCTGTGCAAGACCCGTGGTGAAGGCGAGATCGTTCCAGCCCGGTTCGGCGAGCCGGACCTTCCGGCAGCTTTCCGGCTCCGCCGCATGAGCGGCGCCGATCGTCAGAAGGCATGCGGTGGCGCAGGCGATAACACGCTTCATAGGCGTTCCCTTCCGGTTTCTATCCAACTAGATCAAAAATTGACCGATGGGACAATCATTGATCTTGTCGGAAAAATTGTCAATATCCACCTTGCACAACACGGGGGAACCATGGCGGGAAAACTCAAGAAGCTGGTCGATATCCGGCGCAAGGAACTCAGGCAGGCCGCCTTCGAGGTGCTTCAGCGCGAGGGCTTGGCCGGGGCGACGCTGGAAAAGGTCGCCGCCCATGCGGGCGCGTCCAAGGGCATCGTGCTGCACTATTTCCGCAGCAAGCAGGAGCTTTTCGAGCAGGCCATGCGCGAGGCGAATGCCAACCTGCGCGACGCCGTCGCCGAAAACCTCAAGCAGGCGCGCACGCCCTATGAGCGGCTGATCGCCATTGTCGACACCAATTTCGACCCGCGTTTCTTCCAGCCCTCGGTCGCCCATGCCTGGCTGTCGCTCTGCGCCGAGGTGCCGCGCGAGGCGCAGCTCGCCCGCATCCAGGCCGTCATCCACGCCCGCATGCATTCCAACCTGCTGTCGGCGCTCCGGGAGCTGATGCCGGTGGAAGAGGCCCGCCAGACCGCCCTTCTTATCAGCGCGCTGATCGACGGTCTCTGGCTGCGGCTCGGCCTCGACGCCGGGGCGATAACCCGGCCTCAGGCCATCGCCCTCATGCACGACGTCATCGACCAGCGCATCGAGGGCCGCCGCAGCGCGGCGACCCCGACATAGCGGAACGAGCGGCAGGCCGGCTCAGTCGAGCCGGCGGCCTTCGGCGTCGAACAGGTGCAGCTTGTCCGCCGGCAGGTCGATGCGCACGGTCGGGCCGGGGTTCAGCAGAGCGCGGTCCAGCGTGAAGATCTTCAGCGGGATATCATGCACGCGCACATGCATGATGATGCCGAAGCCGGTCGGCTCGATGAGGTCGACGCTCGCCTCCAGCGCGCCGTTCTCCGCAACCACGACATGCTCCGGGCGGATGCCGAGCGTCGCCTTCGCCCCGCTCTCCAGCCCGGCGGCCCTGCGCGCCGGCAGCGCCGTGCCGCCGGCAAGCTGCAATTCCGCCCGGTCGCCCGAAACGAGATAGCGCCCCTCGAAGAAGTTCATGCCGGGCGAGCCGATGAAGCCGGCGACGAAGAGATTGGCCGGCCGGTCGTAAAGCTCCAGCGGCGAGCCGACCTGCTGGACGACGCCGCCATGCATGGCGACGATCCGGTCGGCCAGCGTCATCGCCTCGATCTGGTCGTGCGTGACATAGATGGAGGTGGCGTTGAGATCGCCGTGCAGCTTCTTGATCTCGGCGCGCATCTGCTCGCGCAGGCGCGCGTCGAGGTTCGACAGCGGCTCGTCGAAGAGGAAGGCCTTCGGCTGGCGCACGATGGCGCGGCCCATGGCCACGCGCTGGCGCTGGCCGCCCGACAGTGCCTTCGGCCGGCGCTCCAGCAGCGGGTCCAGCCCCAGCTTGGCGGCAGCCCCGCCGACAGCGCTGGCGATCTTCTCCTTCGCCGTGCGGCGCAGGCGCAGGCTGTAGCTCATGTTGTCGGCCACGCTCATATGCGGGTAGAGCGCGTAGGACTGGAACACCATGGCGATGTCGCGGTCCTTCGGCGCAAGGTCGTTGACCCGCTTGCCGTCGATGCGGATGTCGCCGGAGGTCACGTCCTCCAGCCCCGCGATCATGCGCAGCAGGGTGGACTTGCCGCAGCCCGAGGGGCCAACGAGCACGATGAACTCGCCGTCGCGGATGGAAAGGTCGACGCCGTGCAGCACGGGGAAGGCGCCGAAACTCTTGCGGATGCTCTGGATATCGATGGAAGCCATGGGAGAGCCTTTCAGCCTTTGACCGCGCCGGCCGTCAGGCCCTGCACGAGATAGCGCTGGATGAGGAGGAAGAAGAGGCAGGCCGGGATGAGCGCGAGCACGCCCGCCGCCATCATTTGCCCGAAATCGACGGAGAATTTCGACACGAAGGTCAGAAGCCCGACCGGGAAGGTCGCCGTGTCGTTGCCGGAAATCAGCATCAGCGCGAAGAGCAGTTCGCTCCAGGCCGCGGTGAAGACGAAGCCGAGGGTCGCGGCGATGCCCGGCAGCGTCAGCGGCAGGATGATCTGGCGGAAGGCGACGAACTGCGTCGCCCCGTCGATCATCGCCGCTTCCTCCAGGTCCTTCGGGATGCCGTCGAAGAAGGACTGCATCAGGAAGGTGGCGAAGGGCACGTTGAAGGCCGTGTAGACGAGGACGAGGCCCGTGAGGCTGTTCGTCAGCCCGAGCGGCGAGAGCATCTTGAAGATCGGCGCCACCAGCATGACCAGCGGGAACATCTGGGTGATCAGCATCAGCGCGACGATCCAGTATTTCGCCCGGAAGCGGAAGCGCGACAGCGCGTAGCCGGCGAGCGAGGCGAGGATCGTCACCGTCACCGCCGTGGAGCCGGCGACGATGAGGCTGTTCTTGAAGAAGGTCGGAAACGCGCTGTGCTGGATGACGAAGGCGTAATGCTCGAAGGTCGTGCGCGAGGGCCACATGCGCACGCCCTCGCTATACAGCAGGTCGTTCGGCGTCACCGACACCTTGAGAAGCCAGAACAGCGGGAAGAGCGCGAAGACGACATAGGCGAGGATCGCCAGGCGATGCAGGACGGTGAGGACGGTTTTGCTTCTCATGGCCTCACCCCTTGTTGAGCATCGTCTGCCGCAGCAGCACGATCAGCATGGAATAGACGAGCAGGAGCACGAGCAGCACGAGGGCGATCGCCGAGGCGTAGCCGAAATCGAGCCGCTTGAAGGCCTGCGTGAAGATGTAGCTGGCGACGATCTGCGTCCGGTCCGCCGGCCCGCCATTGGTCATGACGACGATGAGGTCGGCGAAGTTGGAGATCCAGACCGTGCGCAGCAGGATGGTGATGGCGATGGTCGGCGCCAGGAACGGCAGCGTGATCGAGACGAAGCGCTGCACCGGCCCGGCTCCGTCGATGCTCGCGGCCTCGTAGAGATCGCGCGGGATCGACTGGAGCGCGGCCAGCAGCGTGATCGCGAAGAAGGGAATGCCCCACCAGACATTGGCGACGATCGGTCCCCACATGGCCAGATGCGGATCGGACAGGATGTTGTTCGGCCCGTCGAGCATGCCGGCGGCATACATCCAGTGCGGCAGCGGGCCGATCACCGGGTTGAACAGCCAGGCCCAGTTGAGGCCGGCCAGGAAGCTCGGCACCGCCCAGGGCAGGAAGCAGAGCGCCTGCGCAAGACCCCGCCCGGCAAAGGGCTTGTCCAGCAGGAGCGCCAGGATGAGGCCGAAGATGAACTGCAGGAAGACCGAGGCCCCGGTCCACCAGAGCGTGTTGCGCAGCGCCCGGAAGAAGGCCTCGTCCTGCCCGAGCGTGCGGAAATGATCCAGCCCGATGAAGCCGCCGGAGAACGGGTTGAGAAGCTGGATATCGCGGAACGCATAGGAGATGCCCACCACCAGCGGCACCAGCATGACCGCGATGATCAGGATCAGCGCGGGAGCGCTGTAGAGATAGGGTTCAGAGGCGTCGGCGAGCCGCTTTCTCAGCGGTCGGACAGGCGAATGGGCGGCAACGGTCATCGTCTCGCTTCCGTTCGGGGTTGCGCGGCGTCATGTGCGCGGGCGAATCCGGGCGGCCCGGGCGCAAGCATGTCGCTGCGCCCGGGCCTTCCGGCTTACTTGCTGTTGGCGAGGAACTTCTGCTGGCCCTTCGTCAGGTATTCCGCCCACTGGTCGGCAAGCTGCTGGGGCGTGATGTCGCCGAGCAGGGCCTCCTGCGAGGTCTTGACCACGAGGGAGTCCTTGAAGAAGGCGAATTCCTCCAGATGCGTCGGCATCACGGTCGGCACCGCGTCCTTGTCCTGCAGCTCGGCAAACCAGCCCTTGAACTGCTCGCTGGCATAGAACGGATCCTTTTCCGCCGTGGTGTGGACCGGCAGCGCGCCCGTGCGCTTGTTCCACTCGATATTGCCTTCCGGCCCTTCGAGCGTCTCGATCAGCTTCCAGGACAGGTCCTTGTTGGCGCTGTTGGCGAACATCGACCAGCCGGCGAAGCCGATGGTCGGGAAGGTCTTTCCGTCCGGCCCCTTCGGCATGGTCATGATGCCGTAGTCTTCCGCCTTCATGCGCTCGGCGATGGCGATGAGCGCATCCGGGTCCTGGTCGAGGAAGGCGCAGGTGCCGCTATAGAAGCCCGCGACGATCTCGTTGAAGCCCCAGTTGACGCTGTCCTTCGGCGCATAGCCGTTCTTGTAGAGGTCGATCACGAAGGTGAGGCCCTTGACCCAGCCCTCGGAATTGAAGGTGGAGGTGCCGTCCTCGTTGAAGAACTTGTTGGAGCCGGCCATGGAGGCGCCGAACATCACCCAGCCGTTGAGGCCGCCCGGGCCGCCGCGCAGGCAGTAGCCGTATTTGCCCGGCAGCGCCGAGACCTTCTTGGCGGCTTCCGCGAATTCGTCCAGCGTCTTCGGCGGCTCGCTCACGCCGGCCTCGGCCAGCAGCTTCTTGTTGTAGAACATGGCGCGCAGGTAGAAGCCGTAGGGCAGCATATAGGCCGTGTCCTTGATGTCGCGGCCAAGCTCCAGGGCGCGCGGCGTCAGGCTGGGCGTGTGCTCCCATTTCTCCAGATACGGCTCCAGGCTTTCGAGCATGCCGTTGTTCGCATAGAGCGAGAGCCAGGTGTCGGGCATTTCCATGACGTCCGGCGTCTCGCCGGCCGAGACCATGGTGGCGAACTTCTGGAACGCCTCGCCCCAGGGCAGCGAGATGATCTCGACCTTGGTGCCGGGATTTGCGGCCTCGAACCGGCCGACGATGGATTTCAGCGTTTCGGTGCGCTCGGGGCTGGTGATCACCTCGACGAGCTTCAGCGTGGTGTCGGCAAGCGCGCTCGACGCCATCAGCGTGGTGAGAAGCGCCGCAGTCAGAAGTCTTTTCATGGTCGTTCCCTCTTTTGGTCGTGATTGGATTTCGACGTCAGTTTTCGGTCGCGGCGGCCATCGCCGCTTCCAGATCCCTCCACAGGGCCTCGGTTCCCTCCAGGCCGATATGGAGACGCACGGACCGCGCGTGGATGCCGAAGGCATGCGCGGAATTGGGTTGGGCCTTCTGCTGCAGCACCACCTCGCCCGGGACGATCAGGCTTTCATGCCCACCCCAGGAGACGCCGAGCTTGAAGAGCTGCAGGCGGTCGGCGAAGGTTTTCACATCGACGCCCTCGCGGAAGACGAAGGAGAAGAGGCCCGAAGTGCCGGTCAGCCCCGGCGGCAGGCGGTTGGCGAGCGCCGGATGGCAGACGGTCTCGACGATATCGAGCGCCTGGAGGCGCTTTGCGATTTCCAGCGCGGCGGCCTCGTGCGCCTTCATGCGGATCGGCAGGGTGCGCAGGCCCCGCACCAGCAGCCAGGCGTCGAAGGGTGAGAGCTTGCCGCCGAGATAGGGATAGGCCTCCGACCGGATGCGGCCGATCAGCTCCTTCGAGCCGGTCACCACGCCCGCCACGACATCGCTGTGGCCGCCGAGATATTTCGAGGCGGAGTGCAGGACCAGATCGACGCCGAGCGACAGCGGCCGCTGGAAGATCGGGCTTGCCCAACTGTTGTCGATGACGCTGACGACGCCGTGGCGCCTTGCCAGCGCCGCAAGCGCACCGACGTCATGGGCCTCCATGACCCAGCTCGTCGGGCTTTCGAGATAGAGGAGCCTGGCTCCCGGCAGCGCCTTGGCGACCGCCTCCTCGTCGCGCCCGTCGACATAGGTCACGTCCACCTTCATGCGCTTCAGGTGCGTGCCGAACAGGCGGTAGGCGTCCGGGTAGCAATGGCGCACGGCGACGATGCGGTCGCCCGGCTCCACGAAGGACAGTACGGTGGAGGAGATCGCCGCCATGCCGCTGGCAAAGCCCAGCGCATCCTCGCCGCCTTCGAGCTTGGCCAGCATCTCCTCGAAGGCGCGCACTGTCGGGTTGAGGCCGCGCGTATAGATCGGCCGCACGATCTCGCCGCGATAGGCCGCGACCATCTCGTCATAGCTGCCGAAGGTGAAGAGCGAGGTCTGCACGATGGGCGGCACGACCGCGTCGAAGGCGTTCGCCTCGTCATGGGCGACGGTGAGAGAAGCAAAGTCGAACGGATCGGCTCCGTTGATCATTTGGACATTTCCTTGATGTCTTCCTCGACGACGGCGAGGATTTTCAGGGTTTCGATGCGCGCCGTCTCCGGGTCCCCGGCGGCGATCGCGTTGAAGAGCGTGCGGTGGAACGGGAAGGACCGGCGGGCGAAGTCCGAGCGGTCGAACGGCTCTTCCCAGAAGCGCTCGAAGGCGCCGCGCATCTGTTCGAGCAACTGCTTGAACAGCGGATTGTGGGTGGCGTCGTAGATGGCGAGGTGGAAGGCGAGGTCTTCCGGGCCGGAAGTGCCCTTGGCGATATGCACCCGCTCCATCTCGTTCAGCTTCGCCTCGATGACGACGAGATCGTCCGCCGTGCGCCGCCGCGCCGCCACCATGTTCGCCTCGCATTCGAGGCCGCGACGAACCTCCAGCGTCTGCAGCAGCACGTCGCGCAGATGCGCCGCGTCGAAGGAGAGCGGCATGTGGACGGTCGCAGTGGTGACGGGCTTGAGGAGATAGGTGCCGCTGCCCTTGCGGCTCTCGATGACGCCGAGCGCCTGGAACTGGCGGATCGCCTCGCGGATGGTGGAGCGGCCGACATTGAGCGCGGCCATCAGCTCCCGCTCGGCCGGCAGCCGGTCGCCCGCCTGAAGGCTGGCCCGGTCGATATAGGAAGCCAGGGCCTCCGTGACCTGCCGCGCCCGATCGATGGGCGGCAGCGGCTCGATCGCCGGCCTCTCGCTCGTCGTCTGTGGCGACATGCGCCCGTTCCCCTGTTTGCGCCAGCTTCTCAAATTGGTCTGACATCTTATCATTATGCGCCGCGCGACGGCTGTCAAGCGGGCATGCGAACGGCCCCGGCGCATGCACCGGAACCGTTCGGCATGGCCGGCTTACCGACTGGTCAGAGCTGGTGCAGCGCGAAGGGCGTGCCCGCGATGGTCTCGACGCGCATGCGGAAGCCGAAGACGGCCTCCAGCGTATCGGCATCGAGGATTTCGGCCGGCGCGCCGTCGGCGACGATGCGCCCGCCCTTCATCGCCACGATGCGGTCGGCATGGGCGCTCGCCTGGTTGATGTCGTGCAGCACGACGACGACCGTCTTGCCGTCCGCGTCGGCGGCGGTGCGCAGCGCGCGCATCAGGGCGCGGGCGTAGTACATGTCGAGATTGTTCAGCGGCTCGTCGAGCAGCAGGTAATCCGTGCCCTGCGCGAAGGCCATGGCGACGAGGGCGCGCTGGCGCTGGCCGCCCGAAAGCGTTTCGATGAGGCGGTCGGACAGATCGCCGAGATCGAAGCGGGCGATGGCGGCGGCGACGAGGGCGTGGTCCTCGCCGGTCATGCGGCCGCGCCCGTGCGGGAAGCGGCCGAAGCCGACGAGTTCGCGCACGCTGAGGCGGCTCGCCACCGCCGTGTCCTGGCGCAGGATCGCAAGGACGCGCGCAAGGTCGCGGCCCGGCGTGGTGTCGACCGGCAGGCCGTCAACCGAGATCGCGCCCGCCTGCAAGGGCTGGAGCCGCGCGACGAGCGACAGCAGCGTGGACTTGCCCGCGCCGTTCGGGCCGATCAGCGCCACGACGCCGCCCTTCGGGATCGTCAGGCTGACATCGTGCAGGACCGGCGTCGCCCGGTGCCTGAAGGAAACGTTCTCGATGCGGATCATGCGCGGCTCCCAAGGAGCAAGAGGAGGAGGAAGACCAGCCCGCCGACGAAATCGATGACGACGCCGAGCGCCGCCGCATTGCCGAGCGCGTGCTGGAACAGCGTCTGCCCGCCGACGAGCACGACGATGCCGGTGAAGGCGGCGGCCGGCAGCAGGACGCCGTGGCGGCGGCTGCCGACGATGCGCTCGGCGAGCGCCGCCACGAGCAGGCCGAAAAGGGCGACCGGGCCGACAAGCGCGGTGGAGACGGCCACGAGCGCCGAGACGAGCAGCAGCAGGCCCGTCACCGTGCCCGCCCAATGCACGCCGAGGCCCGTTGCGGCATCCGCGCCGAGCGCGACAATATCGAGCACATGCCGCGCCCGCCAGGCAAGGACGATGGCGACGACGGTCACGATGGCGGCGAGGACGAGCAGATCGGTGCGCACGGCGTTGAAATTGGCGACGCTGGCCGATTGCGCCACGGCGAAGGCATTGGGATCGATGAGGCGGGCGAGCAGCGATTGCAGGCTGCGGAACAGCACGCCGAAGACGACGCCGGCAAGCAGCATCAGTCCCATGTCGAGCCGGCGGCGCAGCATCGGCAGCAGCAGCCCGCAGGCCAGCCCCATCAGCAGCGCCACTTCCAGGGCGAACTTCACCTGCGGCTGGAGCGTCACGTAGCCGACGCCGCCGAGCAGGAAGACCAGCAGCATCTGGCCGAAGAGGTAGAGCGCGTCGAGACCCATGATCGAGGGCGTCAGGATGCGGTTGCCCGTCACCGTCTGGAAGATCACCGTGGAGACGGCGATGGCGACGCCGACCTGCACGAGCGCGGCGAGCTTCAGCAGGCGCAGCTCCAGCACGAAGGCGATGTTGCCCTTGAGGCCGATGGCGAGGAAGGCGGCAGAGACCGCGAGCGCGGCAAGGCCGAGACCGAGGAGACGGCGATCAGCCATGGCCACCCCGCCGGAAGAGCAGCCAGAGGAACACCGCCCCGCCGACCACGCCCATGACCGTGCCGGCGGGAATCTCGTAAGGATAGCGGATGAGCCGGCCGGCAATGTCGCAGGCCAGCACCAGCCCCGCCCCGCCGGCGGCGACCCAGCCGAGCGTGCCGCGCACATTGTCGCCCTTCAGCCGCGACACGATGTTCGGCACGGCCAGCCCGACGAAGGGGATCATGCCGACGACGACGACCGTCAGCGCCGTGACGACGGAGACGATGACGAGGCCGATCTGCATCATGCGCGCATGATCGATGCCGAGGCCGACACTCGCCTCGCGCCCCAGCGCCATGATCGTCAGCCGGTCGGCGACGAGCATGGCGAGGCCCACCATCAGGGCGGCGATCCACAGAAGCTCGTAGCGCCCGCGCAGCACGCCGGAGAGTTCGCCATTGGTCCAGACGGAGAGGAATTGCAGGAGGTCCGCCTGCCAGGCGGCGAAGGTCGCGACCGCGCCGATCACCCCGCCATAGACGATGCCGAACAGCGGCACGAGAAAGGGCTGCTGGGGCGGCAGGCGATGGGCGGTGGCAAGGAAGATCGCGGTGCCGGCCAGCGCCGCGCCGCCCGCCACGAGCGTCTTCAGCCAGAGCGCGGCGGCGGGAAAGAGCAGCGTGACGAGAAGGATGCCGAGTTCGGCGCTCTGCGCCGTGCCGGCCGTCGACGGCTCGACGAAGCGGTTGCGCGATAGCGTCTGCATGATCAGCCCGGCGACCGCCAGCCCCGCCCCGCTCAGCACGGCGGCCAGCGTGCGCGGCAGGCGGCTGACGGCGAGGAGATGCATGGCCTCGGGATCGCCGAGCGGCATCGGGCCGACGCCGACGGCAAGGCTCGCCACGAAGAGGGCCGCGAGCGCAAGGCCCGCGGTAAGAGCCGTCCACGGCAAGGGTCTGGAAACGGCGGGCATCATTTCGCGGCGGCGAAAGCCTCCGTGATCGTCGCCAGCACGCGCCCGAGCGACTGCACGCCGCCGGCCGATATGTAGAAGTCCGGCGCGGGGAGATAGACGACCTGCCCCTTCTTCCACGCCGTCGTGCCGGCGACCAGCTCGTTGTCGAGCGTCACCCGGGCGGCCTGCTCGTTCGAGCCGACGGCGGCGGCGCGGTCGAGCACCAGCAGCCAGTCCGGGTCGGCCTTGCGGATGAATTCGAAGGAGACCGCCTCGCCATGGGTCGCCGCCTCGACCTCGCCCACCGCCGCCGGCAGGTCGAGCGCCGCATGCACCCAGCCGAAGCGCGAGCCGGGGCCGTAGATCGACACTTTCGGCCCGTTGGTCATGACGATCAGCGCCTTGCCCTTGCCGGCGACCGCCGCCCTGGCGGCGGCAAGGCCCGCATCCAGCTCGGCCGCCGCGGCTTTCGCCTCCTCCGCCCGGCCGAAGAGGTCGCCATAGGTGGCAAGGCGCCGCTTGGCCTCGGCCACGAGATCGTCGCCGTCGATGGTCATGTCGAGCGTCGGGGCGACCTTGGCCGTCATATCCGCCTTGGCGGCCGAGCGGCTGCCGACGATGACCAGATCGGGCGCAAGCGCGCTCAGCGCCTCCAGATCCGGCTCGAACAGGGTGCCGACCGCCGCCGCGCCCTTCTGCACCGGATCGAGTTCCGGCAGATAGAGCTTTTCCGGCACGCCGGCCGGCTGGACGCCGAGCCGGGCGAGCGTGTCGATCGCGGCGATGTCGTAGACGGCGACGGTCTTCGGCATCGTCGCCACCGCCACCGGCCCGCGCGCCGTCGCGACATCCATCGCGCTGGCCGTAAAGGTCGAGAGGGCAAGGGCGGCAAGGGCCGCGAGGAAACGGGAGATCTTCATGCTTCACCTGTCATGCTGGCGGGATTTCGGGGTCAGGCGGCCTTGTCCTGCCGCCAGTCGAGCGCCTCCAGCTTCTCGCGGAAGGCGAAGCGCACGAGATGCGATTCGATGATCGCCTGGGTGTGGGCGAGGCCCGCATCGTCGCCGGCGCGCACCACGATACGCAGGCCCTTCCCGTCGGCATCCATGACGCCGGAGCCGGCGGGGAACTGACATTCCGCGTGGGTATCCGTGTAGGAAACCGTGATCTTGTGGGCGAAATGCTTGCAGAGCTGCACCAGATATTTCGAGCCGCTCGCGGTCTCCAGATATGCGGCCGATTCCAGCATGGCCTGTCCTTTCCTGCATGAGCGGCCTTGGCCGCAAAACATAACTTATTTACTCATCTTTTCCCGGCAAGGGAAGCACCCGCCGCCGAGCCCAGCCGGCGGCGGGTGCAAACCCGTCAGAACTTGACGCCGGCATGCAGCGTGAAGGTGCGGCCCGGCGCATAGACCGGATCGATGCCGCCACGGTTGGAGCTTGCCGCGAAGCTGGAGCGCTCGAAGTACTGCTTGTCGAACAGGTTCTCGATGCCGAGGCGCAGCGAGACGTTCTCGAAGGCGGGCGGGGTCCATTCCGCATAGGTGTTGACGACGGCATAGGCCGGCTGGTCGTAGAAGCCGCCGGCGCGCGCCACCTCGTCCGAGATCTTGCCGGCCCAGGCGAGCGTCGCGCCGACCTTCATGTTGTAGTCGGGGATCGCCTGGTCGATATAGACGGTCGCCATGCTGCCGACGGGCATGAAATATCCGCTGTTCGGCAGCACCGACTTGCCGTCCACGGTCACCCGCGCATGGGTGTAGGTGGCGCCGAAGGTCGTGTCGTTCCAGGTGTAGTTCGCGTTCAGCGTCACGCCCCGGCTGCGGTATTCGTCCGGATCGTTGGCGAGCATGGCGGTGCCGTAGTCCGGCAGCCCGTCGATGCGCGTGTCGAACAGCGTGATGCCGGCGTTCCAGTCCGCGCCGCCGACATTGGCGCCCACCTTCAGGTTCTTCGCCGTGCCGGTGTCGAAGCCCGGGTCGGTGTAGAAGGCGTTGTTGCGGGCATGCACATAACCGTAGTCGCCGATGACGTAGCCGAGCCAGGTGCGCGAGGCACCGGCGAAGACCTCGAAACCGTCCGTGAACTTGTAGGCTACCGTGGCGTTTACGCTCGCGCCGCTGTCCGAGAAGCGCTTGCCGTTCCAGTCCTCGAAGCGGTGCGTGTCGTAGCGCGCGCCGGTCGAGACGTTGAACCCGCTGTCGAACTCGAAGCGCCCCTGCGTGAACACGCCGAACTGCGTGGTGTCGAAGTCACGGTAGCGGCGGTCGTTGTTGCCGTAGTTGTCGGTGTGGTAGTCGTGCTGGCCGAAGTCGATGCCGGCGGTGATCTTGCCCGGATCGATGGTGAAGGTGTTCTGGATCTTGCCGCCATAGAGATCCTCGTTGAGGATCATGTTGCCGTTGGTGCGGGCCTGGTAGTCGGTGCGCCAGTAGTCGTTCTCGCTGTAGTACAGCATGAATTCCGGGTCCCACATGTCCGTGGGGGCGACGGAGGTGTAGCTGAACTTGACGGCGTCGCGCGAGACCTCCAGCGGATGGAGTTCATCGCCCGTCAGGCCCATGTTCATCTTGATCAGGCGGTCTGCCTTGTCGCGGCTGCGCTCGTAGTTCAATTCGAAGCGATTGTCCTCGAACTCGTAGCCGAGCTTGGCGAGGATGTTGCGGGCGGCCGGCTCCGTGCCCTTCACGACCTTGCCGTCGCCGTCCTTGTAGTCCCGGCCGTTCTGGCCGTGCGCCATGACGAACCAGTCGAAATCGCCGATCCGGCCATAGGCCGCCGCATTGCCGGCGACGCCGCGCCCGTTGCTGCCGACCGTCGTGCCGAAGCGCGCGCCAAAATCCTTGCCCTCTTCCAGAAGGTCTTTCGCGCCCACCGTCTCGTAGCGCACCGCGCCCGCGGCCGCCGCGAAGCCGGAATCGGCCGCCGCCGCGCCGGCCTCCACCTCGACCCGCTTGAGGAAGACCGGATCGACCACGCTGGAGCCGGTATGGTGCCAGCTCGTCGCCGTCTGCGGCACGCCGTCGACGGTGACGGCGAGGTTCGACTGTTCCATGCCGAAGACATGGATGCGCTTGGAGGGACCGCCGCCGCCGGAGACCGCGATGGAGGACTGGCGCGAGAACAGCTCGGAAACGTTCGTCGGCATCAGCCTGTCCAGCTCTTCGCGCGAGACGACGGTGCCGCCGGTCGCCACCACGTTCTCGCGGCCCCGGTTGATGATGGTGACCGTTTCGAGCGTCGTCACCTCATCCTGTTTCTTGGCGTCCTCGGCCTGAAGCGCGGCGGTCATCGCCAGAAGCGAAACACCGGCGAGCGGCAAAATCCGTGAGAATGTCATGGGTCTACTCCAACCTGCGAGATGCGGAAATACGGCCCGGCGCGCTGCCAGGCGATCGAACGGGATGATTTCAGGAAAGCGCCCTGCGGGCGGCGGCGCTCAGCGGCGCTGCGGACGGATCGGTATCGTGGCGTTCATGTCGGCGTGCCCCCTGTCGAACCCGCCTTTCCCCGGCCGCCATGTCAGCGGGCTTGTCACCCCCCAGGGAACGGCATAAAGAGGAAAGGCATAAACATGATTAACTTTCTCATGTATTAGGTCGCCCAATCCCTGCTGTCGACAGGAAAGGGTTTGTCGCAAATGGCAAAATCTTTTGTGCAAACGGCAGGACGCGGGCGGCGAGGCTGACAGATGCACTACACATCGCAGGACCTTTTCGTCGGCGCGCTGGAGAACGCGCCCAATTGCACGCTGAACGACCGCGACCAGAGCGTCTGGTCGAAATTCATGCTGATGGTGCTGTTCCAGGGGTCGCAGCATTTCGTCATCGACGGCGTGCGCTTCCGCATCGATGCGGGCAGCGCCAAGGCGCCCTCCCCGGTCGTCTTCATGCTGAACGTCGCCCAGCCCGGCCGGCTGCGCTTCATCCACGACAGCACCGCGCCGCTTCACAAGGTCATGATCTCCGCGCCCCTGCCCTGGCTGAACCGCCTGATGGAGACGCAGGAGGGCATGCCGGCGCTGCGCGACTTCTTCACCCGGCACCTGTCGCATTTCTCCTTCGAGCCGGGCCAGCACATCCTCCAGCTCGCCGAGAAGATCATGCATCCGCCGTCGCTGCTGACCGGCGAACTGAAATCGATCTACCTCAAGGCGCAGGCGCTCGACATCATGTGGCAATCCTGCCTCGCCCTGGTGACGGACAAGGCCGGCGGATGGCAGGCGCCGACGCTGATGAGCCTCAAGCAGTGCGAGCGCGTGCGCGACTACATCGTCGCCAATCTCGACAAGGACCTGACCATCGACCGCATCGCGCGGGAGGCCGGCGCCAGCCCCTCGACGATCCAGCGGCATTTCAAGGAGCATTTCGGCGTGCCCGTCTTCGTCTTCATCCGGCAGGAGCGCCTGCAGGCTGCGCGCGCGGCGCTCGCGACGGAGGGCATCCCCGTCTCCCAGGCGGCCCATCTTGCCGGCTACACGAACATTTCCAGCTTCACGACGGCCTTCCGCAAATCCTTCGGCGTCACGCCGAAGCAGGCCCGGGCCTGAACGGGCGGGCACGGCCCGATGTCGCGATCCGTCCACGGGAAGACGGGCGCGCCGCTTGACCCCGCCTCCCACCCGCCGGTAAACCGTGCCCACGGAACAGGTTCCGCCAGCCGGCGGATGAAAAGGGAACACGGTGAGGATACCCGTCAGGGACCGAGGCCGGGACTGCCCCCGCAACTGTAACCGCCGAGCCTGCCCCACGATGCCACTGCGCGAAAGCGCGGGAAGGCGGGGAGAGCGACGACGCGGAAGTCAGGAGACCTGCCTGCGCCGGTCACCCTGCCGGGATACGGGACGTATCCGGGCGCGGCCCTTCGTCGCGGTGACATGTCGAGGATGTTGCCGCGCCGTTGAACGGCCGGGGGGAAATATGAGAAACCGCCTTGCAGGAACCGGCCTGCTCGCCATCGCCTTCTGCCAGCCCGTCCTTGCCGAGGACCAGGCCCCGACCGAACTGGAACAGGTCGTCGTCACCGACGGCCTGACCTCCGTGGAGCTTGAGAAATCCGGGCGCGCCGTCACGGTCGTCACCGGCGAGCAGATGGAGAAGAACAGGGTCCGCTACGTTTCGGATGCGCTGCGGCTGGTGCCCGGCCTTGCCGTGTCGCGCGCCGGCTCCGTCGGCGGCCTGACGCAGGTGCGCATGCGCGGCGCGGAGAGCGATCAGGTGCTCGTCGTGATCGACGGCGTGGAGGCGAGCAACCACACCCGCGGCGAATTCGATTTCGGCGGCCTCGTCGCCGAGGACATCGAGCGCATCGAGATCCTGCGCGGGCCGCAGAGCACCTTCTGGGGCGCCAACGCCATGGCCGGCGTCATCAGCATCACCACCCGCAAGGGCGAGCGCGGCTCGAGGAAATCGACCGCGCAGACCGAGGTCGGCAGCGACGGCACGCTGATGGGCGCGCTCGCGACGCGCGGCGGCGGCGAGAATTTCGACTATGCGCTGTCCGGCTCCATGCGGCGCAGCCGCGGCTTCGACATTTCCGATCTCGGCGCGGAGGACGACGGCGCGCGCAACAGCACGTTCAACGGCCGGTTCTCGGCGGACATCTCTCCCGAGACGACCGTCGACGGCACGCTGCGTCTCGTCGACCGGCGCACCGATCTCGACGAGCAGGACTTCATGACCGCCGAGACCTACGACGTCAACGACTATCAGGACGACCGCGAGCTATACGGCTCCATCGGCATTGCCAACACCGCGCTCGACGGCGCGCTGACGCAGAAGGCCCGGCTTGCGGCCAGCGACATGCGCAGCTTCAACCACTCCGCCCTGTTCGGCGACAGTTCGAGCGAGGGCAACCGCTACAACGCCGCCTATCAGGCCTCCTATCGCTACGAGGACCTGGAAAATCAGGTGCATCAACTGACCGCCGGCTACGAATGGCAGCGCGAGACTTACGCGCCGTCGCAGTATACGACGACCTTCAGCCGCAACACCCACGCGGCGATCGGCGAATATCGCGGCGAGTTCTTCGACCAGCTCTTCATCAACGGCGGCCTGCGGCAGGACTGGAACGACACCTTCGCCGATGCCACGACCTGGACCGCCAGCGCTGCATGGCAGGTGCCCGAGATGGAGACGCGCCTGCACGCTTCCGTCGGCACCGGCGTCACCAACCCCACCTTCACCGAGCAATACGGCTTCTTCCCCGGCAGCTTCGTCGGCAATCCGAACCTCAAGCCCGAGGAGAGCTTCGGCTGGGATATCGGCGTGGAGAAGCGCTTCTTCGACGGCGGGCTGGTGATCGACGTCACCTATTTCAACCAGAACCTGGAGAACGAGATCTCCTCCACGCAGATCTCGCCCGGCCTCTACCGGCCGATCAACATGGGCGGCGAAAGCCTGCGGCAGGGCGTCGAGGTTTCCGCCACCGTCGACTTCTTCAACGGCCTGACGGCCACGGCCTCCTATACCTACACCGATGCGAGCGAGCAGGAAGTCGCCGGCGGCGCGCGCCTTGCCGAAACCCGCCGGCCCCGCCATTCCGGCTCGCTGAACGCGGCCTATGCCTTCTACGACGACCGGGCGCGGGTCTTTGTCGAGGCGCTGTTCAACGGGGCGGCGGAGGACCGCGTCTTCGCCAGCACCCTGCCGCCGCGCGTGACGCTCGGCGGCTACACGCTGGTCAATGTCGGCGGCAGCTTCAAGGTCAACGAGACCGTCGAGGCCTATGGCCGCATCGACAACCTGTTCGACCGGGACTACCGCGAGGTCTTCGGCTTCAACACGCCGGGCCTGACGGCCTTCGCGGGACTGAAGGCGACATTCTGATGGCCGGGCCGGTGCGCTGGCCGATCTGGTGGCGCGCGGCGCTCTTCGCCTGCCTTCTCTGGCCGGCCGCGGCCGCCCGCGCCGATACGGTCCCCACCCGCGTCGTCTCGCTGAACGTGTGCACCGACCAGCTCGCCATGCTCGTGGCAAGGCCCGGCCAGCTTCATTCGGTCTCCTATCTCGCGCGCGACGCGGGCATGTCGGCGATGGCGGAACAGGCCGCCGCCTATGAGATCAACCACGGGCTGGCGGAAGAAATCTTCCTGATGAAGCCCGACCTCGTGCTGACCGGCGCCTATTCGACACGCACGACCGTCGCGCTCCTGCGCCGGCTCGGCTTCCGGGTGGAGGAATTCCAGCCGGAAACCTCCTTCGACGCCGTGCGGGCGAACCTTGCCCGCATGGGCGACCTGCTCGGCAATCCCGGGCGGGCGCGGGCGCTGATCGCCGGCATGGACGCCGAGATCGCCGCGCTCGAAGCGGCCGGAACGCCGCGCCTGCGCACCGCCCTCTCCTTCGCCAACGGCTACACGGCCGGCGCCGGGACGCTGGCGTCCGAGGTGGTGCGGCAGGCGGGCCTCGAGAACATCGCCGAGACGGCGGGCATGGCGGGGATCGCCCGCCTGCCGCTGGAACTGCTCGTCCTGTCGCATCCCGAGCTGATCGCGGTCGGGCGAGCCGGGGTGGAGGGTCCGGCCCTTGCCGAGGCGAATTTTTCCCATCCCGCCCACCGCGCCCTTGCGGCCGTCGCCGCCGAGGCCCCGCTCGAAAACCGGCTGACCGTCTGCGGCGGGCCGTTCACGCTGCAGGCCGCGCGCGTCCTTCAGGATGCCGCCCACCGGGCGCGGAGCGCAACGCCATGACGCCCCGCGCCGCCTTCCGCCTCACCCTCGCGATCCTTGCGGCGGGCACCCTCGTCCTCTTCCTCCTGTCGCTCACCGTCGGCCCGGCCGACCTTTCCCTTGCCGATAGCCTCAATGCGCTCTTCGGCGGCGGCGACGGTCTCCTCGTTCTCGTCATGCAGGAAATCCGCCTGCCCCGCGCCCTGCTCGGCCTCCTCGTCGGCGGAACGCTCGGCCTTTCCGGCGCGGCGCTGCAAGGCTACCTGCGCAACCCGCTGGCCGAGCCGGGGCTGCTCGGCGTCAGCGCCTCGGCCTCGCTCGGCGCGGTGCTTGCCCTCTATAGCGGGCTTTCGGCGCTCTTCGCGCTCGCTTTGCCGCTGATGGCGCTTTGCGGCGCGATGCTGGCCGTCCTCGCGCTCACGGCGATGGCGGGCACGGACGGGCGGCCGCTGACCGTCATCCTCGCCGGCATCGCCATTTCCAGCCTTGCCGGCGCGATGACCTCGCTGGCGCTCAACCTGTCGCCCAATCCCTTCGCCGCGACGGAGATCATGTTCTGGATGCTCGGCTCGCTCACCGACCGCGCGATGCCGCATGTCTGGCTGATGCTGCCCTTCACGGCCCTCGGCTGGTTCCTGCTGCTGCGCCTCGGCCGGGCGCTCGATGCGCTCGCCCTCGGCCCCGACGCGGCCGCCAGCATGGGTGTCGACCTCAAGCGCGTGCAGCGCCTCGCGGTCTTCGGCACCGCGCTTTCGGTGGGCGCTGCGACGGCCGTCGCGGGCGCCATCGGCTTCGTCGGCCTCGTCGTGCCGCATGCGCTGCGCCCGCTCGTCGGCGCGCAGCCCTCCCGGCTGCTGCCGGCAAGCGCGCTGGGCGGGGCGGCGCTGCTGCTGGCCGCCGACATCCTCGTGCGCGTCGTCGCGCCGGAGCGCGACATCAAGCTCGGCGTGCTGACGGCCATTGTCGGCGCGCCCTTCTTCTTCTGGCTGGTCTGGTCGGAAAGGAGGCGGGAGGCATGAGCGTGCTCACCATCGAGACCCTGTCGGCCACGCTGTCGGGACGGCGCGTCGTGGACGGCGTGTCACTCACGCTCGAAAAGGGCGGCTTCACCGGCCTCATCGGCCCGAATGGCGCGGGCAAATCGACCTTCCTGCGCGCCTGCCTCGGCCTCGTCCCGGCGGGCGGGACGCTGCGCCTCGACGGCGTGGACCTTGCCACGCTGCGCCCCGCCGAGCGCGCCCGCCACATCGCCTATCTGCCGCAGGAGCGCGAGATCGCCTGGGCGATGAGCGTGGAGGCCGTGGTCGCGCTCGGCCGCCTGCCGCACCATGCGCGCTTCGCCGCCGCCTCGGCGCAAGACCGGGCGGCGGTGGATGCGGCCATCGCCCGCATGGACCTTGCCGCCTTCCGCCACCGCGCCGTCACCAGCCTTTCCGGCGGCGAGCGGGCGCGCGTGCTCATTGCCCGGGCACTGGCGCAGGAAACGCCCGTTCTGCTCGCCGACGAGCCGCTGGCCGGCCTCGACCCGCAGCACCAGATCGCGCTGATGCGCCTGTTCCGGGAGCTGGCGGCGGAAGGCCGGATCGTCATCGCCTCGATGCACGACCTGACGCTCGCCGCGCGCTGGTGCGACCGGCTGCTCCTGCTGCGCGATGGCCGCGCCTTCGCCGAAGGCCCGCCTCAGACCGTGCTGACCGCCGCCACGCTCTCGCAGGTCTACGGCGTGGAGACCTTCATCGGCGAGGCCGCCGGCGGCCTGATCGTGCAGCCGCTCGACCTCACGCGCGGCAAAGGCGAGCGCGACTGACGCCGCCTACGCCCCGGCCCGGATCATGGAGAAATAATCGTCGCCGCCGACCTGGCCGCCCTTCAGCGCGATCTGCAGGCCATCGGCAGGGCCGCCATGGGCGATGCAGAGCGGGGAGCCGGGCGTCTGCGGCAGGGGCATCTTCAGCGTGAGGGCGGCAATGCCCATTTCGCCGAGCGCATGGCTGGACGTGTCGCCGCCGGCCACCACGACGCGGGAAAGCCCGGCGCGCGCGACGAGCTGCGACTGGATGCGCCCGAGCGCCCGGCCGAGGCGATGGCGCGCGCCCGTGGAGGAATCGAGTTCGCCGCCCCGGTCGGCCGCGGGCCCGAGCGCCGTGTAGAGCACCACGCTCCGGCCGCCCTCCAGCGCCCTCAGCCCCGCCTCGACGGCGTGCGCGATGGCCGATGCGCCATCTTCGCCGGAAAGCGCGACCGGATCGAGCGTGACACCGGCAAAGCCGTTGGCCAGCGCATGGCGGATCTGCCGCTCAGTGGTGGGCGAGACGCTGCCGGAGACGACCGCGATGCGCTCCACCGGGCCGGCATTTGCGAAGACGGGTTTTTCGCCGATGAGGCCTTCGCGCCGCCATGTGGGGATCAGGGCATATTCGACGCCCGAGGACCCGCAGACGAAGCGGCTTGCCGCGCGCATCCCGTTCCAGAGCAGCGCGCCGGCCGCCGCCTGCGTCGCCGCGTCGAGCACGTCGACAAGGACGATATCGGCCGCCGGGACCTGCGGCTCGCCCAGAACGGCGACATTATCGACAAGGGCCGAGGAAAGCGCGGTTTGCCGCGCAAGATGCAGCAGCAGGTTGGCCTCGTCCATCGGGGTCACCGGATGGCGCGCCATGACCGGGTGGCGGTCGATGCGGTAATTGCGGCCCTGATAGGCGGCGAAGAGGTCGCCGAAGGCGGTGTAGCGGCGGATCTGCGGCGCGCCGACCACGAGCGGCACGGGCGCGTTACCGAAGACCGCGCGGCCGATCTCGATCGCGCGGCCGATGCTGCCGACATGGGGCGCGGAATCGAAGGTCGAGCAGACCTTGTAGTGGGTCAGCTCGGCATCGAGCGTCTTCAGCCATGCGAAGGCCGCGCGCAGATGCACGTCCATCCAGTCCGGCGTCTCGCTGCGGCTGGTGCCCGCAAGGCCGAAGGCGCGCGCGCCCGCAAAGCGCGACAGCAGCGCCGCTTCCGGCACCTTGAGAAAGAGCACGGTCGCAACGCCGTTCGAGGCGAGCGCCTCCATGACGTCCGTCGAGCCGGTGAAATCGTCGCCGTAGTAGCCGATCAGGGGGCGTGTCATGGTCAGGCGGCCTTTCCGTCGGCGAATTTCTCGATGGATCGCGCCAGCTCCGGATGGTCTTCGGCATAGGCCGTAAGCGGCACGCCCGCGACGGCCGCCTCCCAGGCCTGCCGGACCGCCTTGACGCCCGCGCCCGGCCCGTCCGGATGGCTGACGATGCCGCCGCCGCACAGATAGAGCAGGTCGGTCGAGCCGCCGGTCGCCGCGATCGTATCCGGCGCCTGCCCGCCCCACTGGCCCGAGCCGATGACGGGAAGGGCGACGTCCGCCGGCGAAAACAGCGGCGCGGTCACCGCCCGGTAGGAGCGCACGAAGCTTTCGTCGGGCTCCCAGTATTTCACGCGGATGCCGTTGATCTGGAACTGGTCGACGCCGAGAAGACGCCAGAACTGCTGCCAGACGGAGAACTCGAAGCCAATGCCGGCATGGCGGGTCAGCACGTCCCAGCCGTTGCGATGGGCATGCAGCACGAGGCCGGAACGCTTGCGCAGGAAGGCAAGGCCGCCGAAGCCGACGGAATTGATGTTGACCACCGCGCAATTGCCGCCGGCCGCCAGCACCATGTCGTGGTTGCGCATCATCTCGTCCGGGTCGGCATGGCTGATGCCGAAGGCATACATGACCTTCCTGCCGGTCTTCTGCTCATGGTCGAGGATGCGCGGCATGATCGCCGCGACACGCTCCTTCAGCGGCGAATAGGCGGGGCTCATCAGCTTCTCGTCGTCCTTGACGAAATCGACGCCGGCCTCGATCAGCTCGCCGACCATCGCCGCGGTCTCGTGCGGGCGAAGCCCCAGCGCCGGCTTGACGATGGTGCCGATGATCGGGCGGTCCTTCACGCCCGTCAGGGCGAAGCTGCCGGAAACGCCGAACTGCGGGCCGGGATGGGCGGCGGCGAATTCCGCCGGCAGCTTCATGTCGACGATGCGGATGCCGGTCATGCCCTTGATGGAGAAGACGCCGCCGATGGCGATGGTCATCAGCGCGGAAAGGTCCGTGCCGACCGCGTCCATCGGGAAATCGATATCGACATCGGCGCGGTTGAACAGGCTCGCCCCGCCCGCCTCGTCGGGAAAGGAGGCGCGGTCGGACGGCGGCAGCGGCCGGATCGCCACGACCCGCGCGGCCACGCGCGCCTTCAGTTCCTCCGTCTCCCCGGGCAGCGCCACGAAGGTGCCGGTCGACTGGTCGCTGGCGATCTTGCGCGCCATGGCCTCGACCGGGCCTGCTGTCTCTATGCGATAGGTCAGCCGGATCATGTTTTCTCCTGCCCGGACGGGGCGCGGCGCTTGTGAACAACCGCTAACTGGTATAATGAGTATTTATGTTATTGCAAGCCGTCCCGGCGGAAAGCTGTTGCGGCGATGGAACTTGGTGCATATTCAAACCTGTCGAAATCAGGTGACTCATGAACGTCGTTTCCGAACCGATCATCCGCAGGAAGCTCTCCGACGAAGTCTTCGCGCGGCTGAAGCTCATGATCGAGACCGGCGAGCTGAAGGCCGGCGACGACATGCCCTCCGAGCGCGAGCTGATGGAGCGCTACGGCGTCGGCCGCCCGGCGATCCGCGAGGCCATGCAGGCGCTGGCCGGCAAGGGCCTCGTCGAGATTTCGCAGGGCGAGCGCGCCAAGGTGCTGCGCATCACGGCCGAATCCATCTTCCGGCAGGTCGACCTGCCGGCCAAGCTGATGCTCTCGGGCTCCTCGGATACGCTGGAGCACCTGAAGAGCGCCCGCATCTTCTTCGAGCGCGGCATGGTCCGCGAGGCCGCCGCCCGCGCGACGCCGGAGCAGATCGCCGAGCTGCGCGCCCTTCTCGACAAGCAGAAGCAGGGCCTCGGCGATGCGGACGCCTTCATCGAGGCCGACATGGAATTCCACCAGTGCATCGCCCGCATTTCCGGCAATCCGATCTTCGCGGCCGTCAGCGGCGCGATGCTGGGATGGCTGAAATCCTACCATACCGAAATGCTCATCTGGACGGGCCGCGAGAATTTCACGCTCGCCGAGCACGAGGAGATCATCCGCGCCATCGAGAAGGGTGACGCCGATATCGCGGAACGGGCCATGATCAAGCATCTGGAACGCTCCCGCGCGCTCTATGCCCTCAAGGGCAACACCTGAAGGGCGACCTCCGCGCAGCCATAGGGCGGCAGCACGAGCCTTGCGCCATCCGGCGACACCGCCCCGTTGTCGATGCCGATCAGCGACACCGCGCGCGGTGCGGCCGGTAGCACGACCGCCTGCGCCTCGGGCGTGATATTGGCCAGCAGCAGCCGGTCCTTCGCCGCAAGCCCGACAATTGCATCCGGCCGCGAGGTCTCCACGCCGACCGCCGCCTCGCCCGACAGCGCGGAAAGACGGGCCAGCACATGCGCGAGCGGCCGCAACGTCCCCGCGGCCATCGGCTCCCCCTCCCCGGCGACCAGCCCGAAGGGGCCGGCAAGGGTCGACAGCGTCAGGACCTCCAGCCCGGCCCCGGCGATCGTCGCCGCATAGGCCAGCGTCCAGGCGGCGGCGAACTGGCCGTTATGGCGCGGATCGACATTGGCCATGGGAATGCGCCCGCCGGCCGGATTGTCCTTCGTCGCGCTGCCATAGGGGTTCTGCCGCATGGCGATGGTGGACGGGCCGATGCGGTAGGGCTTCTCGCCATAGAGGGCGCGGGCCGAGCGGACGACGGAGCGCAGCGCCTCGAAGGTCTGCATCACCGAGAGATCGTCGGCCGCATGCACGATGGGATTGGTGCAATGGCCGATATAGTCCAGCGGCCCGGCCGGCACGCGCTTGCGGTTCAGCTCCGTGAAATAGCTCATCATGCCGCCGCCGAGCCGTATGCCGGGAAAGGCCGCGCGGGCGGCGGCGTAAACATCCTCCAGCGGCGGGCAGTCCGGCCAGCGGCTGCCGGGCGGCGTCGACTGGCGGTCCACCGAGGGGCAGACGAAGAGCGTATCGAGCGGCAGGCCCGCCTCGGCGACGCCTGCGGCGGCATCGGCCATTTCCACGTCCAGCGGGCGCTTGCACGGCACGGCGAATTCCAGCGTCACTTTCAGCCCGCAGGCGCGCGCGATGCGCGCATAACCCTCCAGCGCCGTAACGCCGTGGCCGGCATCGGGATCGAAATGCGCGATCAGGTGGCGCGCGCCCGTGGCGCTCAGCGCATCGAGCGCGGCCAGTTCCTCTTCCCGGCATTCCGGGCGCAGCCCGACGCCGATCTCCGGGAATGCACGCGCCGTCGGCGCAAGACTTAGCGTGACGGCATCCGCCGCGCCGGCAGCCGGCGCGGCCCCGTCTTCCGCCCGGATCTCGACGGCGACCTGCTGGCGGAAGGGCGCGCCCTTCGGCACGAGATAGGGCCAGGGCAGCGCGAGCGGGCGCACATAGGTCTTGTAGGAGCCATCCGTCCAGTTGCGCTGGTCCTCCATCTCGAAGACGTCGCCGGTCAATTCCGTCGCCGCGACGATGCCCGCCGCAACGCGATGGGTGATTGCCGCAATATCCTTGAAAGGCTGCCACGGCTCGATCCGGTCCGGCCAGCGCGCCTCCTCGACGCTGCCGTCGCCATGGCGGACCTCTACCGGCTCCCCCGCCACACCGACGACCGGATGCAGCACGACGAAGCCCGCGCGGGCCGTTTCGAAATCGGCGTCGCTGACGCAGTCGGCGGTAAAGGTCACCGCGCGGCCGGTGCCCGCAATGGCGATGGCGCAGTCGAGATTGGCCCCCGAGGGCGCGGTGAAGCGGGCCTTGTAGGTGACGGAGAAGCCTTCTCCCTCCGCCTTCGCGGCAAGGTCGGCGACAACGGCCCCGCAGGTACCCCAATCCCTGTCGCGCACGAGGAAGGCGACGGCGCGCAGCACCTCATGGCCGCGAAACCGCAGGCCGCGCAGGTTGCCGTCCTGGAGCGTCACGCTCAGGTCGCCGGCGGAAAGAAGACGGCTTTCCGGCTCGCGCTCGACCGTGCCGCAGAGCCTGAACGGGTCCCCGCTCATGCCAGAAGGTCCGCGATGGCGACGGTCTCGCCCCGCTCCGCGCTGAGATAGGCGGCCTCGACGAGCGCGAAGGTCTTGAGATTGTCCCGGCCGGACGTGTCCGGCTCGCGCCCTTCGGCCAGCCGCTCGGCCCAGTGCTTCTGGATGAGCGCGACGCTTTCCTGGATATTGTGCCAGGGCCGCGAGGCCCAGGGCAGGAGGGCCGGCGCGACGACGCTGCGCGCCGTGCCGGCCGCGCCGTGGACGGTGAGCGTATAATCCTTGCCGAGCCGCAGCGTGCCCGCGCTGCCGTCGATCTCCACGAAGGTCTCCGGGAAAGGCTCCTCCGGCAGCCGCGTCGCATAGCTGACATCGACGATGGAGGTAACGCCGTTGTCGTGATCGAGCAGCATGGTCGCCACGTCCTCGCCGGCAATATCCGGGTTGATGCGGCGCGTGCGGGCGGTCATGCGGCCGGCGTCGCCGAAGAGGAAGCGGGCGATATCGAGCGAGTGGATGCCCAGATCCTCGATGATGAAACGCTTGCCCTTGGCAAGATAGGGCTGGCCGGAGAAGACGTCGAAGCCGGAACGGAAGGAGACGCGGCCCCAGAAGGGATCGCCGATCGCGCCGCTGTCCAGCACCGCCTTCACCGCCAGGATCGGCGTCTGCCAGCGGAAGTTCTCGTGGATCATCAGCGGAATGCCGGCCGCCTCGGCGGCAGCGACCATGGCCTTGGCGTCCGCCAGCGTCGGCGCGAACGGCTTCTGGCAGATTGCCGGAACCGCATGGCGCGCGGCAAGCTCGACCAGCGCCCGGTGGCTTCCCACCGTCGTCGCGATATCGACGAAGTCGAAGCCGCCCTCGGCGAACATGTCCTCGGCCGACTGGTGGCGGCGGGCGACGGCGAACTGGTCGCCGACGATGCGCAGGCGCTCGGGATCGCGGTCGCAGATCGCCACGATCTTCACATCGGCAAGGTCCCGCCAGCCGTGCATCTGGTTGACGGCGAAGAAACCGCAGCCGATCAGCGCGCCCTTCATCTTGCCCATGCTCAGCCCGCCTTTGCCATCTGCATCAGGGTGACGCGCTGCTGGAGGCGGCGCTGCGCCTGATCGACCACCACGGCCACGATGATCACGAGGCCCTTGATCACCATCTGCCAGAAGGAACTGACCCCCATCATCACCAACCCGTCCGAAAGAATGCCGATCACGAAGGCGCCGATGATCGTGCCGCCGATCGTGCCGCGCCCGCCCGACATGGATGTACCACCCAGAACCGCCGCCGCAATGGCGTTCAGCTCCAGATTCGTGCCCGTCGCCGGATGCGAAGCCATGAGTTCGGAGGAGATGATGAGGCCGACGATGGCGGCGCAGAAGCCGGAGAACATGTAGACGAACATCTTCACCCGATTGACCCGGATGCCCGACATGCGCGAGGCGCGCTCGTTGCCGCCGACGGCGAAGATGTGCCGGCCGAGCGGCACGAAGCGGGCGAAATAGGCCGCCCCCAGCGCCACGACGATCAGGATCCAGACCGAGACCGGCAGGCCGAAGATCGAGCCGGAGCCGAGATAGGCGAAGCCCTGGTTGCCGAGGTCCTCGCGGCCGGTGAGGTTGGGCAGCGTCTGGCCGTCGGAATAGAGCAGCGCCATGCCGCGCGCCACATAGAGCGTGCCGAGCGTCGCGATGAAGGGCGCGACATTGAGGCGGGTGATCAGCAGGCCGTTGATGGCGCCGATCGCGATGCCGACGATGGCGACGATGATCGCCACCTCGATCACGTTGAAATAGACCGTGTAGCCGAGCGGCAGCGCCACGCCGTACATGATGAGGCCGCCGGCGATCATGCCGCACAGGCCGACGATGGAGCCGACCGACAGGTCGATGCCGCCGGTGATGATGACGAAGGTCATGCCGATGGCGAGGAAGGCGTTCTGCGTCGCATGTTTCGACATCAGGATCATGTTCGCGGTCGACAGGAAGTTCGGCGCGAAGATCGAGAAGAAGAGGATGACGGCGAAGAGCGCGATGAAGGTGCGAAGCTTCATCAGCGTGAGCAGGGCCGCGCCCGTGGAGAGAGGAGTGCCGGTGGCGGCAGTTGGCGTTGCTGTCGTCATCACGCTTGCATCCTTCTGGTTTTATGCCCTTCTGCGGAGGCCGAGATCACCATGTCCTCGGTGGCGTCCCTGCGGTCGACCACCATCACCAGCCGCCCGTTGCTCATGACCGCGATGCGGTCGGAGAGCGCCATGACCTCTTCGAGGTCGGAGGTGGAGAAGAGGATCGCCAGCCCCTCGCCGGCCAGCCGCCGCATGGTGCGGAAGACGTCCGCCTTGGCGCCGACGTCGATGCCGCGGCTCGGCTCGTCCATCAGCAGCACCTTCGGCCCGGTCATCAGCGCCTTGCCGATGACGACCTTCTGCTGGTTGCCGCCCGACATGGAGGTCACGTCGAGGTCCGGGTTCTTCGCCTTGATCGAGAGATTGCGGATCGCCTCCGCGATTGCCTGCCGCTCGCGCTTCAGGTCGATATGGAAGCCGGCTTTCAGGAACTGGCCGAGGCTCGCCATGGACAGGTTGTCGGCAATCGACATGGACTGGACGAGGCCTTCGCGCTGCCGGTCCTCCGGGATCAGCGACAGGCCCTCGCGGATGCGCCGGGTCGTGTCGCGCCCCTTCAGTTCCGCGCCCTCGACGAAGATCTTTCCCGTCGAATGCTCGTGCCGTCCCATGATGCACTCGAAAAGCTCGGAGCGTCCCGCGCCCATCAGCCCGTAGATGCCGAGAATCTCGCCCCGGCGCACGCCGATGGAGACATGGTCGACGGCATAGCCGCCCTGAGCGCGCGGCAGGCAGATATCCTGCGTGCGGAAGACCTCCTCGCCCGGCTCGTGCTCGACCTGCTTGGCGAAGTCCTTGGCGTCCGAGCCGATCATCGAGCGCACGATCCAGCGCGTGTCGATATCCTTGACCATGGCGTGGCCGGTGATCTGGCCGTCCTTGAGCACCGTGATGTGGTCGCCGATGCGCATCAGCTCCTCCAGCCGGTGCGAGATGTAGACGATGGCGACGCCGCGCGCCTTGAGGTCGGCGATGACGCGGAAGAGCACGTCGACTTCGGCCGCGCTCAGCGCCGAGGTCGGCTCGTCCATGATGAGGATGCGCGTGTCGAGCGAGACGGCGCGGGCGATCTCCACGAGCTGCTGCTGGCCGATGGGCAGGTCCTCCGCCAGCGTATCGGCGGAGATGCCGGCCTCCAGCCGGTCGAGGAATTCGTTGGCCTTCTCGACCTGCGCCTTGTGGTCGATGCCGCGCAGGCCGCGCGTGATCTCGCGCGTGGCGAAGATGTTCTCGGCGACGGAAAGATTGCCGAAGAGGTTCAGCTCCTGGAAGACGATGCCGATGCCGTGGCGCACCGCGTCGGCGGGGCTGTCGAGGTGGATGCGCTCGCCGTCCATCCAGATCTCGCCCAGCGTCGGCCGCTCGACGCCGGCGATGATACGCATCATGGTGGACTTGCCCGCGCCGTTTTCACCGACCAGCACGTTGACCGCGCCGCGCCGAAGCTTCAGGTCCGCCTTCTTCAGCGCCACGATGCCCGAATAGGCCTTGGTGATGTCCTTCAGTTCAAGGATGACGTCGTCGGTGCCGGTCATGTCAGCCTCCGATGGTGACGGTGGCGGGGGCAAGCTGCGGCAACTGCCCCTTGGCCGGCAGCGGATAGGCGCCAAGCGCCTCGATCGTCCTGCCGGTGAGGTTTTCGCGCGGCAGCTTCTCCAGGACGGTCCGGTTCACGTGGGTGTTGAACGCCTTGCCGAACTGCGCCCATTCGATCTGGTTGCGGAAGGCGTTGAAGTCCACGAAATCCAGGCTGTCGCGCAGCGCCGTGCCGCGGATGGCCGGGCCGATCCACACGCGCGCATCCGCCTTGGCGTCGCCATCCACGTCGACATCGACATAGCCGGCGCGCGACTTGGTCTCTTCCGCGACGATCGTTCCGCCGACCTTGGCGATGAAGGTCCAGGGCGCGTTGCCCTGCCTGGCCTTGTAGCCATGCTTGCGGCCGGCCTCGTCGGGATCGGCGGCCGTCGCCGCCAGAACCTCCGTCAGGGGCGCGGCGCGCTTTTCGAGATAGGGCAGGACCTTGCCGTCCCACATTCCGGCGACCAGCGCGTCGGGATCGAAGGCCCCGGCCTGATCCTCCTTCTCCTTGTCGGCGGTCTTCACGAACTTGCAGCCCGCAAGCGCGAGGGCGCAGGTGAATACGATGGCGGCGGCGGCCTTGAAGCGCATGGATGGGGTACTCCGGCAAATGGCGGGGCGCGGGATGACGATCATCCCGCGCCCGCTTCCTCGAAGATCAGTCCTGGAGCGCGAAGGTCTCGAGCTTGCCGGCATTGTCGGCATTGATCAGCACGCAGTCCATGAGCTGCTTTTCCTCGGCCGGCTTCTTGCCGCCGGTGATGAAGTCATGCGCCTGCTGGACGGCAAGCTGCGCCTGGGCATAGGCCGGCTGGAGCACGGTGGCCTTGATGCCGCCGGACTTGATCGAGTCGCGAACGTCGTTCGAGCCGTCGAAGCCGGTGACGATCACATCCTTCTTGCCGGCGGCCTGCAAAGCGGCGATCGCGCCCATGGCCATGGTGTCGTTGCCGGCGATGACGCCCTGGATATCCGGGTTGGCCTGCAGGATGGTCTCCATCTTGGAATAGGCTTCCGTCTGGCTCCAGTTGGCCGACTGCTGCGCCACCATCTTCATGTCGGGATATTCGTCGATGACGTCGTGGTAGCCCTTCGAGCGGATGCCCGCATTGGTGTCGGATTCCTTGCCGACGAGCTCGACATAATTGCCCTTCTCGCCCATCAGCTTGACGAACTCCTCGGCACCGAGCTGCGCGCCCTGGTAGTTGTTCGAAACGATCTGCGAGACGGCGACGCCGGCGGCGTTGATTTCACGGTCGATCAGGAAGGACGGGATGCCGGCGTCCTTGGCCTTCTGCACGGCGGCGACCGAAGCGTCGGCGCCGGCATTGTCGAGGATGATCGCCTTGGCGCCGCGGCCGATGGCCGTGTCGATGAGCTGCGACTGCTTGTTGGCGTCGTCGTCATGCACCAGAACCAGCGCCTCGTAGCCGAGTTCCTTGGCCTTGGCCTCCGCGCCCACGGCTTCCGCCTTGAAGAACGGATTGTCGTGGCTCGGGGTGATGATGGCGATGAGGTCGGCGGCAAAAGACGGCATGGCGACGCCAGCGGCCATGACGGCGGCGAAGCCGACGGTGATCAGTCTGCGGGTCACGTTCATATTCTTCCTCCCGGTTAGGCAGCGGCTCCCTGCGACCATCCCTCCATTGAAAATGGCCGCGCCGATGCAAGCTTTGTCCGGCGCTCCCGCGCCGTGAAATCAGGTGATGCGCTGGATGCTGGCGGCGATTTCCGCCGGCTCGAACACGCGCTTCCAGTCGTCCTTCATCAGCACGGGCTTGCCGAACTCGATGGCCTTGTTGCAGGCGTCGGAGAAGACGCCGGGCGTCTCCTCGAAGATGACCGCGCCGAGCACGTTCATATGGCCGAGCAGGAAGTCGCGCGCGGCCTCCTTGGCGACGCCGCGGCGAACGCATTCGTCCATCGCCTCGCGCATGACGACGAGCAGCGAGGCGCAGACCGTTTCGGAAAGGCCCGGCTCCAGCAGCGCCATCTGCTCGACCGTGACGCGATGCGAGCGCATGACCGGCGCCCAGATGACCCTGGCGATCTCCTCGCCGAGGCCATAGGCCTCCTCCGGCCCCTGCATCAGCGCGGAAACGATGTGCTGCTTGGCGGCGATGCCGCCGAAGAAGTCGCGCTTGGCGGCCGGGTCCGTCTCGTCGTTGAAGATCGGCGGATGGCAGGGATGCGTGACGAAATAGGTAAGGTCGGCGCGCTGCGGCAGATGGCCGGCGAAAGGCGCGGCGGCATCGAGCGCCACGACCATCGTGCCCGGCTTCAGGCGGTCGGCAATGCCGGCCGCCACCTTGCCGATCGCCGTGTCCGGCACGGCCAGGATGACGACATCGGCGCCGTCGAGGCCCTCCTCGGGGGAGACGCAGGAAAGGCCGAGATCGCCGGAAAGGCGCGCCCTGCCCGCCTCGCTCACCTCGACATGCCGGACATCGAAACGCGAGCCCTTGAGATTCTTGGCCAGCCGATAGCCCATTTTGCCGCCGGCACCGAACAGCGCGATCGATGTCATCGAAGACCTCCCTGAATGCGCGGCCGAGACGATCCCGTCCAGCCGGAAATTTCCTCCGCCGGTCGCCCGGGCTGGATCTATATTTCCCAACTGGTATAACAAGTCAATAACTATCTCTCAGAATATGTTATATCACAGCAATTCGACAGGAGGCGCCAACCGCACCGAAAGCGGCGCGATTGGCTTATCCCATTGGAAAAACGGAATATTGTGCGCGAAACACGCAGAAGCGAGCGAGCCGACGTCACGCGACGCCGGCTCATTGTCACATCGAAACTGTGAGGTTTTGCGTTTGGAAACGCGTCAGAGGCAGGCCGCGACCGTCGCCGCGACGAGCGCCAGCGAGACCGCCCCGGCATCGGGATGACCGATGCTGCGCTCGGCGAGCGGGCGCGCGCGGCCGAGACGCGGGGCGAGCGGCGCGGTCGCCCGGGCGGCTTCCTCGCAGACCGCGCTCGCCTTGCGCCAGGCCTCCTTCAGGGGCAGGCCGTCGGCCCGGGCGGTCTCCAGCGCGGCGACGAAGGGCACGAAGGCGTCGACCAGCGTCTTGTCGCCCGGCTTTGCGCCGCCGAGACGCATGACATCGGCAAGCGCCAGATGCGCGCCGCGCACGATGTCGCCGTCGTCCAGCGCCCTGTCGTCGGACAGCGCGGAGCTCCAGGAGCGCAGCAGCAGGCCCCAGATCGCGCCGGACGTTCCGCCCGCGCGGTCGGCCCAGGCGTCGCCCGCCGCGGCGAGCGCGCTTCTCGCGCCGGCCCCGCCGGCAACGGCCTGGTGGATCGCCTCGCGGGCCGCGCCCGCCCCGCGCCGCATGCCCTGCCCGTGGTCGCCGTCGCCGGCAAAGGCGTCGATGCGGCCAAGCTCGGCCTCCGCCTCGCCGAGCGCCGCGACCATCGCGTCGAGAATGCCGGCAAGGCAGCGGGCGCCCGCCTGCGAGGCCGGCGTGGCGAGGCCGAAGGCCGGCGCTTCGTCCCCGCCCCCCGCGCGAACGGCGGCCGGCTCCGTGCGGATCGTCTCGCCGCGACGGAAGACGGGCGTATCGCAGGGCGCGAGCCAGTAGCGCTCCAGCTCCTCGTCGAGCCACATCACCGTCAGCGAGCATCCCTGCATGTCGAGGCTCGTGACATATTCGCCGACCTCCGGCGCGACGAGATCGACGCCGGATGCCTGGAGCCGTTCCTCGACCGCGCCCCAGAGCACGAACAGCTCCTCGTATTTGGTCGCGCCGAGGCCGTTGAGCAGCACGGCGGCGCGGCGCGCGCCGGCCGGGCGCTCGGCAAGAACCGCATCCGCCAGCAGCTTCGCCAGCTCCCCGGCCGGCACGATGTCCGTGTCGCGGATGCCCGGCTCACCGTGAATGCCGAGGCCGAGCGCCATCGTGCCCTTCGGCACGGTGAAGAGGGGTTCGGCCGCACCCGGCAGCGTGCAACCGCCGAAGGCGACGCCAAAGGAGAAGGTGCGGTCGTTGGCAAGGCGCGTGACGCGCTCGACCTCGTCGATGCCCAGCCCCGCTTCCGCCGCCGCGCCCGCCACCTTGAAGACGACGAAATCGCCCGCGATGCCCCGGCGCTGCAGACGGCTATCGGCCGGCGCGCTCGCCACGTCGTCCGTCACCGTGACGATGCGCACGTCGATGCCCTCCGCCCGCAGGCGCTCCGCCGCGACGCCGAAATTGAGGACGTCGCCGGCATAGTTGCCGAAGCCGAGCACGATGCCGCCGCCCTGCTCGGCATTGCGGCAGACCCGCGCGACGGCGGCGGTAGAGGGTGAGGCGAAGATCTCGCCGGCCACGGCCGCATCCGCCATGCCCGGCCCGACATAGCCGGCGAAGGCCGGATAGTGGCCCGAGCCGCCGCCGACGATCACCGACACCTTGCCCGCCGGCACCGCCGTCGCGCGCACGACGCCGCCCCGAACCAGCCGGACATATCGCCGGTAGACGCTGGCAAAGCCCGCAAGCGCCGACGAGGCGAAGGTTTCCGGGTCATCGACGATCTTGGTCATGGCATTCCTCCTGCGGGCAATCGAGCCGAAAGGATGCAACAGGCGGCGGACCGAGAAAAGGGCAAAGACGCCACGCGGCTCAAAGGTGAACGCGATTGACAGCCGTCAACCGCCCGGCGACCGCCGCGACCTCCTGCGCGCGGCGCGCCTCGTCCCAGCCGAGCGCCTCCGCGGCGACGGCGGCGATCTCCTCCAGCCCTTCCTCCGTCAACTTTCCCTCGATGGCGAGCGTCGTGCGCCGCATGACGATATCGGCCAGATGCACGACCATTTCGCTGCGGGCGATCCAGTCGATCTCCGCCCGGCCATAGTCCTCGACATGGGAAAGCGGCGCGTCGCCCCCGGAGTGGATATGGGCGAGGATGGCGTCGGCGGTCGTGCCGTAGCGCGCAAGCAGCGCCGCGATGCGCGCGGCGGGCAGGCCGCTTTCCGACGCCCGCCGCGAAATCCACGCCCGCCGGGCGGCCTCGTCCGTGGGAAAGCCGCGCCCGCCGCCGATGGGCAGCATCTGCGTGCTGGCCGTCCGGTCGCGGCCGAGGCGCGCAAGGATCGTATCCGCCACCTCCTCGGAAAAGCCGCGGAAGGTGGTCCACTTGCCGCCGACGAGCGAGATGACGGCGAACGGCCGCCCCGCCGCAGGTTCCGCCACGGGCGCCGAGTGATCGCGGCTGATCAGGCCGGGATTGCTGGCGTCGGAAGCCGGCAGCGGGCGGATACCGCTATAGGCATAGACGATCTGCTCGCGCCCGAACGGCAAAGCCGGCAACAGCGAGCGGAGGCTGGCGAGGAAATAGTCGATCTCGTCCTCCTCGCAGCGCACCGTATCGGGATCGTCGGCCTTGGTGTCCGTCGAGCCGACCAGCGCCAGGCCGAGATAGTCGTAGACGAGGCAGATGCGCCCGTCGTCCGCCTCGAAATAGATCATGCGGCCCTTGAGGCTTTTGACGAGGTCCGGATGGCGCAGCAGGATATGCGAGCCCTTCGTGCCGCCGATCAGCTTGCCGGCAACGCCGAGCGCCGCGTTGACATGGTCGATCCAGGGGCCTGCGCCATTGACCACCGTGGCTGCGCGCACCCGCCGCTCGCCGCCATCCGCCGCCCGCAGGCGCAGCACGCCCTCCTCCCGGTCCACGAGGGTCGTGCAGTTCATGGCGCGGGCCTGCGGGCAGGCATCGAGGCCGTCGCGCACGAGTTCCCAGACCAGCCGCTCCGGCCGGCTGATCCGGGCATCGTAGTAGATACCGCCGGCGACGATGCGCGGGGTGATCTCCGGCATCTCCGCCAGCGCCCGGCGGCGAAGCATGAAGCGATGCCGCGGCATCACCCGATGGCGCGCGCCATAGAGATCGTAGAGCGCCAGCCCGATCTTGATGAGCAGCGCGCCGCGGCTGCGCGGGGCGGTCGTGGAGCCGAGCAGCGTGCGGAACGCCGCCCAGGCGCCCTTCGCCAGCGAGAAGGCGGGAATGAAGGTCGCCAGCGGCTCGACGCAATGGGGGGCGTTGCGCAGCAGGAGGTTCCGCTCCAGCGTCGACTGCGCGACGAGGCCGAGCTCGCCGGTCTCCAGATACTTGATGCCGCCATGGATGAGGCGCGAGGGCGCGGCGCTGGTGCCGGAGCCGAAATCGGCCTTGTCGACGATCAGGCACTTCAGGCCCTGGAGGCAGAGGTCGCGAAACAGCCCCGCCCCGTTGATGCCCGCCCCGAGGATGATGACGTCGAAGGTCTCGACGTCGGCGGCTGTCCTTCCCATCATGATGGCATTCCTGTCATGTCTTCGCGCCGCCGAGACGGCCGAGCACCGGCCAGAGCGGCTTCATGGCCTCGGCGAGATCGAGGAAGACCCGATATTTCTCGTCATAGGCGCGTTGCCGGCCGGAATCCGGCCGGTAGGTGGTTTCGATGGCGGCGAGGTTTCGCGGATCGTCCGTCGGGGAGGCGAAAAGCCCCGCGCCGGCCCCCGCGCAAAGCGCCGCGCCCCAGGCGGCCGCCTCGTCGGTGCGCGTCGCGGTGACGGGCAGGCCGAGGATATCGGCAAAGAGGCTGGCCATGGCCGGATTGCGCGAGATGCCGCCCGTCAGGCGCGCGGCGGTCGGCGCAAAGCCATCGCGCAGCGCATCGACATGGACGCGGTGGTTGAACGCGATGCCCTCGAGCACGCCGCGCAGCAGGTCGCCCCGGTCATGCCATGCATTGAGGCCGTAGAAGCCGGCGCTGGAGGCCCCGCCGAAGGGCGAGCCGAAAAGATAGGGATGGAAGAAGACGCCGGAGGGGCGCTCGCGCGCGGCCTCGAATTCCCTGCCGAGGAGCGCGTGGATGCTGTCGCCCGCCGCTTCCGCCTGCCGCGCCTCGCCGCCGCAGAACTGCTCGATGAACCAGTCGTAATTGGCGGTGGAGGCCGGCGAGATGGACATGTTGTTCCACTCGCCGGGCAGGATGCCGTTCCGGCAGAACCAGCGGCCGTCGACCTGCGGCGCGAAGGAGACCGTCTCGTTGATCGAATAGGTGCCGGCGATGACGGCGACCGTTCCCGCGCCATAGCCGCCCATGCCGAGCGCGGACGCCGTGACGTCGTGCAGGCCGGCCATGACGGGCGTGCCGGCGACAAGGCCGGTCAGGCGCGCGGTCTCGGCCGTCACGCCGCCGACGATCTCCGTGGAGCCGGCCATCGGCGGCTGTCTTCCGGCAAGGCGGTCCAGCCCGAAGAGGCCGAAGGCTTCCTTCGCATAGTCCTGCGTGCGGACATCGGTGAAGGACGTGCTCGCCTCCGTGCGGTCCGTGCCGATGGTGCCGCAGAGGCAGAAGCGCAGCCAGTCCTTCGCGGCGATGAAATGGGCGATGCGGGCATAGCGCGCGGGGTCGTTGTCACGAATCCAGCGCAGGATGGCCGAGGGCGCGGAGGCATGCGGCTTCTGGCCCGTCAGCGCCAGCGAGCGCGCGCCGACATCGCCTTCGTTCCATGCATCGGCGATCGTCCCGGCGCGGGTGTCGAGCGACAGGATGGCGTTGCCGAGCGGCCGCCTGTCGGCGTCGAGCAGGTAGATGCCGTCGCCATGCGCCGTCGCGGCGATGGCGACGATATCCCCGGCAGGCAGGCCGCAGGCGGCGACGGCCTCCCGGATGGCGTCGGCCGTGGCGGCCCAAAGGCCGTCCATGTCGCGCTCGACGTGCCGCGGCGCGGGGATCGATTGCGCGACGCGGCGGCGGGCGACGGATAGCACCGTCCCGTCCGCATCGAAAATGACGGCCTTGGTCACCGTCAGGCCGCTGTCTATACCCATGATGCAGGGCATCGCTGTCTCCATTCTCAGGCGAAGGAGGCGCGCGCCCGCATCCGAATTCCGCCAGGCGGAACCCTCAGCCGGCGCGATCCGCCTCCGCCACGATGACGTTGATCCCCTTCGAGCGCATGCGCGACAGGTGGGAGATCGGGATATCCTCGTCGACGATCACCGCGTCGAATTCCTCCAGCGTCGCGAAGTGATGCAGCGCGCGGCGCTCGAACTTGGTGTGGTCGGCCAACAGCACGCGCCGGGCCGAGCTTTCGAACATCGCCCGCTTGGTCTCCACCGTCTCGGGCGATTGGTGGTAGACCGCCTCGCCGACGATGGCCGACAGCGACATGAAGACGGTATCGGCGCGCAGCCGACGAATCTCGTTGGTGGTGATGTGCCCCATGAAGGCATTGCACCAGTGGTAGAACTGCCCGCCGAGACAGATGAGGTTGAGGTCGTTCACCTCCTTCAGCTCGTTGATCAGCACGAGCGAATTGGTGATGACCGTCAGCGGCACCTTGGCCGGCAGGAAACGCGTCATCTCGTGTACGGTCGTGGCGTCGTCCATGAAGATCGCCTGTCCCGGCTCGACGAACTGCATCGCGGCCCTGGCGATCGCCTTCTTCTCCTTGCCCTGCCGCGTGGCGCGATAGGCGTCGGAGGATTCGATGAGGCTGGTCGGCGCGGCCGAAACGATACCGCGCGTCTTGCGGAAGAGACCGCGGCTGACCAGTTCGTCGACATCCCGGTGCGCCGTCATGAGGCTGATGCCGAAACGCTCGGTCAGGTCCTCGATGCGGATGGAGCCTTCGGCAAGGACCGTTTCGGCGATCATCTGCCGCCGCACGAGCTGGCGCGCATGCCGGCTGTCGCTCGGCAGTTCCTCCGATAGCAGATCCTTGACGTCGACTTTGTTGTTCACGGGAAACCCTGCCATTCTTCGAGGATAGAGCGTTCGTCTCTCGTATCGGTCGGCAAGGAAAATGCCAAGCGCGTCCGGGCAGGCCGGGGCGGGATGGGAGCGCCCCGCAGGGCGCTCCCGGTCTCGATCACTCGCTCAGAACGAACGGAGCGGTGTACTTGTCGACATTGTCCTTGGTGATCAGGAGGCAATCGAAGAGCTGCTTTTCCGTGTCGACGCCGGTCGAGCCGGTCTTGATCACGTTGTCGGCCTGCTTGACGGCGGCTTCCGAGAACACGGCGACCGGCTGGAGGACGGTGTATTGCAGCTCGCCCGCCTTGATGGCGGCGACGGCGTCCGGCGAACCGTCGAAGCCGCCGACCTTCACCTGGTCGAGCTTGCCGGCTTCCTTGAGGGCCGCGATGGCGCCGAGGGCCATTTCGTCATTGCCGCTGATCACGCCGATGATGTCGGGGTTCGCCTGAAGCAGCGACTGCATCTTGGCATGGCCCTTGGTGCGGTCCCAGTCAGCCACTTCCTTGCCGGCCTTCACGAGGTCCGGATACTGCGTCAGCACGGTCTCGTAGCCGTTCGAGCGCGTCGCGGCGTTGTTGTCCGAGGGCGCGCCGAAAAGCTCGACATACTTGCCCTTGTCGCCGACGGCCTCGACCCACTGCTGCGCACCGAGGGCCGCGCCCTGGGCGTTGTTGGAGACGAGCTGCGCCTTGGCAAGGCCTTCCTGGTTGATCTCGGCATTGACGAGGATGACCGGGATGCCGGCCGCGACGGCCTTCTTGACCGCGCCGACCGAACCGTCGGCATTCGCCGGATCGAGGATGATGGCGACCGACTTGTTGGTGATGGCGGTGTCGATCAGGTTGCTTTCGGTGTTCGTGTCACCCTTGTGGGCGCCGACATTGGCCGTGTAGCCGAGGCCTTCGGCCGTCTTCTTGGCGACTTCGCCTTCCGTGAACCAGTAGGGGTTCGACGGATCGTTGACGATGACGGTGATCAGGCCCTCCGCCCAGGCGGAGCTGAACAGCAGCGGCACGACGGCAGTTGCTGCGAAGAGTACACGCATACCTTTTTTGAACATGGTCTCACTCCCTTTGTTGAGTCCGGTTACGCCGTTTCCGGCAATACTTTCCGCCGCCGGGCCGCTCGGGATCCCGCCTCTGCCGGCCGCGGTCAGTGGGTGCCGGCCGCCGCTGTCAGCGGCGACCGTATTTGACGCTGTTCAGGAGAACCGCGGTGACGATGACGGCGCCCGTGAAGACGGTCTGCCAGTAGGCCGAGACGCCGATGATCACGAGGCCGTCCGAGAGGAAGCCGATCACGAAGGCGCCGAGCATGGTGCCGATGACCGTGCCGCGACCGCCCGTCAGCGCCGCCCCGCCGATGACGACGGCGGCGATGGCCGTCAGCTCGTAGGTGGTGCCGGCGGTGGGGCCGGCGGAGGTGAGCTGCGAGGAGAGCACGAGGCCCGCAACGGCCGCGCAGATGCCCGACAGCACATAGACCGTGATCTTGACCCGCTTGACCGGCACGCCCGAAAGCTCCGCCGCCCGCTCGTTGCCGCCCGAGGAATAGAGCCAGCGGCCGAAGGCCGTGCGGGCCAGCAGGATGTGGCAGGCGACGGCGAAGACCAGCAGCACGAGCACGCCGATCGGCACGCCGGCGAGCCGGTTGAAGCCGAGCCAGTCGAAGCCGGTATTGCCGAGTTCCGGGCGGCCGCCGAGATTGTTGTAGGTGAGGCCGTTGGTCATCAGCAGCGCGATGCCGCGCGCCACATAGAGCACACCGAGCGTGGCGACGAAGGCCGGCACCCGCAGATAGGCGATCAGGATGCCGTTCACCGCGCCGACGACCGCGCCGAGCAGGCAGGTCAGCACCACGACCACCCAGACCGCCGGGTAGAGGATGACGCCGAACGGCGGCAGCGTCACGCCCTGCATCAGGAAGCCCGCGACGACGCCGGCAAGACCGAGCGTCGAGCCGACGGACAGGTCGATGCCGCCATTAAGAATGACGAGCAGCATGCCGATGGCGAGCAGGCCGAAGATGGCGACATGCGAGGCCATGATCAGGAAGTTGCTGACCGTGAAATAGTTCGGCGACATCAGCGAGAAGACGACGATGATGGCGATCAGCGCGAAGAAGGCACGCCCTTCGAACAGAAGCTCGACCAGGCTCTTCCTGCGCTTGCCGCCGCTTGCCGCCGCCTTTGTCTGGATTGCAGGTGTGACTGACATGCTGAAGCGCTCCTAATGGGCATGCACGGCTTCGCCGGAGGCGGCCATGATCTGTTCCTTGGTCACGTCAGGACCGAACTGCGCGGAGATACGGCCGCGCCGCATGACGACGATGCGATGGGCGATGCTGAGGCATTCGCCGACCTCCGAGGTCGTGTAGACGACGGCAAGGCCCTGCCGCGCGCGCTCGGCGAGCAGCTTGAAGACCTCGGCCTTCGCGCCGATGTCGATGCCGCGGCTCGGCTCGTCGAGCAGGATCACCTCGGGGTCGGTCGCCAGCATCTTGCCGATGACCACCTTCTGCTGGTTGCCGCCGGACAGCGAGCCGATCGCCGCCCCGCCGCCATCGGTCTTGATATGCACCTTGCGGATCGCGTCCCCGACCAGGTCCGTCTCGCGGGAGGCGGAGGTGAAGAGGCCGCGCGTGAAGGCGCGCAGGCTGGCGAGCGAGAGGTTGCGGCCGACCGTCATGGTCTGCACCAGGCCGTCGCGCTGCCTGTCTTCCGGCACGAGCACCAGGCCGTCGCGGATGCAGTCGGCGATGGAGCGGCCGGTGACGTCCCGGCCCTTCAGCCGGACCGTGCCGGCCGTTGCCTTCAGGCGGCCGGCGACCGTTTCCAGCAGCTCCGTGCGCCCCGCGCCCATCAGGCCGTAGATGCAGACGATTTCGCCCGCCCGCACCGAAAGCGACATGTCGTCGACGACGGCATAGCCCGCGCCGCCCGGATCGGGGACCGTCAGCCCCTCGATGGACAGCGCGACGTCGCCCATCTCGTAGCCCGCCGGCGGCGAGCCGAGGTCGAAATTGTCGCCGACCATGTGGCGGACGATCCATTCGAGATCGATATCCCTGCGCTCGGCATAGGCCGTCATCGTCCCGTCGCGCAGCACGACCGCGTGATGGGTGATCTGCAGCGCCTCTTCCAGATGGTGCGAGATATAGACGATGGAGACGCCGCGGGCGGTAAGGTCGCGGATGACCTTGAACAGCACCTCGACCTCCGAGGCCGACAGCGCCGAGGTCGGCTCGTCCATGATGAGGATGCGCGAATTGACCGACAGCGCCCGCGCGATCTCGACGATCTGCTGCTGGCCGAGACGCAGGTCCTCGACGGGGGTGAGAGGATCGATGTCCTCTTCCAGTTCAGCCATCAGGAGGCGCGTCAGGCGCTCTTCCTCGGCGAAGTCCACACCCGTCGCCGTCATGATCTCGCGACCCATGAAGATATTGTCGCGAACGTTCATGTTGGGGGCGAGGCTGAGCTCCTGATGGATGATGGAGATACCGTGATCGCGCGCTTGGGAGGATGACGCGAAAACGATAGGCTCTCCATCGAGAACGATTTCGCCCGAGGTCGGCTTCACGACGCCGGACAGGATCTTCATCAGCGTCGACTTGCCGGCGCCGTTCTCGCCGAACAGGGTCGTCACCTGTCCGCGATGAATGTCGAAATTGACGCCCTTGAGGGCGTGGACGCTGCCGTAGGACTTCGCCACGTTGCGCGCGGCGAGCACGACTCCCCCGTTCGAGGTGGCTTGCGGGAGCGCACTCATTGAACGTCGAACCGGACGGGAGTGACGATCCAGCTCTTCGGGTTGACCAGCTTGAAGACGCCGGTGACCGTGACCTTCTTGCCGGCGAGCGCCGCCGGGTCCAGGGCGCCAAGGACCACTGTCTTGACCTCGTTGTTGATCGCCGAGCCGGCGTCCTGGTACTCGATCTGGTTCTTGAACTGGCCGAATTCGATCTTGCCCGTGGCATCGCGCAGGTCCGTGCCGTTGAGCGCCGGGCCGGTCTGCACGCGCAGGGTCAGCTCGGCCGGAAGCCCCTCGACCGAGATCGTGTTGTAGTTCGCCTTGCGCTCGCCGACGACGCCGGTGAAGCGGACCGGGAAGACGGGGCCGGTGGAGGTGGCGATGCCGTATTTCGCGCTCGCCGCCTTCTTGTCGGCGGCGATGGCGCCCGCCAGTTCCACCGCGTCGACGGCGCGCGTCTCGACGCTCTGCCGGATGAGCGGGAACTGCTCGGCGCCGAAGCTTGCCGGCGAGAAGGTCTGCACCTGGACATCCCGGTCGGAGCCGATGCGCACGACGGCGGTGCTGTAGGCCATGGCCCCGACGAGGACGGCGGCGGCGGCGATGCGGATCCAGCGGCGGCCGCGCGTGGCGGGCTGCTGCGGTTTGGAGAGCGTGGCGTCAGTCATGGCGGCGGGCCTTGCGGTTGAACGACGGGAACAGCGGCAAACCGGCGGGCGCAGCCATGGCGCAGGGGCCGGGCGTCGCGGTCTTCCAAACGGTATCTGCCATGGCATCCTCCCCATGAACCGCGCCGGCCGGATCTCCTCATCCGCCTTGCGCTGCGCTGCACATCTTTTCGCGGTTGCGGTATATATGTGCGATATATCCCAACTTATATGTTAAATTAACACAGCCTGTCAATCGACCTTTTATAACGAAAGCGAGAGCGGCTGCATCGCTTTCCACAGTCGTCCGATCTATCAACAAGGCCGGAGCCACACCCCTCCATGCGGTCGAACGCCGAACCGCCTTGCAGGATACCTTCTCAGGAAATAGCAGTAAAATCCTGTTAATACTCGATAAAATACGCAACTACCGCCACCGTATAGCGCAGGCCGGCGGGTCATCGGGGGCGGCAAGCGCAGACCCGAGGGAGGTGGCGGCCTTCCGCCCTTGCCCGGGCGCAACTCCTTCCTGCCAATCATCATAACTGAAAAATAATTCGATGCTCGAAAAATTTTACGAGACATATGGTAACTTTATGATATCTTCTGCCGGCGATCCGGGAGCGCCCGCGGCGCAGCCTTGAGGGCCGGGACGATACCGGCCAGACTGGCCGGGAACCGCGCGCGCCGCCGCGAAAGACGATCGGGAGGATGGAATGCTCTGTTTCGGATCAGGCGAAGCGATGCTTGCCGCTGCGGGCCGCGCGGATGCGCGCCATGGCTGAGCCGGCGGACCTGATCATCGGCATCGACGCCGGCACCTCCGTCATGAAGGCGGTCGCCTTCACGCTGTCCGGCCGGCAGGTCGCCAGCGCCTCCGTGCGCAATGCCTACAGCACCGGCGAGGACGGCTCCGTCACCCAGTCGCTCGACCAGACCTGGCGCGACTGCACGCGCGCCCTGCGCGGCCTTGCCGAGCGGGTCGAGCGCCTTGCCGAGCGCACCGCCGCCATCGCCGTGACGGCGCAGGGCGACGGCACCTGGCTGGTGGGGGCGGAAAACCGCCCGGCCGGCGACGCCTGGCTCTGGCTCGACGCCCGCGCCGCGCCGACCGTCGAGCGGCTTGCCGCCGGCGAGGCGGACCGGCGGCGCTTCGAGGCGACCGGCACCGGCCTCAACACCTGCCAGCAGGGCGCGCAGCTCGCCCATATGGACCGCCACGTCCCGGAACTGCTCGCGCAGGCCGAAACGGCCATGCACTGCAAGGACTGGCTCTACCTGAACCTGACGGGCATCCGCGCCACCGATCCCTCCGAGGTCAGCTTCACCTTCGGCAATTTCCGCACCCGCAGCTATGACGGCGAAGTGCTCGCCGCCCTCGGCCTGACGCATCGCCGCAATCTTCTGCCGGACGTCCTCGAAGGCACTGAAACCACCCATCCCCTGACGGCGGATGCGGCGACGGCCTCGGGCCTGAGGGCCGGAACGCCCGTCTGCCTCGGCTATGTCGACATGTGCATGACGGCGCTCGGCGCGGGCGTGCGCAGCGAGGGCCGCAATGCCGCCTGCTCCGCCATCGGCTCGACCGGCGTCCACCTCCAGGCGAAGTCCGTGGCCGAGGTGGTGCTGAACGCGGAGCGGACCGGCTATGTCATCGCGCTGCCGATCCCCGGCATCGTCACCCAGGTCCAGACCAATATGGGCGCGACGATCAATCTCGACTGGCTGCTCCAGCTCGGCGCGGACCTGCTCGGCGAATTCGGAGTGACGGTGGGCCTCGACGAGATGATCGGGCGCGTCGACCGCTGGTTCGCCGAAAGCCGGCCCGGCAACGTGCTCTACCACCCCTATATTTCCGAGGCCGGCGAACGCGGCCCCTTCGTCAATGCGCGCGCCCGCGCCGGCTTCACCGGCCTTGCCGGCCGCCACCGCTATCCGGACCTCGTGCGCGCCGTCGTCGAGGGCCTCGGCATGGCGACGCGGGATTGCTACGCGGCCATGGGCGCGCTGCCGCCGGAGCTGCGTGTCAGCGGCGGCGCGGCGCGCTCGGCGGCGCTGCGCCGGACGCTCGGGGCGGCGCTCGGCGCGCCGGTGCGCATCAGCACCCGCGAGGAGGCCGGCGCGGCCGGCGCCTCCATGATGGCGGCCGTCGCCATCGGCGCCTACCGCACGATGGACGACTGCATTGCCGATTGGGTGACGCCCGCGCTGGGCGAGGCCGAACGGCCTTCGCCCGAGGAAACCGAACGCATGACGCGCCTGTTTGCCGCCTATGCCGAGGTCCGCCGCGGCGTGGCGCCCGCATGGGACATCCTGGCCGCGCGCTGAAGAACGATTGCGCCGCCCGCAGGCGGCGTCGAAGGAGAACGAGATGAACGAGCCCCAGCTTATTGACCTCTTCGTGATCGGCGGCGGCATCAACGGCGCCGGCATCGCGCGCGACGCCGCCGGACGCGGCCTGTCCGTCGTGCTGAGCGAGAAGGACGATCTGGCGGAGGGCACCTCCTCACGCTCCGGCAAGCTGGTGCATGGCGGCCTGCGCTACCTCGAATATTACGAATTCCGGCTGGTGCGCGAGGCGCTGATCGAGCGCGAAGTGCTGCTCAACGCCGCGCCGCACATCATCTGGCCGATGCGCTTCGTGCTGCCGCACAGCCCCGAGGATCGCCCGGCCTGGCTGGTGCGCCTCGGCCTCTTCCTCTACGACCATCTCGGCGGCCGCAGGAAGCTGCCCGGCACGCGCACGCTCGACCTCGGGCGCGACCCCGAGGGCACGCCGATCCTCGAGCGCTACACGCGCGGCTTCGAATATTCCGACTGCTGGGTGGACGACGCCCGCCTCGTCACGCTCAACGCGGTGGACGCGGCCGAACGGGGCGCCCTCGTCCTCACCCGCTCGCCGACCGTCTCCGCCAGTCGCGAGAACGGCGCCTGGACCGTGACGACGCGGAACGCCGCGACCGGCGAGACGCGCACCTTCCGCGCCCGCTGCCTCGTCAACTGCGCCGGCCCATGGGTTTCCGACGTCATCGGCCGCGTGGCCGGCTCCCAGTCCAGCCGCAATGTGCGTCTCGTCAAGGGCAGCCACATCATCGTGCCGAAGTTCTGGGCGGGCGCGAATGCCTATCTGGTGCAGAACCACGACAAGCGCGTCATCTTCATCAACCCCTACGAGGGCGACAAGGCGCTGATCGGCACCACCGACATCGCCTATGAGGGCCGCGCCGAGGACGTATCGGCCGACGAGACGGAAATCGACTACCTGCTGAAGGCGGTCAACCGCTACTTCAAGGAGAAGCTGCGCCGCGAGGATGTGCTGCATTCCTTCTCCGGCGTGCGCCCGCTGTTCGACGACGGCAAGGGCAACCCGTCCGCCGTCACCCGCGACTATGTCTTCGACCTCGACGAGACCGGCGGCGCGCCGCTGCTCAATGTCTTCGGCGGCAAGATCACCACCTTCCGCGAGCTTGCCGAGCGCGGCCTGCACCGCCTGCGGCACATCTTCCCCGAAATGGGCGCCGACTGGACGCAGGCCGCCCCGCTTCCGGGCGGCGACATGCCGAACGCCGATTACGAGACCTTCGCCAACGGCCTGCGCGAGACCTATCCCTGGATGCCGCGCAGGCTGGTGCATCACTATGGCCGGCTCTACGGCACGCGCACGCAGGCCGTCGTCGCCGGCGCGCGCGACCTGGAGGGACTGGGCCGGCATTTCGGCGGCCAGTTCTACGAGGCGGAGGCGCGCTACCTCGCCGCCCGCGAATGGGCCGGCACGGCCGAGGACATCCTCTATCGCCGCACCAAGCACTACCTGCACCTGACCCCGGCCGAGCGCGCGGCCTTTGCCGACTGGTTCCGCGCCGCCAGCGCCGCAGCCGCCTGAGGACCCCATGCCGCTGACGCTCTCGCTCAACACCAATCCGCTGGTCAACCGCTTCGCCGATCCGGACGACCTCATCGACACCGTCGCGCGCGATCTGAAGCTGCGCGACCTTCAGCTCACCCACGAATTCATCAATCCGAGCTGGAGCGCCGCAACGATCCGCCGGCTGACGCGGCAGATGGACAGGGCCTTGCAGCGCACCGGCGTGCGCATCACCTCCGGCATGACCGGCCCCTATGGCCGCCTCAACCATTTCGGCCATCCCGACGCAGATGTGCGCCGCTACTATGTCGAATGGTTCAAGACCTTCGCCGACATCATCGGCGATCTCGGGGGAAGCTCCGTCGGCACCCAGTTCGCCATCTTCACCTACAGGGACTACGACGACCCGGCGCGCCGTGAGGCGCTGATCCGTATTGCCGTCGACTGCTGGGCCGAGGTCGCGGAACATGCGAGCGACGCGGGCCTTTCCTACGTCTTCTGGGAGCCGATGAGCATCGGCCGCGAATTCGGCGAGACCATCGCCGAATGCCTGAAGCTGCAGGACCGCCTGACGGCAGCCGGCATGGCTATTCCCATGTGGATGATGGCCGATATCGACCATGGCGACGTCACCTCCGCCAATCCCGACGACTACGAGCCCTATGCCTGGGCGCGCGCCGTGCCGAAGGTCTCGCCGATCATCCACATCAAGCAAAGCCTGATGGACAAGGGCGGCCACCGGCCGTTCACCGCCGAGTTCAACGCCCGGGGCCGCATCCAGCCGGAGCCGCTGCTGGCGGCCCTTGCCGAGGGCGGGGCGGAAGACAACGAGATCTGCCTCGAGCTTTCCTTCAAGGAGCGCGAGCCGAACGACCGGCAGGTCATCGCGCAGATCGCCGAGAGCGTCGCCTTCTGGGCGCCGCATATCGATACCGGTGCATCCGCGCTCAAGCCGGGCTGACCGCCGCAGAGCCGCTTGCTAGAACCGGATCCCGGGACCGGTTTCGGGCCGCAGAGCAGGACAGGATACCGCCGATGACCGACAACGAAGACTCCCTCGCCGTCCGCGCCGCATGGCTGCACTATGTCGGCGGCTTCACCCAGTCCGCCGTCGCCAAGCGGCTCGGCATTCCCTCGGTGAAGGCGCACCGGCTGATCGCGCGCGCGGTCGCCGAGGGCGTGGTGAAGGTCAGCATCGACGGCGACATCGCCGAATGCGTCAACCTCGAAGTGGCGCTTTCCGGGCGGTACGGCCTCGACTATTGCGAGGTCGCGCCCGATATCGACGACGACGGACTGGCGCTGACGACGCTCGGCCATGCCGGCGCGGATTTCCTGCGCCGCGAGATCGAGCATGGGGAGGCCGCCGTCATCGGCCTCGGCCACGGCCGCACGCTCTCGGCCGCCGTGCACCACCTGCCCCGGGTCAGCGCCGGCGGCACGCGCTTCGTGTCCCTGCTCGGCGGCCTCACCCGCAACTATGCGGCCAATCCCTACGACGTCATGCATCGCCTTGCCGCCAAGACCGGCTCGCAGGCCTATGTGATGCCCGTTCCCTTCTTCGCCAATACGGAGGAGGACCGCGAGGTGCTGCTCTCCCAGCGCGGCGTCAGCGAGGTGTTCGACCTTGCCCGCAACGCCGACCTCAAGATCGTCGGCATCGGCACCGTCGACAACCAGGCCCATCTCGTCACCTCCGGCATGCTGCATCCCGAGGAGCTGGAGGAGATCGCGGCGCTCGGCGGCGTCGGCGAGCTGCTCGGCCATTTCTTCGACAACAAGGGCCGCATCCTCGAGACATCGGTGACGGCCCGCACGCTCGCCGCCTCCTTCCGCGAGACCGGCGGCGACCGGGTCGTCGCGATCGCCGGCGGCCCGGTCAAGACCGAAGCCATCCGCGCCGTGCTGCACAGCCACCGGCTGCACGGCCTGATCACTGACGAGCGCACCGCCCGGCTGCTGCTGGAAAGCTCCGCCTGAAAATCACAAATTCACATTATTCGTGTTATAATCCGGGAAGAACGATGTTATATAACATCCACAGCGCGGGATGGAGGGTGCGGTGAAGCGGGAAGAGCGCAGGCAGGAGATCATCAATCTTCTCGTCGAGAGCCGGGCCGTCGAGCTGGACGACATCGCCGCGCGTTTCGGCGTCTCCAGGATGACCGTTCACCGCGACCTGGACGAACTGGAGCGGGCCGGCGTGCTGCGCAAGGTGCGCGGCGGCGCGACCATCGACGCCGGCACCCAGTTCGAGAGCGACTTCCGCTTCCGCGAACGGCAGGAAGCCGACGTGAAGCGCGCGCTGGCCGAGACCGCCGCCGCGCTGGTCGAGCCGGGCATGACCGTGATGATCAACGACGGCTCGATGGCCGCGGTGCTCGGCGACCTGCTGGCGCAGACGCACAAGCCCATCACCCTCGTCACCAACAATGCCGCGATCATGGAGCGCGCGAAGGGCCTTTCCGGCGTGACGCTGATCGCGCTCGGCGGTGTCTATTCCGTGCGGTTCAACGCCTATTTCGGCATCGTCGCGGAGGAGGCGCTGTCGCGCCTGCGCGCCGATATCGCCTTTATCTCGGCCCCGGCCGCGGCCGGCCGTCTCGCCTATCACATGGACGAGGCCGTGGTGCGCAGCAAGCGGGCGATGATGCGCGCGAGCAGCCAGACCTGCCTGCTGATCAACAACCGCCGCTTCGGCCATACGGCGCTGCATGTGCTGGCCGACCTTACCGAGTTCGACACCGTCATCTCGGACAAACCCCTGCCCCACGACACCGCCGCCGAGCTTGGCGAGGCAACCGTGGTGCGCATCGCCAAGGAGACGACGACATGAGCCAGGGCCGCAATGTGTGGGTCGGCACGAGCTGGAAGATGAACAAGACGCTGGCCGAGGCGAAGACCTTCGCCGAGGGCCTGAAGGCTGCCGACAGCGGCCGCGATCCCCGCGTCCAGCGCTTCGTCATCCCGCCCTTCACCGCCGTGCGCGAGGTCAAGGCGATGCTGGCCGGCACCTCCGTCAAGGTGGGCGCGCAGAACATGCACTGGGCCGACGAGGGCGCCTGGACCGGCGAGGTCTCGCCGCTCATGCTGAAGGACTGCGGCCTCGACCTCGTCGAACTCGGCCATTCCGAGCGGCGCGAGCATTTCGGCGAAACGGACGAGACGGTCGGCCTCAAGGCCGAGGCCGCCGTGCGCCACGGCCTCGTGCCGCTGATCTGCATCGGCGAGACGCTGGCCGACCGTGAGGGCGGCCGCGCCGCCGACGTGCTGGCGCGGCAGGTCCGCGGCGCGCTCGGCCGGCTGGAGGGCGCGCAGAAACAGGCCCCGGTCCTCCTGGCCTACGAGCCCGTCTGGGCAATCGGCGAGAAGGGCATTCCGGCCAGCGCGGACTATGCGGACGCCCGCCATGCCGAGATCGCCGAAGTGGCGCGCGGCGTTCTCGGCCGTGCCGTCCCCTGCCTCTACGGCGGTTCCGTCAACCCGCAGAACTGCGCCGAACTGATCGCCTGCCCGCATATCGACGGGCTGTTCATCGGCCGCTCGGCCTGGAAGGTCGAGGGTTATCTCGACATCCTGGTGCGCGTGGCCGCCACCATCTGAGCCACCATTCGAGAAGGAGCACTCCCATGAAACTCGCTATTGCCGGCGACAGCGCAGGCGAAGGCCTCGCAAAGATCCTCGCCGATCACCTGAAGGCCAGCCACGACGTCTCCGAAATCTCGCGCACCGACGCCGGGCCGGACGCCTTCTACGCCAATCTCTCCGACCGCGTCGCCTCCGCCGTGATCGCCGGCGAATACGACCGGGCGATCCTCGTCTGCGGCACCGGCATCGGCGTCTGCATCTCGGCCAACAAGGTGCCGGGCATCCGCGCCGCGCTGACCCACGACACCTATTCGGCCGAGCGCGCCGCCCTGTCCAACAACGCCCAGATCATCACCATGGGCGCCCGCGTCATCGGTCCGGAACTGGCCAAGGCCATCGCCGACGCCTACCTCGCCCAGACCTTCGACGAAAACGGCCGCTCGGCCGGCAATGTCGAGGCGATCGACGCGGTCGGCGCGAAGTACCAGGCAAAATAAGGCAAATGCCGGGCGCGGCCCGCCCGGCATTCTCCCGCCCCGGAGGCCTCGCCCCGAATGGACGGGGCCGGCAGGTGCGCTATAGTCACCTGACGTTCTCTGAAGAGGCCTCAGCATGACCAAGGACAGCGCCGGCATCGCGGCCCGCGCAGCACCCGGCGACACCGGGGAGCGGCGGCTGCGCCAGTATCTGGCCACCATGGCGGACGCCCTTGGCGCATCGCCGCTGCGCCGACCGCTGGTCCTCATCGCCGCGGGCATCTTCGCGGTCATCCTCGCCACGGCCTATGGGCAGATCGTGCTCAACGGCTGGAACAAGCCGTTCTACGACGCGCTGCAACGCCGCGACCTGCCGGCCTTCCTCGCCCAGCTCCTCGTCTTCCTCGAAATCGCCGGGGCGCTGCTCGCCCTCAACATCGCGCAGCTCTGGCTCAACCAGATGCTGCACCTGAAGCTGCGGGAAGCGCTGACGCGCGACATGATCGACACATGGCTTGCCCCCGGGCGCGCCTTCCGCGTGGCGCGGCAGGGGCAGATCGGCGTCAATCCCGACCAGCGGCTGCACGAGGACGCGCACCATCTCAGCGACCTTTCCGTGGATCTCGGCGTCGGCCTGCTTCAGGCAAGCGTGCTGCTCGCCAGCTTCGTCGGCGTGCTCTGGGCGCTGTCCTCGGGCTTCGTCTTCCACCTGTGGGGCGAGGCCTTCCAGATTCCCGGCTACATGGTCTGGGCGGCGATCCTCTATTCGGGCACGGCCTCCTGGCTGAGCTGGATGGTCGGCCGGCCGCTGATCGCCCTCAACGGCGAGCGCTACGCGCGCGAGGCGGACCTGCGCTATTCCCTCGTGCGGGTGAACGAGCAGATCGACGCCATCTCCGTCTCCGCCGGCGAGGCCGACGAGGCAAGGCGGCTGCAACGCGACCTTGCCGCCGTCATCGCCGCCGCGCGCCGCATCGTCTCCGCCATGGTGCGCCTCGCCTGGGTCACCTCCGGCTATGGCTGGCTGACCATCGTCGCGCCCATCGTCATCGCCGCGCCGGTCTATTTCGGCGGCGACATGACCTTCGGCGGGCTGATGATGGCCGTCGGCGCCTTCAACCAGTTCCATGCCTCGCTGCGCTGGTTCGTCGACAATATCGGCGCCATTGCGGACTGGCGGGCGACGCTGCGCCGGGTGGCCGCCTTCCGGCTCGCGCTGCTCGATGCCGAAAAGGCCGACGACGCGGCAAGCCGCGTCGCGCTCACCCGCTCGCCCGAGCCGGCCATCGTGCTCGACGGCCTTGAAATGGAGACGCCCACCGGCGCGGTGCGCCTGTCGGAGCCGCTGGTGACGATCCGCCCCGGCGAGCGCGTGCTGGTCACGGGTGCGATGGGGGCCGGCAAGACGCTGCTGACGCACACGCTCGCCGGCCTGTGGTGCCGCGGCCATGGCGGCATCCGCCTGCCGGAAGACGGCGGCATGGCCTTCCTGGTGCGCGATCCCTACCTGCCCTCCGGCACGCTGCGCGCCGCCCTCAGCTATCCGCGCGACGCCGACGCCTATCCGGACGACGCAATCGGCGACGCCCTGCGGCGGGCGGGGCTGGAACGCCTCATCCCGTCGCTCGACCGCAGCGCCCGCTGGGAGCACGAATTCGGCAATGACGAGCGGCGCATGCTGAGCCTCGCGCAGCTTCTGCTGCACCGCCCGCGCTGGATCGTGATCGACGACGTGGACGACCTCCTGGCCGGCAAGGACGGAGAGAGGGCGGCATCCCTGCTGCGCAGCGATCTGGCGCAAGCGGCGGTCCTTGCCATGGGAGCCGGGGAGGACCGGACGGGCCTCTTCACCCGCACCCTTCGCCTGCTGCCCGTTCAGGCCGACGGCGGCGGCGGCCGGACCGCGCCGTCGACATCGCGCCTGTAGGCCTGCGCGGCCAGCATGAGCGCGCGGGACTGCGCCGGATAGGTATGCACCACCTCGGCCAGCGCCGCCATGCCGATGCCGGTGCTCATGACGACGGCCATCTCGTTGATCAGTTCGCTCGCCCGCGAGGCGACGATGGTCGCGCCGAGAATCCGGTCGCTGCCCTCGGCCACATGGATCTTGACGAAGCCGGTCTCCTGCCCGTCCGTGATGGCGCGGTCGACGTCGCTCAGCATCACCGTATAGCTCTTGATGGGGATAGAGCGCCGGCGGGCCTCCCAGACCTGAAGGCCGATATGGGCGATCTCCGGGTCGCAGAAGGTACACCAGGGAATGGCCGCCCCGTCATGCCGCAGGCCGGCCTGCTGCAGCGCGTTGCGCGCCGCCATGCGCGCCGAGGCCTCAGCGGCATTGGTGAATTTCAGCGGCAGGCAGACATCGCCGGCAGCATGGATATCCGGGTTCGTGCTGCACAGGAAATCGTCCACGACGATGCCCCGGCCCGGCGCGAAGGCGACACCCGCCGCCGCAAGATCGAGGCCCTCGACATTGGGCACCCGCCCGGTGCAGACGAGGATTTCATCGACCGCGATCTCGCCGCGCACCGCATTGTTAAGGGTTTCCAGGACCCGTGTGTCCCCCTCCCGCCGCACGCCGGTGACAACGGTGTTGAGGCGAATGTCCATGCCGTCGCGCGCCATGGCCCAGGAGAGTATCTCGGCCGCGTCGCGCTCCTCGCGGGGCAGGAATTTCGGATCGTTCTGCACGATCGTCACATGCGCGCCGAGCCGGCAGAAGGCCTGTCCCAGCTCGCAGCCGAGCGGCCCGCCGCCCATCACCGCCAGCCGCTTCGGCAGCGCCGGCATGTCGAAGACGGTATCGCTCGTGCGGTAGCCGGCCTGTTCGAGGCCGGGAATATCCGGGATGTGCGGCCGCGCGCCGGTGGCGACGAGCGCCTTGCGGAAGGACAGCCGCGCATCGCCGACCGCAAGCGCATGCGCGCCGGCAAAGCGGGCCGCGCCGAAGAACAGATCGATGCCGAGCGCGGCAAGCTCATGCGCCGAATGGTACACCGCGACACGCGCGCGAATGCGGCGCATGCGCGCCATCGCCACGGCGAAATCGAGCGAGGGTTCTTCCGGCAGCGGCGCGCCGAAGGCATCGGCCTCGCGCATGCCGTCCTGCACCTGCGCCGTGCGGATCAGCGCCTTGGAAGGCACGGAGCCGGCATTCAGCGAGTTTCCGCCAAGGTTCTCACGCTCCACCAGCGCAACGGAAAAGCCGCGCCGCGCCGCCCATTCGGCCGCTTCCAGCCCCGCCGGCCCCGCGCCGACGATCGCAAGGTCGTAGAGGGCCTTCGGTTCCGGCTGGCGCCAGTCCGCCGGGCGCACGCGCCTGCGCAAAAGCGCCTCGTCGTCCGATCCCGATGCTGTCTCATGCCGCCGCATCTATAACCACCCGCCCTCAAACCCGGCGCGGGCAAGCCCGTCGCGCACATAGCCGCAATCGCGAAAAATCCGCCAGATCAGTCCGCTGCGATGATTTTCCAGCGACATGGCGAGGAGACCCTGGTCCAGCCCGTACCATCCCTCGGACAGCCAGCCGCCCGCCTCTCCCGGCAGCGTCGGGTTGAAGCCGCTGGAAAAGCGGTCCCCCGGGCAGACCTGCGGATAGCGCGCGAGCAGGTGGCGCGTGCCGGCCAGCGCCGCCTCGGGCGTGAAGGGAAGCGTGGCGAGCATCGCCCAGGGCGAGAGCGTGCCGTCGTCCGGCCCGTAGGGCACGCCGCGCGACATGTAGCCGTAGAAGCGCCGGTCGCGCCCGCTCTGGCGCAGCGCCGCGACCGACGGCCCGTCTCCCGCCGTCACGCCCCAGAGATCGCGGCCATAGCCCTCGAAGCCGTAAGGGTTGCGCTCGCCATATTCGCGGTGGATGGCGACGGCGCTTTTCGTGTTCTCGAAATAATCGCTGCCCTTCTCGCGCATGAAGGCGTCGCGGATGCCCCGGAAATCGATCCAGGCATGGGAGAAGAGATGGGTGAATAGCGGGCCGGAATAGAGCACGTTGCGGCCCAGAAGGTTCTCCCACTGATAGGTCAGGCTCCACGTCCCGTAGCAGCCTGCCGTCAGCGGAAAGGTCGGCGATCCCAGCCCGAGAATGTAGAGGATCAGCGCCTCGTTATAGCCCTCCCAGCCGTAATGGAGGAAGCCGCATTCCGGCTTCCACCCTTGCGACAGGCCGTCCGTGCCGTTCTGCGCCCAGCGCCAGTCGACGCGGCGGTAGAGCGCGTCGGCATGGTCGCGGATCTCGCGCTCCTCGCCCCCGCCGTCGAAATAGCCGCCCGCCACCAGCACGCCCGCCATCAGCAGCGCCGTGTCGATCAGCGACAGCTCGCATTGCCAGACGCGCCGGCCCGTGCGCATGTCGAGGAAATGATAGAAGAAGCCCCGGTGGCCCATGGCGTCGGCCGCCTCGCCCTGCACGCCGCCCTGCAGGAAGCGCAGCACCTTCAGCGTGCGCGCCGCCGCCTCGGCGCGCGGCATCCAGCCGTTCCGCACCGCCACGGGATAGGCCGACAGGGCAAAACCCACCACGGCGATGCTGCAGGGCGAGCCGGGCCGCGACGTATCCGCCACAAGGCCGGTCTCCTCATCCGCATAATCGACCAGATAGGAAAAGGCCGCCCGCTGCAACCGCAGGACCAGTGCCTCATCCGAAAGTTGCCTCAAGCCATCCATGGGCCCGCCTCTGGAACGAACCGGAACGCCGGCCACGCCCGCCCACCATAGCAACGACGCCCGTGCCTTGCTACGGATCGAGAACGATCAATCGTGGGGGCCTCAAAACTCCCACGGTGAGATGAGGTTAAGTCCCGCTGTCTCGAAATCCTTTCGATTCCGGGTCGCAAGGCGGCCGCCGTTTATGCGGGCGATGGCGGCGATCATGCCGTCGGGGGCGGACATGCCCCTACCCTTGCGCGCCGCCTCGCCCATGATGTCGCCATAGGCGATGGCGGCCTCCTCGGTGAAGCCGAAAATGCGGTCGGCAAAGCGACGGCGCCACTCCAGCAAACCCTGTTCAAGCCGGTCGGCACGCTGGTCCGGCCTTACCTTCGCAATCCCGAAGGCGATTTCGGCAATGGTCACCGTCGGCAAGGCCAGTTCCGCATCGAACCGCACGAGCCAGGCGATGACAGCCTCATCCGGCGCTTTCTTCAGCGTCTCGGAAACGACATTGGTATCGAGAAAGATCAAAGGTCGAGGCCCCGATGCGGCTGGCGGCCTTCCCGGATAACGGCGTCGAGATCGATATCCGTCCCCGCTTCAGCACTGAGGCGCGCATAGAAGCGCGCCGCGGGCTCCCGCCCCACCTCGCGAATCTCGTAGGCTTCCAGCGCACGCTCGACCACCTCGGCAATCGAGCGGTTCTCGCGGCGGGCCAGCCTGTGAGCCAGATCGCGCGCCTTGGAGCTTCGAACGGAAAGTTGCGGTGCGGCCATGCCCGTCTCCTTTGACGCCAATATAAGGCGCCGCAGGCTAGCCATCAAGATGGCAGAAGATGGCTAGCCATCCCACCAGGCAACCGGCGCTAAAGCCGCAGGGACTCCGCATAGGCCATCATCAGCGGCCCGACGCCCTTGGCGTCGTCGGCGACCACGGGCTCGGTGAGGTAGTAGGCGGGCGAGCCGTCGCGGTAGACGCCATCGAAGCCGCCGAGGCCGGCGACGTGGACGATGCCGGTGAAGCGCACGATGCCGTCCTCGCCCGCGGCAAGGCGGGTGGCGAGCAGCGCGTCGAGCGCCCGTTTGCCGGTCCGAACGATGACGGCGACTTCCTCCTTGCCGAAGAGGCCGTGCCTTGCGGCGCGCAGCAGCGCATAGGCGAACATGGCGGTCGCCGAGCTTTCGGCATAGTTGCCGGCAAGGTCCGGCGCGTCGAGCACCTGCATCCACAGGCCGGATTTCGTCTGGCGGATCGCGATCTCGTTGAACAGCGCCCGGCTGCGCGCCCGCAGCGCGGCGGTCGCCGCGTCGTCGGGCAGGATCGCCAGCACGTCGGCCAGCGCCATGGCCAGCCAGCCGACCGCGCGCGCCCAGACCGCCGGCGACTGGCCGGTGACGGGGTTCGCCCAGGCCTGCGCGCGGCTTTCGTCATAGCCGTGCGCGTACAGGCCGTTGCGGGTGGCGGTCAAAGCCAGCGCGGTCGAAAGCTGCTGGAGCGCATCGGCGACAAGGGCCGGCCGGCGGTTCGCCCGGGCATATTCGATCTGGAAGGGCAGGCCCATATAGAGGCCGTCGAGCCAGACCTGATGCGGATAACGCTTCTTGTGCCAGTAATTGCCGCTGGCGATGCGCGGATGGGTCTTCAACTGGTCGGCCAGCCGGCCGGCCGCCTTGCGGTAGCGTTCCTCCCCGGTCGCCTCGGCGAGCGGGAAGAGCACGCGGCCGGCGAGGATGTTGTCGATATTGTATTCCATCGGATCGTAGCCGGCGAGCGTGCCGTCCGCGGCCACCTGCGGGTCGATCAGCCGGTGGAGATGGTCGTTCCAGCGCGCCTCGCCGGTCGCTTCGGCAAGGAGCTGCAGGCCGCGATAGACGCAGCCGTCCTCATAGCACCAGCTCCCGCCCTTGTAGGGCTGGTAGCGCGTGGCGAACTGGTCGAAATAATCGGTCACATGCATGGCGGGGTCTCAACTGGAAGGCAGGGAAACGGGGTTGCCGGACAGGAGGGCCGGATCGTCACAATCGATCTCGGCCTGTTCGGCGGCGATGCCCTCGTGGCGCATCGGGCGCACATGGTCAGCCATGACGGGCGGGGTGGCGATGGCGTCCGGGTCCAGCGAGGCGACGCGGACGCGGCGGATGCGGACATTGCGGACCGGCGCTTCCGGCAGGCCGAGAAAGGCGCCGGCGGCATGGCCGAGACCGCGGATCTCCACGTCCTCGATATCGATGCCGTCGATGAAGGGTGTGCCGGCGTCGACGGCGGCCGGCGCGCGCGACTGCACCCGCTCATCGTGTCCGTCGGCATCGCAGTGGTAATGCGCATTGGCGGAAAAGGCGGTCTCCACGCCGTCGAGCAGCACGCGGCGCATGGCGATGCCGCTTATGCGCCCGCCGCGCCCGCGCCGGGTCTTCAGCCGCAGGCCCCGGTCGGTGCCGACCATCTCGCAGTCCTCGACGGCGACATCATGCACGCCGCCCGACATTTCCGAGCCGATGACGAGGCCGCCATGGCCGCGCTCCATCAGGCAGTGGCGCACGGCAACGCCGCGCGTTTCGGCAAGGTGATCGTCCTCGCCATCCGGCCCGCGCTTGCCGGCCTTGATCGCGATGCAATCGTCCCCGACGGAAAAGCGCACGCCGCAGATCGTGACGTCCCGGCAGCTTTCCGGGTTGAGGCCGTCGGTGTTGGGGCTGTCATGCGGAGCGATGACGGTGAGGCCGGCGACAGTGAGCCGCGCGCAGCCCTGCGGATGGATCGTCCAGGAGGGCGCGTCGCGAATGGTGAAGCCGAGGAGCGTGACGTCGCGGCAGCCGACGAGATGCAGGCCGCGCGGCCGGCGCGCGCCCTCGCGCGTTTCCTTGGGCCAGGTCCACCAGTCGCCCCTGCCGCCGGAACCGTCGAGCGTGCCCCTGCCCTCGATCGCCAGCCCCTCCGCGCCGATGGCATGGAGCGGGGCGGCGAAGCAGGCGGCGGGAAGCCCCTCCCAGCTACCGAGCATGACGCCGGCCGCATCGCGCGCCGGCAGGATCGGCCAGCCGGCGCGGCCCGAAGGCGCGCGCAGCACCGCGCCCTCGGCGAGGTGGAAGGTCATGCGCCCCTTCAGCGCCAGCGGAAAGGCCGTCCACACGCCCGGCCCGAGCTGCAGCGTGCCGCCTCGGGCGCCGCCGCGACGGCACGCGCGAGCGCTGTCGCATTGGCGCGGGCCGCGTCGAGGTCGTCAGGCGCGCTGTCCGGCACGAGGCCGAAGCCCGCCGCCTCGACCAGCCCGGTGCAGGCCGGCGTCGTGAACTCGATCGCCGCGAACCCTTCGGCCTCGAAGCGATGGCCCGCGCCCGGCGTCAGACCGTCGAGCACGGTCACCACGCGGTCGGTCACCCCGACCGTCTCGCCCGAAGGCGAGGTCAGCCGGAAGCGCACCGCCGCCGGCAGATGGTGGCGGGCGCCGGGTGTCGGCAGGCACAGCGCTGCCATGCGCGTGGTCAGCGCGATGAGGGACGGTCGGGTCATGATGTGTCTCGGTCTTCTGCCGCAAGGCGTGGGTGCCCGCCGCGCGGGAGGAGCGCGGCGGGCGGGCGTGGGCGTCAGTCGAACTTCGCCAGCACGTCGTTCACCGTATCGATGATCTGCTGGGCGCCGTCCTCGGCGCTGATCTGGCCATAGGCATATTCCTCCAGCGTATCGATGAAGGCGGCGCGGATTTCCGGGTGCTCGTTGAAGGGCGAGACGAGCGGGCCGGACGAGGCCATCACGATGGCGTTGGCCGCGCGCACTTCCGGCTCGCCGCTGTCGCCGAGCCGCGCCGCCGCCGCCTTCGAGGCCGGCAGGCCGCGCGCCGTGCCAAGCGCATCGATGCCCTCCGGCTCGTTCAGCAGGCAGTTGACGATCTGCGCGGCCGCTTCCGGATCCTTGGAATTCTTCGAGATCGTGAAGACCATGGAGGGCTTGCGATAGACGCCCTCGGTGACGGCATCGGCGAGCTTCAGCATGGCGACGGGCCGCAGCACCTGGCCGTCCTTCAGCGGGTCGGCATATTTCGAATAGGTCGAATCCCACTCGTAGGAGCCGGCGATCTTGCCTTCCGCCCAGGCAGGCTTCTCGAAGAGGTTGACGTTGCCGTCGGCGGCCTCTTCCTTCTGCGAGCGGATCGCGCCGGTCTCCACCAGCTTGCCGAGGAAGGAAATGCCGGCGGCCAGCTCCTCCGGCGTCCAGGCGACGCGGTTGGTGGCGGGGTCGACGAGGTCCTTGCCGGTCTTCTGCACCACGGCCAGCGTCACCAGAAGCTGCGCGGTCTCCTTGACGGCGTTGAAGGTGTAGTAATCCGCGCCGAGCTTTTCCTTGATCGTCTTCGTCGCCGCGAAGAACTCGTCCCAGCTTTTGGGGATCGGCACGCCGGCCTTCTGGAAGGTCGTCTCGTTGAAGAAGAAGACGCGGCCGGTGGTGGAAACGGAAAGGCCCTGCAGCACGCCGTTCATCGAGCCGGCCTTCAGGTCGTCTTCCGACCAGTTGGACAGGTCGAGACCCTTCAGCGCGCGCAGGTCCGCAAAGCCTGCGCCATCCTTGGAAAACAGCGGCAGCCACGGCCAGTTGACCTGCATGATGTCGGCCTCGGTCTGGCCGGCCATCTGGGTCGTCAGCTTTTCCAGATAGCCGTCGAAGCCGGTAAACTCGCCCTTGACGGTGTGGCCGTGCTTGGCGCCGCAGGCCTCCAGCGCCTTCTGGGTGGCGACATGGCGGCTTTCACCGCCCCACCAGGCCATGCGCAGCTCGGCGGCCTGGAGCGGAGTGGCGAGCGCAAGCGCGGCATAGGCGACGCCGGCGAGCGCGGCGGCGATACGGGTCGGTTTCATCGGGTTCTCCTCCTTGAAAAATCGCGCCGGACGCCGTCTCACAGCGAGACGTTGCGGCCGTCGGCCTTGTCGAAAACATGCATCTTGTCCGGGTCGGGCCGCAGGCGGATGGTCTGCGCGCCACCGAGCGCATCGAACTCGGCCGCGCCGACGACGCTGACGAGTTTCCTGCCGCCCAGCTCGGCATGCAGATAGACCTCGTGGCCCATGAACTCGGCATTGGTGAGCGTCGCCTCGAAGGCCGGACCTTCGCCAACGAGCGAGAGATGCTGCGGGCGGATGCCGAGCACGGCCTCCTTCGGCCGCGCCGAAAGCCGGCCCTCCAGATGCGGGCCGAGCGGCAGGCGCTGGCCGGCGACGATGAAATCGCCGCCCTCCACCGCCACGTCGATCAGGTTCATCTCCGGGCTGCCGATGAAGCCGGCGACAAAGAGATTGGCGGGGCGGTTGTACAGTTCCTTGGGCGCGGCGACCTGCATGATGCGGCCCGCCTGCATGACGCAGATGCGGTCGCCCATGGTCATCGCCTCGGTCTGGTCGTGCGTCACGTAGATGACCGTCGAGGAAAGGCCCTCGCCCTTCAACTGGCGGTGCAGGTCGGTGATGCGCACGCGCATGGAGGCGCGCAGCTTGGCGTCGAGGTTGGAGAGCGGCTCGTCGAAAAGGAAGACGCCCGGCTTCTTGATGAGCGCGCGGCCGAGCGCCACGCGCTGGGCCTGGCCGCCCGAGAGCTGCTTGGGAAGACGGTCCAGCAGCGGCTCGATCTCCAGGATGCGGGCGACGTGGTCGATGGCCGCGTCGATCTCGTCCTTGCGCTTGCCGGCGATCTTGAGACCGAAGGCGAGGTTGCCGCGCACCTTCATATGCGGGTAGAGCGCGTAGTTCTGGAACACCATGGCGATCGAGCGCTTGGCGGGCGGCAGGTCGTTGACGCGCCGGTCGCCGATGAGGATTTCCCCGCCGGTGATCTCCTCCAGCCCCGCCACCATGCGCAGCGTCGTGGACTTGGCGCAGCCGGACGGGCCGACGAACACCATGAACTCGCCGTCCTCGATGTCGAGGTCGATGCCATGCACGGCCTTGAAGCTGTTGCCGTAGACTTTTTCGAGATTTTTCAGTTGAACCTTAGCCATGATCAGCCCTTGATCCCCCCGGAGGAGATCCCTTCAATGAAGTACCGTTGCGCAGCGAAGAAGACGATCAGCGCGGGGGCGATCGTGAGCACCGACATTGCGAGAATGCGGTTCCATTCGAAGGCTTCGGTCGTGTCGATGGAAAGCTTGAGCGCGAGGCTCACGGGATATTTGTCGACGGACGAGAGGTAGATGAGCGGCCCGAGGAAGTCGTTCATCGTCCACATGAACTGGAACAGGCAGACCGAGATCAGCGCCGGGGCCAGCATGGGCACGACGATATAGACGAGCGTCTGCAGGCTGTTGGCCCCGTCGACGCGCGCCGCCTCCTCCATATCCGACGGCAGCGAGCGCAGGAACTGCACCAGCATGAAGACGAAGAAGGCGTCGCCCGCCAGCGCCGAAGGCACCCAGAGCGGCAGGAAGCTGTCCAGCCAGCCGAGGTCGCGGAAGAGGAGGTACTGCGGAATGCGCGTCACGACGTTCGGCAGCAGCAGGATCGCGATGACCGAGCCGAAGAGCAGCTTCTTCAGCGGGAAATCGAAGCGCGCGAAGGCATAGGCCGCCATCGTGCAGGAGATCGCCGTGCCGATCACCTTCGGCAGGATGATCAGGAACGAGTTCCAGAAGAACCGGCCGAACGTGTAGGGCGTCGACGTCTGCCAACCCTTGATATAGCCGTCGAGGGTCGGGTTGCGCGGCAGGAAGCCCGCGCCGGAGAAGATCTCCGAATTGGTCTTGAAGCTCGCGCCCACCAGCCAGATCAGCGGATAGAGCATCACGAATCCGACGGCGAAGAGCATCACGTAGCGGATCGCCGTCGAGAGAAGGTTCAGCCTTGCGCGGCGGGCGGCCTGCCGCTCGTTGAAGGCATCAAGGTCGGTCACTGTCATGGTCATGGCGTCAGCTCCTCTTGTCGCCGGCGTAGTAGACCCACTTCTTCGACGACCAGAAGGCGACGAGGGTCAGCGCGGTGATGATGACGAAGAGCACCCAGGCGATGGCGGAGGCGTAGCCCATGTTGAACTTCTTGAAGGCCTCGTCATAGATGTAGAGCGGCAGAAGATAGGTCGCCTTCAGCGGCCCGCCCTGGGTGATGATGTAGGGGCCGTTGAACTCCTGGAACGCCTGGACCATCTGCATGATCAGGTTGAAGAAGATCACCGGCGTCAGAAGCGGCAGGGTGATGAAGAAGAAGGTGCGCGTCTTGCCCGCCCCGTCGATGGCCGCCGCCTCGTAGAGCGACTTGTCGATGGACTGCAGCGCGGCGAGGAAGATCACCATGGCCGAGCCGAACTGCCAGCAGCGCAGCAGGGTGATCGTGAAGAGCGCATTGCCCGGATCGCCGAACCAGTCGACCGGTCCGAAGCCGAGCGTGGCGAGGGCCATGTTGGCAAGCCCCTCGGTCGCGAAGATATAGCGCCAGAGCACGGCGATGGCGATCGACCCGCCGAGGATCGACGGTACGTAGAAGGCCGTGCGGAAGAAGCCGATGAACTTCAGCCGGTAATTGAGGATCGCCGCGATGAAGAGCGCGAAGGCGAGCTTCAGCGGCACCGTCAGGAAGACGTAGAGCAGCGTCACGTTCAGCGACTTCAGGAAGGTGCGGTCGCGCGTGAAAAGCTTCACGTAATTGGCAAGGCCGCTCCAGCGCGGCTCGCTCATCAGGTCGTAGCTCGTGAAGCTCAGGTAGAACGAGCCGACGAACGGAATGGCGGTGAAGACCAGAAGGCCGACGATATAGGGCGTCAGGTAGCCCAGACCGAGAAAACGCTGCCCCTTCACCGCACGCCTCCCGGCCGGTGGAAAAAGCCTGCAATCATTGATACAATTTCGTACAAGTCACGCTCCCGGATCGGCGCTGGCAGTTGGGGCATTGAAAGCCTTTTCTGCCGCAAACCGATCTCCTCCCAGATGTTTACGGTCGCATTGGCGGTGTATGCGATGAAGTTCCCGCATTTTTCAGTGGTTTTGAATTCACAATAGCGAGGGAAAAGATGGACGAAATCGAAGGTGGCATCCTCTCCTCCATCCCGCCGGCGGCGCTGACCCTCAATCTCACCCGCGCCGCCATCCGCATGGAGCATTCGCAGACTTGGCGGATCGACAAGGTGAACCCGGTGGACGACCTCGTGATCTGCCTGGAAGGGCGCAGCCATTACCTCATCGACGGCGAGCCGCGCACGATGGAGCCGGGCGAGGCGATGCTGATCCTGCGCGGCCAGCGCTTCGTCGGCTGGAACGAGGGGGCGCAGACCTATCTCGGCGTGGCGCAGCATTTCACGCTCGATATCTACGGCCGGCACGACCTCATCGCCCAGATGGCGCTGTCGCCGAAGGTGCGGCTCACGCGCTGGCCGCTGCTGGAGCCGCTCGCCCGCCACTACCGCCAGAGCGCCCCGCCCTCCTCCGTCACGCTCGGCCAGCATCACCTCTTCATGGTGCTGCTGATCGCCTTCATCGAGGATGCGTTCCTCGGCTGGCGCGACCATGCGGCCTACCAGCCGGAGGGTGCCGACGCCATCGACCTTGCCGTGATGAAGGCGGCGACGATGATCTCGGCCAATCCGCTCGACGCGGATATCGCCGCCCGGGCGGTCGAGGCCTCGCCCTACAATCCCGACTATTTCCTGCGCGAGTTCCAGAAGCGCGTCGGCCGCACACCGCGCAAGTACCAGGAGTTGAAGCGCATGGAGCGGGCGATGCATTTTCTGGAAGCGGGCCTTACGGTCTCCGCGGCGGGCGCGGAGGTCGGCTATGCGGACGCCTATTATTTCTCGCGCATGTTCAAGCGCACGCTTGGGCTCAGCCCGCGCGACCATGTGGAGCGCGTGCGGCAGAGCCGGCATGGCGGCCTGATGGAGCTGGACGAGCCGGAGCAGCAGAAGCGCCTTGCGACCGCCCGCGCGGCGGACTGAGGGCGCGCCGTGGCTGCTGACGGCATTTGCGGGCGCAAAACCGCTGCGCACGCCTGCTGGAAATGTCCCGGTCATGGCCCGCAAACGGCCGGCAGGCCGTAGAGCGCCTGCGGGTTGTCGACGAGGGCGAGCGCGCGGGCCGCCGCATCGGGCAGCCAGCCGAGCGTGAGGTCGGCAAGGCGGGCGTCGTCGGGATAGGCGGCGGTCTCGCGGACCATGTTATGCGGCCAGTTGGTGCCCCAGACGATGCGCTCGGGAGCGTGCGCGGCGATGCGGCGGGAGACGGCGGCGACATCGCCATGGGGCCAGCCCTCGCGCGAACTTTCATAGACGCCGGCGAACTTGAACCAGACATTGCCGCGGTCGATGAGCTTCAGCAGTGCGGCGACCTCCGGCCCATCCGGCGAGACGCCGCGGAAGAATTTTCCGTGATGGTCGAAAACCCAGCGCGCGCGGATGGCCTGAAGCTGCGGCAGGCGCTCCAGCAGCGTGTTGCCGTCGAACTGCACGGCGATCATCCAGCCCGCCGCATGGGCGCGAGCCTCGACGGCGGCAAGCCCGGCGAGCGTGACGGCCCCGCCCGGCAGATCCATGATGCGCGCGCCGACGGCGCCGGCGGCGGCAAGGCGCGCCATCTCCGCATCGTCCGTCGCCCCGTCGATGACGACGACAGCGCGGGCCGCCGGGCCGAGCGCGGCGACGCAGGCGAGCGTATTGGCGTTGTCGCGCTGGTGGGCGTTGCCCTGCGTGACGATCACCCGGTCGATGCCGAGCCAGTCCATGACCTTGCGGTAATCGGCCGGCTGGGGCAGCGGCTCGGGCGGCAGGCCCGGCCCGCCCGGCAGAGCGGGATAGGCGGGAAGATAGGCATGCATCTGCGTGTCCACCGCGCCCCGCGGCAGGCGGGGTTCGGGCGGCGCGCCGGAAAGCTTGCGTTCCAGCATCTCACGCCTCCGGCATGCGGAACTCGGCCAGCGCCGCCCGGTCGATCTCGATGCCGAGGCCGGGACCGTCCGGGACCGCCACCACGCCGCCAACCGCCTCAATCGGCGTTTTCAGCACGGCCTGGCGGAAGGGATTGTGCGTGCGGTCGAATTCCAGGATCGGCTCGACCGGCGCGACGCGCACCGGATCGGGCACCATCGCCGCCATGAACTGCAACGCGGCGGCGATCTGCACGCCGGTGCCCCAGACATGCGGCACGACGCGGATGCCGTGCAGCGTGGCAAGGCCGGCGATCTTCGCCGTCTCGGAAAAGCCGCCGCAGCCGCACAGGTCCGGCTGGAGGATGTCGACGGCGCGGGTCTCGATGGCCGGCCACATGCCCCAGCGGGTATGCCAGGTCTCGCCGCCGGCGACGGGGATCGGCTGGCCGGCGCGCACCTCGCGATAGGCGGAAAGCTGCTCGGGCACCACCGGCTCCTCGAACCAGTCGATATCGCATTCCGCCGCCGCCTTGCCGAGGCGGATCGCCTCCGGCACCGTATAGCCGTGGTTGGCGTCGATCATCAGCCGCATGTCCGGCCCGATGGCCTCGCGCACGGCGCGGACGACACGCAGGTCCTCCTCCACGCCGAAGCCGATCTTGATCTTGCAGGCATGGAAGCCCTGCGCCCGCCGCTCCGCCATCTCGGCGGCATTGTCGGCGATGCGGTCGACGCCGTCGCGCTTGAAGCTGCCGGTGGCATAGGCACGCACGCTCTCGCGCCAGCGCCCGCCGAGAAGCATGGAGACGGACGCCCCGTAATGCTTGCCCTTGATGTCCCAGAGCGCGATGTCGATGCCGGACAGCGCGGTGACGGCAAGGCCGCGCTGCCCCTGGTCGCGCAGGGCGTTGTAGAGGGTGGCCCAGAGCTTTTCCGTCTCGCGCGGGTCCTTGCCGATCAGGAAGCCGGCATAGGCCGCGACCACGGCCGCATTGGGCCGCGCCCGGCCGAGGCATTCGCCCCAGCCCACGGTGCCGTCGTCGCATTCGATCTCGACCAGCACATGCGCCCGCCGGTCGAAGCGCATGGAGGCGCTTTCGAAAGGCGTTTCCAGGCGATGTTCGAGCAGATGGGTGCGAACGGCGACGATCTTCATGGGTCCCTCCCCGGCTGTGCTTTATACTTTACGCTTGTGCGATCCGATCAGCGCGTCAAGCATGGCAAGCTCCTCGTCCGACAGGTCCTTCAGCGGCGCGCGCACGGGGCCGGCGGCAAAGCCCTGCAGCCGCACGCCGGCCTTCACCGCCGAGACGGCATAGCCCTTGGCGCGGTTGCGGATCGCCATGAACGGATAGAAGAAATCCGTCAGGATGCGTTCGCAGGTGGCCCGCTCGCCAGCGCGCAGCGCGGCGTAGAATTCATTGGCAAGGCCCGGCACAAAATTGAACACGGCAGAGGAATAGGTGGTGAAGCCGGCGCCGAGATAGGCTTCGGCGAAAAGCTCGGCCGTCGGCATGCCGCCGAGATACATCAGCCGGTCGCCCATCTTCGCGGTGATCTGGCGCACGAGGGCGATATCGCCGGTGCCGTCCTTGAAGCCGATGAGGTTCGGGCATTCGTCGCAAAGGCGCGCCAGCGTATCGGCCTGCAGCACGGAGTTGTCGCGGTTATAGACCATGACGCCGATGCCGACCGACTGGCAGACCTTCTTGATATGGGCATGAAGACCTTCCTGCGGCGCATCGATCAGGTAATGCGGCAGGAGCAGGATGCCGTCCGCGCCGACCGTTTCCACAGAGCGGGCGATATCGACCGCGATCTCAGTGCCATAGCCGCAGCCCGAGACGATGGCGGTCTGGCCCGAAACCTCCTTGGCGGCGGCGACGATGCCGGGAATCTCGCCCGGCTTCAGCGAGAAGAACTCGCCCGTGCCGCCGGCCGCGAACAGCACCGGCGCCTTATAGCCGGCAAGCCATTCCACATGCGCCTTGTAGCTCTCCGGTGCGAAACGGCCCTCTGCATCGAAATGCGTGACCGGGAAGGAAAGAAGGCCGGAGCCGAGCGCGGCCTTGATCTGTTCGGGGGTCATGTCTTGGTTCCTCTCTGGAGACGACTGGCCTCTTCATAAGCCAGTCGTCACGGCAATGTCAACAAGTCATCATACAAGTAATAATACAAGTCGGCGCAACGTCTATCGCGCCAGCCAGCCGCCATCGACATTCAGCACCGCGCCATGGATATAGCCCGCCGCCGCCGAGGCGAGGAACACGGCCGCGCCCGCGATATCCTCCGGCCGGCCCCAGCGGCCGGCAGGGATGCGCTCGATGATGGCGCGGCTGCGATCGGCATCCGCCCTCAGCGCCTCGGTATTGCTGGTCTCGATATAACCGGGCGCGATGGCGTTGACGTTGATGCCCCACGCCGCCCATTCGTTGGCGAGCAGCTTGGTGATGCCGACCACGCCATGCTTGGCCGCCGTATAGGAGGGCACGCGAATGCCGCCCTGGAAGGAGAGCAGCGAGGCGATGTTGATCACCTTGCCGGGCGCGCCCTTGGCCAGCCGCTCGCGGGCGAAGGCCTGCGTGGTGAAGAACAGCGCCTTGAGGTTGACGTCCATCACCGCATCCCAGTCCTCTTCCGAAAAATCGACCGCATCGGCGCGGCGGATGATGCCTGCATTGTTGACGAGAACATCGAAACCCGCGCCGGCGAAGACGCCGGACGCCGCCATGGGATCGGCAAAATCGAGCGCCAGCGCGCTTGCCGTTCCGCCGGCCTCGACGATCCGCGCGAGCGTCTCGTCCGGTGCGCGGCGGGCGGCGCAGACGACCTCAGCTCCGGCGGCCGCAAGGCCGATGGCGACGGCCTGCCCGAGGCCGGTATTGGCGCCGGTGACGAGCGCCTTATGTCCTTCAAGGGAAAAGGAATTTCTCATCTCAGGTCCGCCGGCTGGATGAAGTCCATGTCGGTATAGTCGACATTGTCGCCGGCCATCGCCCAGATGAACGTATAGGAGCCGATGCCCGCGCCCGAATGGATCGACCAGGGCGGCGAAAGGGCACCCTCCTCATTGGCGATGAAGAGGTGGCGCGTCTCCTGCGGCTCGCCCATCAGGTGCAGCACGCGGGCGGCCTCGTCCATGCCGAAATAGAGATAGGCCTCCATGCGCCGGTCATGCACGTGGGAGGGAATGGTGTTCCATACCGAGCCGTCCTCCAGCGTCGTATAGCCGAGCACGAGCTGGCAGCTCTCCATGACGAGCGGATGGATGAACTGGTTGATGGTGCGCTTGTTGGAGGTCTCGGCCGCGCCGAGCCTGACTTCCTTGCTGTCGGCGATCGTCACAAGGCGCGCCGGCAGGCTGCGGTGGGCCGGGCAGGAGACGATGTAGAAGCGGCCCCGGCCTGCGAAGCTGACCGCGCCGGTGCCCGCGCCGAGATAGAGCACGTCGCCGCGCGCCAGCGCATAGGTCTTGCCGCCCGCCGTCACCGTGCCGGCCGCGCCGACATTGACGATCCCCATTTCGCGCCGGTCGAGGAAGGAAGGGGTCTTCGTCTCCTCCACCCGGTCGAGCGTCAGCGCCGCGCCGTCCGGCACCGCCGCGCCCATGACGAAACGGTCGTAATGCGTGTAGATCAGCCGGATCTCGCCGGGGCGGAACATGTCGGCGGCCAGGAAATGCCGGCGCAGGCCCGCCGTATCGAGCGTGCGCGCATGCTCCGGGTGGATAGCCTGCCGGGTTTCGACGGTCAGCATTCGAGTCTCCTTCGGGTGTTGCAGACAGGTCATAATATATGTTAAGCCTTATTGTATTATAAGAATGCCGAGGTCAAGAGCCTCACTGGAGAGACGAATGAAGCGCCTTCTCATCACCGGCGCGGCCGGCGCGCTCGGCCGCGCGCTGAAGCCCCGCCTCGCGCCGCTGGCCGAGACGCTGCGGCTGGCCGATATCGTACCGCTTGCGCCGGCCGGTGCTCATGAGGAACATGTGACCTGCGATCTCGCCGACGCCGCGGCCGTCGACGCCATGGTGGAGGGATGCGACGGCATCGTGCACCTCGGCGGCATCTCCGTGGAGCGGCCCTTCGCGCAGATCCTCGGCGGCAATATCGTCGGCCTCTACAATCTCTACGAGGCGGCGCGGGCGCACGGCCTGCCGCGCATCGTCTTCGCCAGCTCCAACCACACGATCGGCTACTATCCGCAGACCGAGCGGCTCGGGCCGGACGCGCCCTACCGGCCGGACGGGCTTTACGGCGTGTCGAAATGTTTCGGCGAGGCGCTGGCGCGCATGTATTTCGAAAAATTCGGGCAGGAGACGGCACTGGTGCGCATTGGCTCCTGCACGCCGGAGCCGACCAACCACCGCATGCTCTCCACCTGGTTCTCCGAGGACGACTTCGCCGGGCTGATCGCGGCCGCCTTCCGCGCCCCCGTCCTCGGCTGCCCGGTCGTCTGGGGCGCATCGGCCAATGACGCCGGCTGGTGGGACAACAGCCATCTCGGCTGGCTCGGCTGGACGCCGAAGGACAATGCGGAGGACTTTCGCGCCAAGGTGGAGGCCGCGGGGCCGCCGCCCCGCGCCGACGAGGCGATGGCCCGCTATCAGGGCGGCGGCTTCGTCGACAATCCGATCTTCAAGGAATAGGCGATCAGCGCAAGGACGCACGAGGACGATTGCGCCCCGCCCCGCCTTTGGCGTATCCACGATCAACGCCCCACCCGGGACCTGAAACGACGACCGGTACGATGACAGCCAATCCCACCGACACCAGCGCAGTGCAAGGCAGGACCCTCGTGGCGAAAGTCGCCGAGGATATCCGCGCGCAAATCGCCAAGGGCCGCTTCAAATCCGGCGACCGTCTGCCCTCGGAGGCGCAACTGACGCAGGAATTCGGCGTCAGCCGCACCGTGGTGCGCGAGGCCATCGCCGCGCTCCGGTCCGACGAGCTGGTCGAGGCGCGGCAGGGCGTCGGCGTCTTCGTGCTGGAGCCGCCCGCCCGGACGCGGCGCGTGTTCCAGAACGCCGACCTTGCCCGCGTCTCCTCGCTGATCGAGATGCTGGAACTGCGCACCGCCGTCGAGGGCGACGCGGCGGGCCTTGCGGCCCTTCGCCGCTCGCCGGGGCAGGAGGAGAAGATCTTCGAGGCCTTCGACGCCTTCCGCACCAGCGCCGAGAAGGGCGAGCCGACCGCCGAGACCGACTTCGCCTTCCACCTCGCCATCGCCGAGGCCACCAACAATCCCCGCTTCGCCGAATTCCTGCACGCCCTCGGCCCGGCCGTCATTCCCCGCCGCGCGGTGGCCGCCGACGGCGAGGAGACCGTGCTGCCGAACGCCGACATGCGCCGCATCGTCGCCGAGCACGAAGCCATCCTCGCGGCCATCCAGAACGGCGACGAGGACGGCGCACGCGCCGCCATGCGCAGCCACCTGAAGAACAGCCAGACCCGCTACCGCTCCATCCTGCGTGCGCCGCGATAGGAACCGGCGCAACCTGCCGAAGAAGCACATCCTGCAATGGACGCCGGTGGCCGGCCTTCCCTACCTGTTCCTTGGCCTCTCGACGGCGGGCGCCGGATTTTCCTGCCGCCGCTGGGAGGCACGCTCGGCATCTCTTCGACATTGACCACGCAGGCGCCCCATATGAGCGCCGGCTTTCGGCCGGGCATCCTTGCCGCGGCCCTCACCTGCTTAGGCGCGCTTCATGGCGGCCTGAGATTCAGGCGGCATCTCTGGGGCAAGGCCCTGGCGGTGGCAGCGGTCTATGGATGGCGCCTCACGGGACAGGTCGGGCTCGGGCCGCCCGCAACGGGGAGCGCTGCGCCGCCCTCACAGCCGGCATGTGCCGGCTCCCACAACGAGAGCCACCCACAGCGCCACAAGCGCCACGATGGCGCTGGCCACGTTCATCACCCAGGGGTTCGCACGCAGCCTCTCCCAGCGCCTGCGCACCGGCGGCTTGACCGCCCGCGGCAGGAATTCGGGCAGGTAACCTCCGCGCGGAATGCGGATTTCCACCTCATCCCCCTCCGCTTCCTGCTCGTAATAGGCGGCAAGCGCCGTGCGCAGGCGGCTGACCGTGGTGCGCACGATGGGATCGTCGATGGCGTCGAAGCCGTTCTTCCGGTTGAAGACATTGGCCGCGATAGCCTCGGCGGTGACGGGCGCACCCGGCCGCTCGATGGCTTCCTGCACGAGATAGCGCAGCAGCGCACACATGCGCTTCGACTTGCGCAGCGCCTCGGAGGCGCAGGCCGCGGCAACCGAGGCCAGAATGCGCTCCGCCTCCGCCGGCCCCGCCTCCTCGGGCGGGTGAATGCCCAGCCGGCTCACGCTTTGCGACCCTTCCGACGGCTTGCCGACGCCGCCATGCGGGCGGCCCCGATCGTCAGGAGGCTTGCGGTGGCGCATTTCATAGGCATCCCCTTCCAAAACCAGTCCCATCAGATTGTAAATTGACCAATGGGACAATTATTAGTCTTTTCGGATAAAATGTCAATATTCCACCGATATCGCTGGACCAAGCCGGGCAAAGCCTGAAGGGCGGGCGGCCTACCATGCCCGCGCGGCCTGCGGCGAGAAGCGGTAGAACAGGTTCGGCTCCGACACGATGTAGAGATCGCCGTCCTTGCCGACGGCGATGCCTTCGGCCTGCGGCACGCTTTTCTTCAGCCCGTGCCGGCCGGCCCATAGCAGCATGAGGCCGACCGGTTCGCCGGCCGGCGAAAATTCCGCGACTGCGCCCGTCATATGGCTGAGAAGGAGAAGATTGCCCGTCGCATCATGTGCCGAAAGGGCGGAGAAATCGGCAAAGGACGGGCCGAGCGGCAGATCGAGCGCGCATTTGCGGATGGCGAGCTGCAGTCCGTCGCCCCGCGCCGTCTCCTCCAGCCCATCGATCGCCAGCACGCGCGCCGGCAGCATTTCCTGCGACAGCAGCAGGGTGCCGGCCTTCTGGTCCCAGGAGACGCCCTCGACGCCCATATTCGCAAAGCCGCCGAGGTCGAGCGTGAAGAACGGCGCGGCGCCGAGATCGATCCGCGTGGTCCCCGGCTCTATCGTGAACCAACTGATCCGATGCGTCGCCTCGTCCACCACGACGAAGCGGCTGCCCTCGACATGGGTGATCCCCTCGATATCCCGCGCGCCCTCCAGCGCGATGCGCCGCAGAAGCCGTCCCTCGGTGGATATCTCGACGACTGCCTGCGGGCGGTTGACGACGCCGAACAGCGTGTCGCTCTGCGCATTGTAGGTGAGGCCGGAAAGATCCGCAGAAATCCCCTCGATCGGCAGCGCCTCGATCCTCACCCGGAAGGCCGGCAGCGACAGGCCGCCCTGCCGCGCTTGCGGCACCGCGCAGACGGCAAGCATATGCACGCCGAGGCTCGCCAGCCCCGATGCCCACAGGCCGGAGACCACAACAAGCGCTCCAGTTGCAAGAACAATCCGCCCTGCAATCAATCTATCCAGGATACGAAGGACAGACGTAAAAACCTTCATGGTCATTTCGCGTCGCCAATGTCGCAAATTGGTAATAAAAATTCGCTTACAGCAGTTCCGATAAAGTATCTTCTCGTAGATCGGCGCCGAAAATTGACACCGGGGACACTCCGGAAGCCCGGATGTCCCAAGATAGTCCTAACAGGAGAATTCACATCCGTATAGATCGGAGAATGATCTTCAGGATCGCAGGAAATGATCCTGGCCGCTAGCCACGCGCGCCCGCGCCGCTCACGACGCCGACCGGCCGCGTGCGACCCAGGCCGCGCCTTCCTGCTGGTGCAGGAAACCGTTCGAGAAGCGGGCGGCGGGGTAGGCGGCTGCGAGTTCCGCAATCGCTTCCTCGCCGTCGATCCTGCCGTCGAGCGCGGCGCGGTAGAGGGCGGCGACGCGCGGCATGTCGCAATCCTGCGGGGAGAGGCGGACGCGCGAGAGGCCCGCCGCAACCAGCGGCGCAAGATCGTCCGCCAGCACGAGGCAGGTGCCGGACATGGTCTGCACGCCGTTGAGGACGAGGAAGGACTGGCGGTCGAGCGTGCGCAGCGGCAGGCCGTCCGGGTCCTCGCCGCAGATGAACTGGCAATTGTCCTTGGTCAGCCCCTTCGAGCGGGCATGGGCGCAGCGCGCGGAAATGGCGAGCGGCATGCGGCCGAAGGCGAAAAGCTCGAAGGAGAAGCCGGGCATGGCCCGCAGCATTTCGAGGATCGAGGCGGCCGGCAGCTCCGGCGGCAGGCAGATATTGTCCGCCCCGCGCGCGGCGAGCGTGCGCGCCGTCGCCGCGTTGTAGACATTGACCAGCGGGCCGATCGAATGGGGCTTTCCCTTCAGGAGGCCGAGCGCCGACAGGTCGTTCGCCTCGACGGGATGGGCGCTGTCGCGCACGAGGTCGCGCACATGCCGGCTCTCGCGCTCCAGCGTCACCATGGCGAGCGTGGAGAGCGTCACCGTCTTGCCGGCGGCCTCCAGCCGCTCGATGACCTCGGCGACATGCGGCTCGCTGAAATGCTGCCGCTTGGAACAGACCGTCTCGCCGAGCGTCACATGCTCGATATCGGCCTCGTCGGCGATGCGGAAATAGAAATCCCGCCACTTCGGCCCGTCCCAGAGATAATAGACCGGCCCCAGGCTGAGGGCGGCGCGCCTTGCGTCCTGCATGTCGTCTCCTATCGCCAGCGCTTGTCATAGGCGCCGGCGGTGGTGCGCTGGCCCTCGCTCATCGCCCGCAGGCGGGAAACGAGGACGGCGCGCTCGGCGGGGGTGGCGGCAAGCGCCTTCTTGAGGGAGGAAACCACCTCGGCGACATAGGCCTTGCCGCGCTGCCGTCCCTCGATCTTCAGCGCCGAGACGCCCGCCGCCCTCAAGGCGTCGATCTCGTCGATCACGTCGAGCGAGACCGGATCCTCGAAGGCGTAGCCTTCCGCGCCGCCGACATCGAAGCGGCCCTTGCAGAGCGTCGGATAACCCGACGCCTCGCCGGGGCCGAAGCGGTTGATCGTATAGGCCCCGAGTTCGGAGACCAGCGCGCCGCCCTCCTCCCGGTAGCGCACATGGCTTGCCGGCGAGCACACGCCGTTCATGTTGGGCGACTTGCCGGTGGCGTAGGAGGAGAGCGAACAGCGCCCTTCCGCCATGACGCACAGCCCGCCGAAGGCGAAGACCTCCACCTCGCAATCCACCTGCCGCGTCAGCCGGGCGATATCCTGCACCGTCAATACGCGCGGCAGCACCACGCGCTTTGCCCCGAAGGCTTCGACGAGGAAGCGGATGGCGTCGGCATTGGCGGCCGAGGCCTGCACCGAAACATGCAGGCGCTGCTCGGGATATCTTTCCGCGACATAGGCCATCAGGCCGAAATCGGCGAGGATCAGCGCATCGGCGCCGAGCGCCACCGCGTCGTCCGCCGCGCGATACCACAGCGCCTCGTCGCCCGCCCGCATGAAGGTGTTGAGCGCGACGAAGGTGAGGACGCGCCGGGCGCGGGCGAGCGCGATGGACTGGCGCAATTCCTCGCGGCTGAAGTTCAGGCCGGGGAAATTGCGGGCATTGGTCTCGTCGCGGAAGCCGCAATAGACGGCGTCCGCGCCGGCCTCCACCGCCTCGCGAAAGGCGGCCGGCGTGCCGGCGGGGCAGATCAGTTCCATGTCGCATCCCTTCCTTCGAGCGCGCGGGCGCGGATATGGCGCGCGGCCCCCGCCACCAGCGGGGAAAGCGGGCCGGCCAGCGCGCCGATCTCGCGCGGCAGGTCGATGGCGCTGTCGTCGAGCGCGTTGCGCAGCGCCAGCATCGCCTCCATGTCGCCGGTGACGGAAAGATCGCGCGAGAAGAACAGCGCATCCCCATCGCAGCGCCCTTCGAGCAGGCCGAGCAGCAATACCAGCGGCCCCTCGATGCGCGCATCGGCAAGCGGCGGCTTGCCGCGCGCGACGGACAGCGACGCCTCGGCCGGCACGACGAGGAAATGCAGCGGCAGGTCGGCGGGCGAGAAACAGTAACGGGTCAGCCGGTAGTCGCCGAGCCGCTCGAAGAGATCGGGATGGGCCTTGAGGACCCCGGCGAAGACGGTGCGCGCCACGCGCTCGATGAGCCAGAGCGGGACGATCTCGACGGGTCGCGCAAGGAGCGGAGGAAGGGATTGCATGCAGGCGGCCCCTGGCAGGAACGGATGGCGAAACGGATGGCCGGAACCTAGGCAGCGCCGCGCCGCACGAGTTTGCGCCAGCACAAAGACCGGGACGTTTTTCCCCGGCAAGGGTTCGCCATGAAAGCCGATGCCTCCCTTCCCCGCCGTTACGACAGCCTTCAGGATTTCGTCGCCCTGCTCGAACGACGGGCGCGGCTGAAGCGCATCCGCGAGCCGGTCTCGCTGGTGCATGAGGTCACCGAAATCCACCGCCGCGTGCTGGCGCAGGAAGGGCCGGCGCTGCTCTTCGAGCGGCCGGTCGATGCCGCGGGCAATATCCAGCCGATACCGCTCCTTGCCAATCTCTTCGGCACGCGCGAGCGGATCGAATGGGGGTTCGGGCTGGAGAGCGGCGGGCTGCCGCGCCTTGCCGCCTTCCTCGCGGACCTGCGCGACCCCAAGCCGCCACGCTCGATGCGCGAGGCCTGGCAAAAGCTGCCGCATCTCAAGGCGGCGCTGGCGATGAACCCGCGCGACATCGCCCGCCCGTCCTGCCGGCAGATCGTCTGGCGCGGCGAGGCCATCGACCTGTCGCGCCTGCCGATCCAGACCTGCTGGCCGGGCGAGCCCGCCCCGCTCGTCACCTGGCCGCTGGTGATCACCGCCGCGCCGGACGATCCGTCCGATATCAATGTCGGCATCTACCGCATGCAGGTGCTCGGCCGGGACCGGCTGATCATGCGCTGGCTCGCCCATCGCGGCGGGGCGCGCCACCACCGGCTCTGGCAGGCGCGCGGGCAGGACATGCCCGTCGCCGTCGTCATCGGCGCCGATCCCGCCACGATCCTGTCCGCCGTCATGCCGCTGCCCGACGGCATGAGCGAGCTGGCTTTCGCCGGCGTTCTCGGCGGCCGGCGGCAAAGGATCGCACGGGGCCTCACCGTTCCCCTCCCCATCCCCGCCGGCGCGGAAATCGTGCTCGAGGGCAGCGTCTCGCCCACCGTGACGGCCGAGGAAGGCCCCTATGGCGACCATACGGGCTACTACAATTCCGTCGAGACCTTTCCGGTGATGACGCTTTCGGCGATCACCATGCGCCGGAACCCGCTCTACCTTTCCACCTATACCGGCCGACCGCCGGACGAGCCGTCCCGGCTGGGCGAGGCGATGAACGAACTCTTCGTGCCGCTGGTCAGGCGCCAGTTCCCGGAGATCCGCGACCTCTGGCTGCCGCCGGAGGCCTGCTCCTACCGCGCCATGGTCGTTTCCATCGACAAGCGCTATCCGGGACAGGCGCGGCGGGTGATGATGGGCCTGTGGTCCATGCTGCCGCAGTTCAGCTACACCAAGCTGATCATCGCCGTGGACGGCGATATCGATGTCAGGAGCTGGCCGGATATCGTCTGGGCGCTCTCCACCCGCTTCGATGCCGGCCGCGACCTCATGGTCGTCGACAACACGCCCATCGACTATCTCGACTTCGCCTCGCCGAAATCCGGCCTCGGCGGCAAGCTCGGCCTCGACGCCACCAACAAGATCGGCACGGAAACCGACCGCGAATGGGGCCAGCCGCTCGCCATGGCGCCCGAGGTCGCCGCGCGGGTGGATGGATTGTGGCACGCGCTCGGCCTCGGGGAGACCGCCGTATGAAGACGGCGGCGGCCTGAAACGGTTCGCCGCCCGGTGCCCGGAAAGCGCCATTTGCAGGCCGGCATGGGCTGAAGGTCGATCAGTCCTAGAGAACGATGACGCGGGCGCCGTTGCGCACGGTGCCGAAGAGTTCGAGAACGTGCTCGTTCAGCATGCGGATGCAGCCGGAAGAGGCCGCATTGCCGATGCTCCACGGCTCATTGGTGCCGTGAATGCGGAAAAGCGTATCGCGGCCGTCGCGGTAGAGGTAGATCGCCCGCGCGCCGAGCGGGTTCTGCGGGCCGCCGGCCACGCGCTGCGGCAGGTTGGGGTTGCGCCGGCGCATGTTGGCGGTCGGGGTCCAGCTCGGCCACCGCGCCATCCGCCCGACGACCGCCTCGCCGGTCCAGCGCTGCCCGTCGCGGCCGACCGCGATGCCGTACCGGACCGCCCGGCCGCCGCCCTCGATGTAATAGAGGAAGCGTTCGCGCTTGTTGATGAGGATGGTTCCCGCCGCTTCCCGGCCCGTATAGGGCACCGACTGCCGGTGGAACCGCACGGGAATGAGCGACTTGTCGACGAGAGGGATATCGAAGGGCTGGTCGGGGATGCGGCCGATATACCAGTTTCTCTGGGCGGCGTCCGCCCTGTGGGCCAGCGCCAGGAGCGATGCCGCGCCGAGGACGAAGGAGCGCCTGCTGAACAAATGTCTCATGAAATCCCTCAACCGGCCGCCGCTGGCCGCCCGTGTCAAACCCGGCGTTATGTACCCTGAGTCGCGACGTTGCCCCGATCCCCCCGGCAAAGTCAACCGGCGGCTGCGGCCGGTATCGCGCCGGGAGGGCGCGGGCCGGTTATTGCGAGGCCAGCGCTTCGGCGACCGCGATCTGCGCCATAGCAAGCGCGGCGTCCCGCGTGCCGGCCGCCGCGATGAAGCGGCCGTTATGGCAGAAGGTTGCGCCGGCAACGCCGCAGGCCGCGGCAAGGGCCTCGCCCGTCAGGCCGGCCCAGGCCGCCGGCAGGTCGGCGCGCAGCTCGAAGCCGTCGCCCGAGCGGCGGATGCCGGTCAGGCACCAGTCGGTCTCGCGCGGATGGACGACGAACAGCAGATGCTCGGCCCCCGCCTTCACGATCGCCGGGCGGAAGGGCATTCCCATCGGCAGCTCCAGCACGCGCCCCTCGCCGGCCGCCGCGATCGCCTTGAGCACGATCGATTCGGCGCGCAGCTTGGCCGCATCCTGCCGGATCGCCGCCTCGACCATGCTGCGTGCGATGGCAAGCGCATCGTGGAAGGCCCGGTCGTCGACATCCGGCCCCCGGTCGTCGAAGACGGGCTTGAGCGTTTCGAGAAGGACCGGCAGCGTCAGCTTGCCGAGGATGCCGGCGACGGACGGGCTGACCGCACCGTTGTCCATCAGGTCGACCGGCAGCACGAAATCCCTGTCGAAGCCGGCATGCAGGGCCTCGATATCCGACGCCGGAATATTGCAGGCGGCAAGGTAGTCCCGGCCGAACTGCCGCCAGACCAGCCCGAAGGAGCTGAACGGCTGGCCGTCGTCGCGCAGCGGCGCGCCGCGCTGGTGATGGTCGAAGATGCCGGCAGCCGGGTCGTAGGCCCCGCCGACATCGTAGATAATCCTGTCGCCGGCCGGCGTGATCCATTCCGGCGCGCGGCTGCGCACGATCCGGGCGGCGGGAAACAGGCGCGTGAGGATCACGCTGGACAGCAGCTCATCCGCATGGAAGCCGCCGGAATGGGTTACGAGGAAGTCCGGGGCCATGCTGCTCAACCTGTCGATGGGTCTGTGTTCGCGATCGTTCAGGTCGAATAGCGATTGGCGCGCCGGGTTTCAAGGGCGTCGAGCGGTCGTCAGAGCTTGACGACCGTCTTGCGGGCCAGAAGCCCCTGCGGCGCGAAGAGCAGCACGGCGATGACGAGGAGGATGGTGAAGGCGTCGCGGTAGCTCAGCAGGCTTTCCGGTAGATAGGCCTGCAGGAAGACCTCGATGAAGCCGAGCAGGAAGCCGCCGGCGACCGCGCCGGACAGGCTGCCGAGGCCGCCGATGATCGCCGCGATGAAGGCCTTCAGCACCGGCAGGAAGCCCATCAGCGGATCGACGCTGCCGCGCTGCGCCACCCACAGGATGCCGGCGACGCCCGCCAGGAGGCCGGAGATGGCGAAGGCCGTGGCGACGACGGCATTGGCGCGGATGCCCATCAGGCGCACGATGGCGAAGTCCTCGGAGGCTGCGCGCATGGCGCGGCCGAGCACGGTCGTGCGCAGGAAGAGGTTGAGGCCGACCAGCATGATGACGGTGACGAGGATGGAGATGGCCTGGATGACGCCGATATGCAGGCCGCCGATCTCCAGCGTGCCGGAAAGGCTCATCGGCATCGGCACCGGCTGCGGGCGGGCCGAGATGAAGTTCTGGAAGAGCACGCGCAGGATGGCGCTGACGGCGAAGCTCGTCAGCAGCAGCGTCGTGCCGCTCGCCCCGCGCACCGGACGGAAGGCGGTGCGCTCCATCAGCAATACCAGGGCGATCCCGACCGCAAGCGCCGCGACGACGGCAAGCCCGAAGGGCATGCCGAAGACGAGCGCGAAGCACAGGCCATAGCCCGTCGCCGTCATCAGCTCGCCATGGGCGAAATTGATGAGGCCCATGATCGAGAAGACCACGGCAAGGCCGAGCGCCAGCAGCGCATAGGTGCCGCCCAGACTGAGCGCGTTGACGAGCTGTTGCAGGAACATGTCCATGGATCGTTTTCCTTTTCGCCGGTCACGCGCCCAGATAGGCGCCCTGGATTTCAGTGGAATTGCGCAGGTCCGCCGCCGGGCCGGACAGCACGATGCGGCCGTTCGCCATGACATAGCCGGCATCGGCGATCTCCAGCGACAGCGAGACGTTCTGCTCGACGAGCAGGATCGTCAGCCCCCGCTGGCGCAGGCCCGCGATCAGCTCGAAAATCTGGTCGACGATCTGCGGCGCAAGGCCGAGCGACGGCTCGTCGAGCAGCAGGAGGTCGGGCGAGGACATCATGGAGCGGGCGATCGCCAGCATCTGCTGCTCGCCGCCGGAGAGCGAGCCGGCCTTCTGGTGCAGCCGCTCCTTCAGGATCGGGAAGCGCGACAGCATGTCCTCGCGCACCGCGTCGATCTGGCCGCGCCCCTTGTGCATGGCCCCGCCGAGCAGCAGGTGCTCGTCCACCGTCAGCGTCGGGAAGATGCGTCGGCCTTCCGGCGTCAGCGTCATGCCCATGCGCACGATCATTTCCGGCGGCAGCGCCGATATGTCCCGGCCGGCGAAGGTGACCCGTCCCGCCCGCTTGGCCGCAAGGCCGACGAGCGAATTGAGCGTGGAACTCTTGCCCGCGCCGTTCGCGCCGAGCAGGGTGACGATCTGGCCGCGGCGAACCTTGAGGTCGACGCCCTTCAGCGCCTCGACGGGTCCGTAGGCGACCTTGAGGCCGCTGACCTCCAGCAGGGGGGTCTCATCGTGCTTGTCATGCGTCATCGGAAAATCCTCGCCGCGGCGCACCGCCCCGGCCACACAGCAGGAAGGAACGCCCTCCGGCCCGCGCCGGAGGGCGTCGCTTGCAGATTACGGCGCGGGAACATCCGCGGCGGCCGGAACGCCCTGGCTGACCAGCGAGCGGTTGCCGCCCTCGATGCGCACCAGCGAGACGGAGCGCAGCGGCATGCCCTGCGTGCCGGCATAGCTGATCTTGCCGGTCACGCCCTCGACATTTTCCAGCCCGGCAATGGCCTCGCGGATCGCCGTCGGCTCGACGCTGTCGGCCTTGGCGACGGCCGCCTCGATGACCTTGCCGAGATCGTAGCCGTTGGCGATGTAGACGGTGTCCGGGTCCTGGCCGAACTTGGCCTTGTACTTCGCGTTGAAGGCGGCCAGCGGGCTGCCCTCGGTGGCGAAGCCCGCCGTGGTGAAGACGACGCCGTCGACCAGCGGGCCGAGGCCGAAGGTGGTCGGCGAATCGATGCCGTCGCTGCCGAGGATCGGCACCGTGACGCCCGCGCCGCGAAGCTGGCGGATGAAGGCCGGGAAGTCAGGCTCGTAGGCGGCGGTCATGATGACGTCGGGCGCCGGGTTCAGCGCCTTGATCTTGGTGACCTCGGCGGAGAAGTCCTGCTGGCCCATGCTGTAGGTGCCCTCGCCGATCACCTCGCCGCCCTTGCCCTTGAAGCTGGTGGCGAAATATTCCGGCAGCTTCAGCGTATAGGCGGTGTCCGGCGACTTCAGCACATAGGCGGTCTTGAAGCCCTTGTCCTTGGCGTAGTTCGCCAGAACCGCGGCCTGCACGTTGTCGGCCGGGTAGTTGCCGAACATGTAGTCGCCGACGGCGAGCGGCATGGTCGGCGTGGTGGCGCAGAAGGAGAAGGCCGGAATCTGGGCGGCCTGCGTGATCTGGCCGGCGGCGATCGACGGGTCGGCGTCGCAGGGCGTGATCAGGATCTTGATGCCCTCGTCGACCAGTTCCTGCGCGACGAGCGCGGTCTGGGCGGCATCCGAGCGGGTATCCTTGGCGACGAGCTTGATGGGGAACTTGCCGGCGATGCCGCCGGCCGCGTTGATCTCGTCCACCGCCATCTGCAGGCCCTTCAGCGAGGGCTGGTCGTAGGGGGCAAGGCCGCCGGTCTGCGCGGTGGCGAGCCCGACCACGAGGTCCTCGGCAAGCGCCGGAAACGCGAGCGCGCCGAGCGCGGTGGACAGGAAAAGAACCTTCAGTGTCGTTTTCATTCTTCTGCTCCTCTGGTGATTATGCGGGCTTGCCGGCGGCGTGCGGATCGAAATCCGGCGTCCCGGCCTCGATGACGGGCGGCGTGTGCGGCGCGGCCGCGCGGCGGCGGCCGATATAGGCTTCGATGACGGCCGGGTTCGCCTGGATTTCGGCCGGCGTGCCGATGGCGATCTGCTGGCCCTTGTTGAGCACCACGACGACGTCGCAGAGCCGCATGATGAGCTTCAGGTCGTGCTCCACGACGAGAAGGCCGAGGCGGTGCCTGGTGCGGATGCGGTCGAGCACGGTCATCAGTTCCTGCGTCTCGGCCGGGTTCATGCCGGCGGCCGGCTCGTCGAGCAGCAGGTAGCGCGGCTTCAGGGCCAGCGCGCGGGCGATCTCCAGCCGCCGCTGCGCGCCGTAGGAAAGCGTGCCGGCAAGCTGGCCGGCGACGTCGCCAAGGCCGACCTCGGCCAGCGCCGCGCGGGCAAGGTCCACCGGATCGCGATCCCTGGCGACCGCGCTCGCGGCGACCGTGACATTCTCCAGCACCGTGAGGTTCTTGAAGAGGCGGATGTTCTGGAAGGTGCGGGCAAGGCCGGCGACCGGCACCTTGTAGACGGGCAGCGCCGCGACATCCGCGCCGTCGATTGTCACCCGCCCCGCCGAGGGCGGCACGACGCCCGAGACGCTGTTGATGAGGGTCGACTTGCCCGCGCCGTTCGGGCCGATCAGGCCGGTGACGAGGCCGGGGCGGATGTCGAAATTCGCATTTTCCAGCGCGACGAGGCCGGCGAAGCGCTTGCCGACATTCTCCACGCGCAGCGTGCCGCCTTCGGAGGCCGGCGCCGGCTCCGGCGCGGCCGGCGCGGGCCTGGCGCCGCCCGCCGCGAGGCGCTTGAGGAACGGCACCTGCTCGTCGATCTCGCGCACGCCGAGCAGCCCGTCCTGCAGACGGTACATGACGAGGAGGATGGCAAGGCCGATGCCGATATCGGTGAGGCCGAAGACCGTGGGCAGAGACAGGAAGCCGAGATCGACGCCGCCTTCCAGTTTGCGCAGGAACTCCACGATGACCATGATCACCGCCGCGCCGACGACCGCGCCGGAGACCGTGGTGATGCCGCCGAGGATCAGCATGGCGAGCAGCATGAAGGTGAAGTTGAAATAGAAGTCCTTCGGCGAGAAGGCGCCGATGAAATGGGCGAAGAGCACGCCGGCCGCGCCGGAGACGATCGCCCCCAGCACCCAGGCCAGGAAGCGGTGCAGGCGCACATTGACGCCGACGGCGGCCGAGGCGATCTCGTCCTCCCGCGAGGCGCGCAGCTTCATGCCCGCCGCGCTGTCGCGATAGATGCGGGCGACGGCGACGGCAAGGATGGCGAAGGGCAGCGCGACCCACAGGTTCACCGCGCGCGGAATGCCGAAGAAGGTCTGGCTGCCGCGGGTGAAATCGCTGGAGGCGACCAGCACGACATGCACGATGACGAGGAAGCCGAGCGTGCAGATCGAGGCAGAGGAACCGCCGAGCCTTGCCACCGGAATGCCGATGGCCACCGCCACCAGAGCGACGACGACGAGTGCGACCACGAGCGCCGGCAAGAAGGGCATGCCCCAGCCCATCAGCCATTCCGGCAGGTGCGGCAGCGCCGTCTTCTGCACGATGGGATTGATGGTCAGGAGACCCGAGGCATAGGCGCCGATGGCCATGAAGCCGACATTGCCGAAGGAGATGATGCCGGAATTGCCGCTGTACACGCCGATGCCGATGACGGCGACGACATTGATCAGGAACAGCGTCACCAGCCGCTCCCCCGCCCCCGGAAAGAGACCGGCCGCCACAGCGGCGATCGCTACCAGGGGAAGCGCCGTCGCAACGATACCGACGACGGTTCCGCGCCTTATGCGCCCCATCAGCATTCTCCCGATTTATCGGCCCGTTTGCCGGACCTGTTCCCGCAACAAACGTTAATCGAGAAAACGCATATGTCAATCTTGTTTCATTTTTTATTGTCTGCTAGCAAGAATGTAACAAAATTAAAATCGAGCCGCGACGCCGATCACGAGGGGAGGCAGGACAATGGCCATACGAGACCGCCTGACCGACGGGCAGATCGCCTTCACCCGCGCCGAGCTGAAGATCGTGCGCCAGCTCCTGTCGAACTATCCGGCCGCCGGCCTCGCCACGGTCGCGCATCTGGCCGCCGCCGCCGGCGTCAGCAACCCGACGGTCGTGCGCTTCGCCAGCAAGCTCGGCTACGAGGGCTATCCGGAATTCCAGGCCGCGCTGCTCGGCGAGGTGCAGGAGCGCATGAGTTCGCCCCTGTCCATGCTCGACACGCGCAAGCCCTCGCTGGAGCAGGAGAATTTCTACCAGTACTTCCTGCGCGCCAGCATCCATGCGCTGGAATCCTCCATGCAGATGCTGCCGCCCGGCGATTTCGAGGCCGCCATCGACGCGGCCGCCGATCTCAGCCTGCGCGTCCATTGTCTCGGCGGCCGCTTCAGCGGCTTCCTTGCCGGCCTCCTGTGGTCGCACATGAAGCAGCTTCGCGCCGAGACGCGCTGGATCAACGGCGCGCAGGCCGATCAGGTCGACCAGCTCGTCGATCTCGGCAAGCGCGACGTGCTCTTCGTCTACGACTACCGCCGCTACCAGATCGACACGATCCGCTTCGCCCGGCAGGCGGCCCGGCAGGGCGCGAAGATCGTGCTCTTCACCGACCGCTGGGTTTCGCCCATCGCCGAATTCGCCGCCGTCACGCTGATGGCCCCGGTCGACACCGTTTCGCCCTATGACACGATGGTGCCCGCCATCGCGCAGACAGAAGCGCTGATCGCCGGCCTCACCGCGCGGCTCGCCAGCCAGTCGCGCGGCCGCATCGAGCGCATGGAGGAACTGCGCCGCAGCTACGGCATCACCGAGGACGCCTATGGCACGCCCGCCGAGGGCGGCGCCTGACCGATTACGAACCGGAGGACAGACATGACCGCGATTGAAGTGCAACACGGCAAGGACCTGCTGCGGCGCGACAGCGCCTACGAACCGGGCATGACGGCCCTGCTCTATGTCGACATGCAGCGCATCTGGTGCGAGCCGAACCTCGACCCGACCCATCCGCAGGACGCCGACAGCTACTACCACCGCCGCCTGCGCGAAACGGTGATCCCGAACCAGGTGCGCATTCTCGAAGCCGGTCGCAAGGCGGGCTGCAACGTGCTGCACACCATCATCGAGAGCCTGACGCTGGACGGCCGCGACCGCTCGCTCGACCACAAGCTTTCCGACATGCATGTGCCGAAGGGTTCGCCCGAGGGGCAGGTCATCCCGGCGCTCGCGCCCGTCGACAACGAGATCGTGCTGCCGAAGACCTCCTCCGGCGTCTTCAACTCGACCAATATCGACTATGTGCTGCGCAACCTCAACACGCGCTACCTGATCATCGCCGGCGTCATCACCGACCAGTGCGTCGACATGGCCGTGCGCGACGCCGCCGACCGCGGCTATCTGGTGACCGTGGTGGACGACGCCTGCGCCACCTACAGCCCCGAGCGCCACACGGCGGCGCTGCGCGCCTATTCCGGCTACTGCTGGACCACCGACACCGATACCGTCGTCCGCCGCCTCGAAGGCCTCGGCCGGGCCTGACCGCTTCGCAATAAAGGGGAACAGCATGAACGACAGCAGCAACGGCAAGGCGCTCTCCGGCCTCACGGAACTGGCGACCTTCGTCACCACCGACATTGCCGGCATCACGCGCGGGCGCAGCTTCGCCGCCTCCGAGATCGAGGATTATCTGCGCAAGGGCGTCGGCTGGGTTCCGGCGAACCTGGCGCTGACGCCCTTCGACATCATCGCCGATCCCAACCCGTGGGGCTCGGCCGGGGACCTGCGCCTGATGGCGGACCCCGCCAGCAAGGCGCGCGTCACCTGCCTGCCCGACGAAACGCCGCTGCACTTCTACCATGCCGACATCACCGATCTGACGGGCGAGCCGTGGGAGTGCTGCGTGCGCGGCTTCCTGAAGCGGACGATCGCCGATTTCGAGAAGGAGGCCGGCCTCAGGGTCATCAGCGCCGTCGAGCAGGAATTCCAGGTCATCGGCGCCGACTGGCCCGCCGCCCCCTCCTTCGGCCTTCGCGCCCAGCGCCGCGCCGAACCCTTCGGCTCGCTGCTGATGACCGCGCTCCGAGAGGCCGGCGCGGAGCCGGAAATGTTCCTGCCGGAATATGGCAAGGACCAGTTCGAGGTCACCTGCCGCCCGGCCCCGGCGCTCGTCGCCGCCGACCGGGGCGCGACCATCCGCGCCGTCACGCGGGAGGTCGCCGCCCTCTTCGGCTGGCACGCCAGCTTCGCGCCGAAGACCGACCCGAACGGCGTCGGCAACGGCGTCCACCTGCATGTCAGCTTCACCGACCTCGACGGCAACCCCGTGACCTTCGACGCCGCGCGCCCCGGCCGCCTTTCGAAGGTCGCCGGCTCCTTCGCGGCCGGCGTCATCCGCCATCTGCCGGCGCTCGTCGCCTTCACGGCGCCCTCGGTGCTCTCCTACATGCGCCTCGTGCCGCATCACTGGAGCGCGGCCTATACCTGCCTTGGCGAGAAGAACCGCGAGGCGACGCTGCGCATCTGCCCGACGCTGGACCTGCCCGGCAGCAACCCGGCCAGGCAGTTCAACATGGAGTACCGCGCCGCCGACGCCTGCGCCTCCCCGCACCTGTCGCTCGCCGTCATGCTGCGCGCCGGCCTCGAAGGCATCCGGCAGGGACTGGAGCAGCCGCCGCTGATCAATTCCGACCCGTCGGAATTCTCGGCCGAGGAACAGGCGAGGCTCGGCATCCGCCGCCTGCCGTCGAGCCTTGGCGAAGCGCTCGACACGCTCGCCGCCGACAAGGTGGTGACGGGCTGGTTCCCCAAGGACTTCCTCGACTGCTACTTCGCCATGAAGCGCAAGGAGATCGAGATCGTCGAGGGGCTTTCGCCCGAAGATCTTTGCGCGCGCTACGCGGCCGTCTACTGAGCGATGGACAGATCATGACGTCGACCAAGGTCATTGCCCGGCCTGAGAACCGCCTTCGGCACGATCCCGCCGAGCCGCTGCTCGCCATCGACGAGCCGCCGCCCTATGCCGTGATCAACCCGGACGGGGCCTCGCCCTATCTCCTGCTGTGCGAGCACGCCTCCAACCGCATTCCGCGCGCGCTCGGCGATCTCGGCCTGCCCGAGGCCGAGCGCCGCCGGCATATCGCCTGGGATATCGGCGTCAACGCGCTCTCCCAGCATCTCAGCCGCGCGCTCGACGCGCCGCTGTTCATGACCGGCTATTCCCGCCTCGTCATCGACTGCAACCGCCCGCTCGGCGTGCCCTCGGCAATCCCCGAAGTGAGCGAGACGACGGAAATCCCCGGCAACCGCGACCTGACGGACGCCGAGCGGCAGCAGCGCATCGACACGCTGTTCACCCCCTTCGCCGAGGCCGTCGCCCACCGCCTCGACCTTCTGCAGGCGCAGGGCAGGCGTCCGGTCGTCGTCGGCGTCCACTCCTTCACGCCGGTCTATTTCGGCCGGCAGCGGCCGTGGCATGCCGGCATCCTCTACGGCAAGGCGACGGATTTCGGCCGGGCGCTGATCCGCGGCCTTCAGGCCGACGCCGCCCTCACCATCGGCGACAACGAGCCCTACAACATTCATCCCGACGAGGACTATACCGTGCCCGTCCACGCGGACGCCCGCGGCCTGCCGGGCGCGCTCATCGAGGTGCGCCACGACCTTGTCGACACGCTCGCCGGCGTTCACGAATGGGGCGAGCGCCTCACCCGCTGCCTGCAAGACGCCCTGAAGGAAGACGCCGGATGACACTCTACGACCGCGACCGCGCCGCCATCGGCGACCTGCAGAAGCTGCGCTTCTTCCCGCTCGCGGTCACGGGCGGCAAGGGCGCGCGCCTGACCGAGGAAGGCGGGCGCGAGCTTATCGACCTTTCCGGCGCCTGGGGCGCGGCGAGCCTCGGCTACGGCCATCCGGCCATCGTCGCGGCCGTTTCCGCCGCCGCCGCCAATCCGGCCGGCGCCAGCATCCTCTCTGCCTCCAATGCCCCGGCCGTGGCGCTGGCCGAAAGACTGCTGGCCGGCTTTCCCGGCAAGGGCACGCACAAGGTCTGGTTCGGCCATTCCGGCTCGGACGCCAACGAGGCCGCCTATCGCGCCGTAACGAAAGCGACCGGCCGCACGGGCGTCATCGCCTTTGCCGGCGCCTATCACGGCTGCACCGTCGGCTCGATGGCCTTTTCCGGCCATAGCGTGCAGGCGGGCGCGGCCAAGGCGGACGGCCTGATCCTGCTGCCCTATCCCGATCCCTACCGGCCCTACCGCGACGATCCGACGGGCGATGCCGTCCTTGCGCTTCTCGAGGAACGCCTCGCCGCCGTTCCGGCAGGCTCGATCGCGGCAGCCTTCATCGAGCCGATCCAGTCGGACGGCGGGCTGATCGTGCCGCCGGACGGTTTCCTGAAAAAATTCGCCGCCCTCTGCCGCGCGCACGATATCCTCGTCGTCTGCGACGAAGTGAAGGTGGGCCTTGCCCGCAGCGGCCGCCTGCACTGTTTCGAGCATGAGGCCTTCGTCCCCGACATTCTCGTGCTCGGCAAGGGCCTCGGCGGCGGCCTGCCGCTCTCGGCCGTCATCGCCCCGGCCGAAATCCTCGACTGCGCCGCAAGCTTCGCCATGCAGACCCTGCACGGCAACCCGATCTGCGCCGCCGCCGGCCTTACCGTGCTCGACACCATCGAGACGGAAAACCTTGCCGCCGCCGCCGAACACAAGGGCAGGCTGCTGCGCGCGGGCCTCGCAGACCTTGCCGGACGCCACCCGCTCATCGGCGACATCCGCGGCCGCGGCCTTGCCTGTGGCGTGGAACTCGTGCACGACCGGCAGGACCGCACGCCGGCCCGATCCGAAACGGCAAAACTCATCTACCGCGCCTACGAACTCGGCCTCGTGCTCTACTATGTGGGCATGAACGGCAACGTGCTGGAATTCACCCCGCCCCTGACCACGACGCAAGCCGACATCCACGAGGCCCTGCAAAAACTGGATCAGGCCCTCTCCGACGTCCACACCGTCCCCGACACGGTTCTCGAACGGTTCGCCGGCTGGTGAGGCAGGGGCGATGAGAGACTTATCGGCATCGCAAGCGGTGCCGACGCGCGCCGCCAAGAGAGCTGGCTCGGGAAATCTGCACAGCGGGGATAAGTGGAGTTTCTGCCTGACTTCGGCTTAGATGCCGGGAACAGGAGAGACCATGACGAGACGACCGCGCCGGAACCATAGCCCGGCTTTCAAGGCGAAGGTGGCACTTGCCGCCATCCGAGGTGAGCAGACGCTGGTGGAGTTGTCCCAGCAGTTCGATGTGCACGCCAACCAGATCAAGCAATGGAAAGACCAGCTCCTTGAGGGGGCGACAGGTGTGTTCGGCGATGAAACGAAAGCGGAGCCGTCGGGTCCGACCATCGATGTCAAAACGCTGCACGCGAAAATCGGCGAACTGACACTGGAGAACGATTTTTTATCCGGTGCGCTCGGCAAGGCGGGATTGCTGGGCGGAAAGAAATGATCGACCGCGAGCACAAGCTATCCGTCGTGCGCCAGGCGAAGCTTCTCGGCTTCAGCCGTGGCAGCGTCTACTATCTGCCTCGTCCGGTGTCTGACGGCGATCTGGCCCTTATGCGCCGGATTGACGAATTGCATCTCGACTACCCCTTTGCCGGAAGTCGGATGTTGCAAGGGCTCTTGAGAGGAGAAGGTCTGGAGACCGGGCGGCGACACGTCGCCACGCTGATGAAGAAGATGGGCATCGAGGCGATCTACCGCCGCCCGAACACCTCGAAACCAGCGCCAGGGCACAAAATTTATCCCTACCTCCTACGAAAGCTGGCAGTCACCCGGCCCAATCAGGTCTGGGCAATGGACCTGACCTACATCCCCATGGCGCGGGGATTTGTCTATCTGTGCGCCGTCGTGGACTGGTTCAGCCGGAAGGTCTTGTCATGGCGGTTGTCGATCACGATGGAAGCAGCCTTCTGCATCGAGGCGGTGGAGGAGGCACTTGCCCGTCATGGCAGGCCGGAAATCTTCAATACCGACCAGGGATCGCAGTTCACCTCCATCGACTTCACCGCCGTGCTGAAGAGGTCACAGATCGCCATCTCGATGGATGGCAAGGGTGCGTGGCGAGACAATGTCTTCGTCGAGCGGCTCTGGCGTTCGATCAAATACGAGGAAGTCTACCTCCATGCCTACAAGACTGTGTCCGAGGCACGCGCTGGCATCGGCCGATATCTGAACTTCTACAACGCCAGACGCCCACATTCATCCCTTGACCGGCGGACGCCGGATCAGGCCTACTTCAACGCGCTGACACCAATGATGGTGGCGGCATAATCGAGGCGGAAATCCACTTAGCGAAACGCCCGAAGCTGTTCAGACAAACCGAGCCACCTCTGTCCGACGGACATCGTTACCGAGCACCTTGTACAAGCCGTCTTTGGACTGGGTTGCATCGTCATCGACGATCCCGTTTCCGGCACACCGATGATCGTCCCAAGAAAACGGCAGCGACACGAGCCGTGTTCTGCGACCGGTAGCGCTTATTTTGCGGGCTAGCCGTCGTCGCGATCAAACTTGTCGTCGTCCGTCTTGCCCCTGCGCCAATAGGACACGACGAGGTGCCGGCTCTTCTTCAGCCCTCGCTCCTTGCGCAGATGGGACCGGATCGCCTTGAAGCCATCGAGCTCGCAGGCAACCCAAGCGAAGATCGGCGTGTCATCCTCGGGAAACGCCGCTTCGCGAACCGCGTTGGCGAGGAGCGTGGTCGTGCCTGCCGCAGCGCCGTTACGATGCAGCCAGCGGATCGCGATGTCGGCCTGAATGGCGATCGGCTGTTCCTCGGCGGCATCGGCGACCTCGATGAAAGCGACGCCGCGCGCGCCGGGCGGAAGCGCCTCCAGGATGCGGGCGATTGCCGGCAGGGCCGTCTCGTCGCCCGCAAGCAGATACCAGTCGGCCTCGAACCTTATGCCGCCGCCGCCCGGTCCGAGAAGACCGACAATGTCGCCGGTTTTCGCGCGCAGGGCGAAGGCCGAACCCGGCCCGGCATCGTCATGAACGACGAAATCGATATCGAGCGATCCGGCCGCCGCATCGTATCGCCGGATCGTATAGCGGCGCATCGTGGGGCGGCCTGCCCCGTCATGCCATTGGATGAGTCCATCCTTGCCCACGGTCGGCCAGACGGGATCCTGCCCTTCGGGAGGAATGACGAGACCGACGTGAATATTGTCATCGGCTGCATAGCGCGCCAGATCGCCACCGGAAAACGTCACGCGGCGCATATGCGGCGTCACATCCTGAACGGCGATCACGCGGGCAAGACTGAAGTTCGGCGGCGTCACCAGATCGCTGCCCGCCCCGCTCCAGACGATCTCCGGCTCCGGGCCGGCGGCGAACTCCTTCACATGCCCTGCAAGGACCATGCGCAGGAAATAAAGCTCGTTGATATCCTTCGCCTGCGCCCGCAGGGTCAGCGCATCCGACTGCACCTGCAGGGTGCCGACGCCGAAATCGAAGGTCACCGTATGCGTGTCGCCGTCCACGGCGATGTGGGCATCGTGTTCCAGGAAGTGCTCGCACACATCCTTGATGACCGAGAGGGCATCGGGAAGACGGGTGTGGGCCTCGGCGAAGAGAAGCGTCATGATATTGTTCCAGTATGTTGCTCCAGCGGTTGCCCTCGTCGACGCAATGCGTGCGAACCGGGGGCGGGCCGCAGGGATAGATCAGGTTCTTTCCGATACCGGGCCGTGTACCAGCCCGAAGACGACGATCAGCCCGATCGCGCCCAGCCCGTAGAACAGGAGCCAGCCGAGATGCGCGATGAACTGTGCTGCGGCGATGATGACGATCGTGCTGGCGAGCCGGCCGACGCCGTAGAAAACGGCATAGTCGGTTGCAGGCTGCCGGCCTGACGCCCATCCGAGTATCCTTGCCGTCAGCGCGACATAGATGCCGCTGACGGCGGCCCCTGCCAGGATCGCCCCTGTGATGGCCGCCACCGGAACCCTAAACTGGAAACCCGCCGCCATGGCCGCAACGGCCGCCAGGCCGAGCGCAGTAAAGGCGATGAGCGAGCCGGCCAGTCCCGTCCGTTGCATCAGCGGCATCGATATCAAGGCGGTCGCGAACATGGCGACCGGCCCCAGGGTGCCGACGACCCAGCCGATCGTCTCGACCGACAGGCCGAGATCGACGAGCATCAGGCGGTTGAGGCCGGAAAGCGGAAAGATCACACAGCACGCAAAGGTCAGCAATATCAGGCGTTTTCGCTGGAGCGGCTCAGCCAGGACCCTGGTCAGGCTGGCCTTGCCCGAACGGGCATCGCCGCCTTCACGCCTTGGCAGAGCTCTTTCGGAGGGGATCAATGCCAGGACCGGCAAGGTCAGCAGCAGGAGAACCGCACCGAAGCCAAGGAAAATCGGCAGCCAGCCCAGGCTTTGGAACAGGGCCACGAAGGCGCCCGTCCCGATCATCGCCCCCACGGAAAGCGCGGCGAGCTTCGCCGCCGCCGCATTCGGACGCCAGACTGGCTTGACCAGATCGACCGCCAGCCCATCGAGCGCGATGTCCATGGTGGCCATGGCGCAAGCCATGAGGAAACCCAGGGCAAAGAGCAGGATGACCGGCGCACCCTCCATGAAGGCGACGCTACACACGATCAGCGCGGCGAGGATTTGCAGCGGCACGATCCAGCCGATGCGGGGCGTCAATACCGGCGGCCGCCATCGATCGACGAGCGGCGACCAGAGAAAGGCGACGCCGAACGGCAGATAGAGCGCATAGAGCCAGCCCGCGGACCCTATGCTCATGCCGGCGGCCCGCATGACGGTGGGAAACCCGCCCTGGATGACCCCCATCGTCATGCCGAAGCCGACATAGAGGGCGCTGAGCCCGGCAAGGGTGGCAAACTGCCCTTTGTCTGCCGCACCGGGCTGCATGCTGACGGCGGTGTCGCTGGATGTCGGGAGCGTGGCCATGGTTTCACCAGCGATACTTGAGACTTCCGTACACCGCACGGCCGTTGCCGTAGTTGCAGAAGTTGTTGGAAAGGCAGGTCACATAGGTCTTGTCGAACAGATTGCTGACATTGAGCTGTGCGGTCAGGCCCTTCAGTTCCGGCGTCTTCGCACCGAAATCATAGGTCAGCGCCGCGTCAAAGACCGTGTAGCCGGGCACGTCGAGGCGCGTCGCCCCCGGGGTGAAGGCATTCGGAGAATATCCGCCGACCGTCTTTCCGACATAGCGAACCCCACCACCGATCTTCACGCCCTCCAGGGAGCCGCTGTCAAACGTATAGTCTCCCCAAAGCGATGCGGTCAGATCGGGGATGCCGATGGGAGAATCCCCCACATCGGCGCCCAGACCCTTGACGATCTCGGCATTGGTGTAGGTGAAGGCGCCCGTGAGGTTGATGTTGTCGGTCACGGCGACCCTGGCTTCGAACTCGAGGCCGCGCGAGCGCTGCTCGCCGCTCTGGTAGCGCGTGATCGGGTTGAGAGCGGTCACGACGTCATGCTGGGTTATGTCGAAATAGGCCAGCGTGAACAGGCCGTCGAAGCCCGTCGGCTGATTCTTGACCCCGATTTCGAACTGCTCCGCCGTCGAAGGCTCGAAAGCGGCTCCGTTCGCGTCCGTACCGCTTACCGGCAGGAAGGAGGTGGAGTAGCTCGCATAAGGCGCAACGCCATTGTCGAAATTGTAGATCAGGCCGACCTTGCTGCTGAACGCACCGTCGTCCTGCGTCTGGCGGCTGCCGTTCAGGTAATTGTCCGTTGTCGTCCGGATGGCGTCATAGCGGCCGCCAAGGACCATCGTCCAATTGTCGAGGGTGATCTGGTCCTGCACGTAAAGACCCGATTGACGGATGGACTGCTGCTGGTTGGTGATGCGCGCCAGCACCAGATTGGTCGCCGTTCCATAGACCGGATTGAGGAAGTCGATCGGCGGCGCCCCACCGTAGTCCCTGATCTGGCTCCAGTCCGAATATTGATAGTCGAAGCCGAAAAGCGCCGTGTGCCGGAGGCGGCCTGTATCGAACTCACCCTGCAATTGCAGGTCCGACGTGACGCCGTGGATCGCCTCGTCCTGGCCCAGGGCATAGCGGTTGATGGTATGCCCGTCCGCCGCCATGCCGCTCGTTGCGATATCCTGCGTCACGGTGGTCAGGTCGAGGTAACGCAGGTTATGGCGGACCGTCCAGGTTTCGTTGAAGCGATGCTCGAATTCGTAACCCAGCATCGCCTGCTTCCGCTCGAAGCCATGATATGCCGGATCGCCATCGTTGAACGAGCGCGGAATCTTGCCGGCCGGGCTCGACCAGAGCGTGCCCACCGTGGGAAGGATGCCATAGTAGCCGCCTTCCGGGTCGTCCTGATAGCTGCCCATCACCGTCAGCGTCGTATCTTCATCCGGCGACCAGGTGAACGATGGCGCGATGTAGCGCCGCTCTTCCTCGGTATTGACCACCTGCGTATCGGATTTCCGGGCAAGCCCGACGATGCGATAGAGCATCGTGCCTTCCGTATCGAGCGGGCCGGAAAAATCGACGGCAGCCTGCATGCGGTTGTGGCTGCCGAACAGCACCTCGACTTCGTTCTGCTGCTCGCCGGTGGGCCGCTTGGAGACCGAATTGATCAGGCCGCCGGACATGCTTCCCCCGTAAAGGGTGGAAGAAGGCCCCTTGAGGAACTCGATCCTCTCGACGCCATAGGTCTCGATCTGCGGGAAGGCGTAGCCGCCTCCGCGCAGCAGGCGCAGCCCGTCGACATACTGGACCGGATCGGTCGGGGAGCCGAAACCACGGATATAGGGAATATCGTATCGGGTTGCCGAGCCACGGACCTCGGCGGCAACGCCTGCCGAATAGCGAAGCGACTGAGCGAGACTTTGCGCGCCCTGCGCCTCGGCCTGATCCCGCGTCACGATGCTGATGGATTGCGGCGTCTGGATAAGCGGCGTGTCGGTCTTGGTGCCCGTGGCGCTCCGCTTGGCCACATAGCCATCCACCGGCCCCCAGGCATTCTCGCCCTCGACGGTGATCGTATCGAGGGCCGTCGAACCGCCGACCCCGGCTTCGCCGCCGACCGCAGCCGGCGCGGAAATAGCGACCGTGGTCGCATTCGGGAACGAATAGATGAGGCCAGACCCCGCAAGGATACGGGACAGGGCCTGCTCGCGGCTCGCGGAACCGGAAAAGCCGGGCGAAGTCTTCCCCGCTGCGGCCGAGGCGAGATAGGTCACCTGAAGGCCGGCCTGGCGGCCGAATGTCGTCAGCGCATTGCCGAGCGAGCCGGCGGGGATGGTAAAGCTGGTCTGGGCCTGCGTCTGGGCCGCGGCGGCGCGGTGCGTCGCCGCAAGGCCGATGCCTATGGCGGACGTCATCAGCAGCGCCGCCATCACCCTGCTGCACGTCGCCCCCGTCGATGTGCTGCCGCAACGTCCATACACCATGATCAGCCCACTCCGTCGTTCGAATTCACTGGAGGGACAGGTGCGATATGCGCCCCGATTTCTGTCCCTATTAGGGATACAATCGGGGTCGCGAAATTTTCACTCTTTCACTCAAGTTTTTTCGATCTTTTTTCAGAGCGGCGAAATAACGGTCACGAGGGAGGACAATTGCCGCACGCGCCCGCCCGCCGGATGCACAACGGCCTGAAGGGCGCGCAACGGGTCGTTCAGGTCGAAGACACCGCTGACACGTTGCCGGCCGATATAGGGATCGGCCATGACGACCCGCCCCGGCATCCAGCGGCCGATGCGCGCCACAAGGGCGGAAACCGCCTCCCGCTCCGCAATGATGAGATTGTCGCGCCACGAGGCGATCTGCCCGCTCTCGCGCTTGCCGCGGTCTATTCCACCCGACGACGGATCGAAGGTGATCCACTGTCCCTCGCCGAGCTTTTCACCGCCTGCGAGGGCGGAATCGTTCAACCGGACGTCGACAAGGCCATGATCGACGGAGACCGTCAGGATGCTATCGTCATTCGAAACGTCGAACGCGGTTCCAAGCGCCGTCGCGCTCAGGCTGCCGGAGAGAACCCTGAACGGCCGGCGCGCATCGCTGGCCACCTCGAAGAAAGACATGCCGGCGAGAAGATCGATCGTTCGACTGTCGTCGCGATAATCCAGAGCGATGGCGCTCTCTGGCCCAAGCACCGCCACGCTGCCATCCGGCAGCGCGATATTGCGTTTCTCCCCCTTGGCCGTTCGATAGTCGGCCCGCGCCTGCAGAACGATCTGCGGCCCGGCGACATAGGCGGCAAGCCCGGCGCCAGCAGCGGTGAAGCCGCCGATCATGAGATTGCGCCGCGTGAGGCCGAGGCTCTGCCGCCGCTCCCTGCGGCGCTCCTCCGTGAGGATCCGGCCGGAAGCGCCGTGAACCTTCGATACACGCGCCCAGACCTGCTCATACTGCGCACCGCGTGCCCGCCACGCGCGTATCATCTCGTTCGCCACGGGATTTTCAGGGTCGTTCTGATACCGGATAAGCAGATCGATCGCTTCGTCGAGCAATCGATCCTGATCTGGCGTCACGTCGTTCATTTGTACCCTTCCGAAAGAGAGACGGTCGCCGGGGTCGGCGAATCTCGCCTGCCTCTATTCCATAATACAAACGAGCGGCCGGATTTTTCTCCCGCAGGAAAACAAATCAGAACTCGTCGACGCGGCCAACCAGGTGGCGGTAGGCGTCACGGATCAGGGTCCATGCCCGTGTCGTCGATATCTCGAGTTCCTCGGCAACTTCGGCAATGGTCCGCTCGCCGAGGCGATGCATCTCGAAGGCCCGCCTCGTCCGCTCGGGCAATTCGTTGAGCGCCGCATAGGTCTGGACAAGGCATTGCCGTGAATAGACGGTCTTTTCAGGCGAAGGCGCCGGATCGGCCACATTCAGCGCCTCGTCGTCATCGAGCGAGACCGTCTCGATCAGTGCCTCGCGCCGGCGATGATTGATCCCGAGGTTGCGCGACACCTGGTAGAGATAGGCAGCCGGATTGTGATTTTGCGCATCATTCGCCGGCGGCGCGGCGAGCACCCGCAGGAACGTGTCCTGCGTGATGTCCGCAGCGGTTTCTTCCCCCATACCCTTGCGGGCCAGTGATCTGGCGATCCCTTTGGCGTGACGTCGGAAAAGAACCTGTATATCCCAGGTCATGCTTGGCCTGCCTCCCCTTTCGGAACATCCGGACAGTGCCGGGTCGTCTTTGGCAGGAGAAATGAAAGGCGTTCGCTCAAATTACACACCATTCAGGCTTCGCTTTTGACCGATAGCGCCAATCCTGCTCAGCGTTGCAGCAGGCAGGCGGCGATCAAGTACGGGATTCGTTGCCGGGGGAAATCAAGCATCGCCCACGGGCCATTTCAGGTTCCCAATATTAAAACCTTCTCACAAATGTCAAGTTTTCTCTGCCGCGGCTGCACGCGATCGATCAAGCCTTCCCGACCGCAAGCGCATTGCCGATTCGGCAACATTTCATATCAATTCCTCCTTAATCCGGAAATTTTCAGCACGATCGGCACGCTGCGGCTGAAATATTCTTGACATAATTCCGTTTCGGAAATTTACTCCCCATAGTTGGCCGAAAGGGAAACGCCCATGACGCAGCGCTATGTCGTCGATGACCTGGATCGCGAGATTATCCGTTATCTTTCCGAGGACGGGCGCCTTTCGGCGGCCGAGATCGCCGGCCGGATCGGCAGCGTGTCGGAGCGCACGATCCGCAACCGCATCGCCGCCCTGCTGCAGGCGAAGATGATCGTCATCGGCGCCATCCCCGATCCGGTCGCGCTCGGGCGCGACGTGCAGGTCGAACTTCTCATCGAAGTGGAAGCGGGCAAGCTGGAGGAAGTCGCCATCCAGCTCGCCGAATATGACGAGATCGGCTATCTCGCCGCGACCAGCGGCGCGGCCAATCTCAGCGCCTCGCTCTTCGTCGCCGATCATGCGGCGCTTCTCGACTTCATGGATCATGAACTGGGCAAGCTGCCCGGCGTCAAGCGCGTGACGAGTTCGGTCGTCCTGCGGCTCTACAAGGTATTCGGCACGAGGACGACCGCGATCAGCCGCGGCACGGATCTCGGCGGCAAGAAGAAAGGGTAACCCATGCTGCGCATTGGGGTGGATGTGGGCGGAACCAATACGGATGCGGCGCTGCTGCGCGGCACGGAGGTTCTTGCAACGGTGAAGTCCTCGACGACGGCGGACGTGACCTCGGGCGTCGGCGCGGCGATCCGCACCGTCCTGGCCGAGGCGGGCGTCGACGCCGCCGCCGTCAATGCCGTGATGATCGGCACCACGCATTTCCTCAACGCCGTCGTGGAAGGCCGCCATCTCGAAAAGGTCGGCATCCTGCGGCTCTGCGGCGCGGCGACCCGCTCGCTGCCGCCGATGATCGACTGGCCCGACACGCTGCGCCCCATCGTCGACGGCGGCGCGGCGCTGGTCGGCGGCGGCGTGAACTATGACGGCTCGGAAATCGCACCGCTCGATGCCGACGCCGTCCGCGCGGCCTGCCGCGACTGGCGCGCCAGGGGCATTTCGGCCGTGGCGATCTGCTCGGTCTTCGCCCTTGTCGATCCGCGCATGGAAAACGAGGCGGCCGAAATCGTCGCCGGGGAAATGCCTGACGCCGCGATCAGCCTGTCGCACCGCGTCGGCCGCACCGGCCTCCTGCCGCGCGAGAACGCCACGATCCTCAATGCGAGCCTGCACAGACTCGGTCACGAGACGGTCGGCGCCTTCCGCGCCGCCTTCGCCGCGCTCGGCCTGAATTGCCCGCTCTACCTCACCCAGAACGACGGCACACTGATGGCGGCGGATTTCGCCGAGCGCTATCCGGTCTTCACCATCGCCTCCGGCCCGACCAACTCCATGCGCGGTGCGGCCTTCCTCACCGGGCTCACCGACGCCGCGGTGATCGATATCGGCGGCACCACCACCGATATCGGCATGCTGGTCGCCGGCTTCCCGCGCACCCGCAGCGAGGGCGCGATGATCGGCGGCGTGCCGACCAATTTCCGCGTGCCGGACGTCTATTCCTTCGGCCTTGGCGGCGGCAGCATCGTGCGCTCCGGCCCGCCCGCGACGGTCGGCCCGGATTCCGTCGGCTTCCGCCTGCCGGAAAAGGCGCTGTGCTTCGGCGGCGACACGCTGACGGCGACCGACATCGCCGTGGCGGCGGGCCTCGTCGATCTCGGCGACCGCAGCCGCCTCGCCCACATCACCCCGGATTTCGCCCGGCAGATGCTGGCGCAGATGAAGGCCAGCATCGAAACGGTCCTCGACCGCATGAAGCCGAGCGCGGAGCCGATCCCGGCCATCCTCGTCGGCGGCGGCTCGGTGCTCGTGGAAGGGCTGCTGGAGGGCACCTCGGTCTCGCTGAAACCGGACCATTTCGGCTCCGCCAACGCCATCGGCGCGGCCATCGCGCAGGTCTCCGGCGAGGTCGACAGCGTCGTCTCGCTGGAAGGCACGACGCGGGAACGCGCGATGGAATCCATCGTCGAGGAAGCGCGGGCGCGCGCGGTCGAGGCCGGCGCGGCGCACGAGACGGTGACGCTCGCCGAAATCGAGGAGACGCCGCTGGCCTACCTGCCCGGCAATGCCGTGCGCATCGCGGCGAAAGTCATTGGAGAACTGAGGGCATGAAGTACTGGTCGCTCACCGAAACGGATATCGACCGCATCGCCATCGGCTGCGGCATCCTGGGCACCGGCGGCGGCGGCAGCACCTACCATGCGTCGCTGCGCGCCAAGGCGCTGCTGCGCGAGGGCAAGCGCATCCGCATGGTGCGCCCGGCCGACATGGCCCCTGACGCGCAGATCATCGGCATCGGCGGCATCGGCGCGCCGACCGTCGGCATCGAGAAGATCGCCGAGGGCGCCGAGGGCGTGCGGCTGCTCCATGCGCTCGAACATCATATGGGCCGTAAGATCGATGCGCTGCTCGGCGACGAGGTGGGCGGCGGCAACGGCCTTTCGCCCATGCTGACGGCCGCCATGGTCGACCTGCCTGTGGTGGATGCCGACGGCATGGGCCGCGCCTTCCCGGAAGTGCAGATGACCACCTTCTTCATCCACGGCCAGCCGGTGCAGCCGGCAGCCCTCGCCGATGCCGACGGCAACGTGCTGATCGTCACCGAGGCGACCACGCCGAAAATGCTGGAAAAGCTTCTGCGCGCCAGCACCATCGCCATGGGCTGCACGGCGCTGATGACGACCGCGCCGATGAGCGGCGAGTTCGTGCGCCGCTTCGGCGTGCCGCACACGACCAGCCAGGCCTGGACCCTCGGCGACGCCGTGCTGAACGCCCGCGCCGCCAAGGAGGACCCGGTGGAAGCGATCATGCGGCAATCGGGCGGCGTGCGCCTGATGCGTGGCAAGGTCACGGATATCGCCCGCCGCATTTCGGCCGGCTTCAACCGCGGCACGCTCACCGTCGCCGGGCTCGATGAGGATGCGGGGCGCACGATCGCCATCGAGATCCAGAACGAATACCTGATCGCCCGCGAGGGCGAGGAGATCATCACCATGGTGCCGGACCTGATCTGCATCGTGGATTCGGAGACCGGCCGCGCCATCGGCACGGAGGAGCTGCGCTACGGCCTGCGCATCGACGTGCTCTCCATGCCGGCCCCGGTTCTGCTGCGCAGCGACATCGCGCTCGAATCCGTCGGACCCCGCGCCTTCGGTTATGATTTCGACTTCGTGCCGGTGGGCATATCCGCCGATGCGCCGCCGGTGCCCCATTACAGAGAAGACGCCTAATCGTCCGGACCCCAACCTCCACGGGAGAACGCAATGAATCGCCGCAATTTCCTCAAGACGACAGCCCTCGCCGCCCTTGCCGCCACCAGCACACGCTGGAATTTCGCCATGGCGGAAGGCGCCGGCAGCATCTTCACGCTCGCCTATCCGACCAGCTTCCCGGACCTCGACCCCGCCACCTCGTTCTCCAACGACGGCGCAGTGCTTGCGAACGTCTACGAGGGCCTTGCCCGCTACATTCCGGCCACGGACACGGCGGAAGCGAAGATCGAGCCGCTGCTCGCCACCGGCTGGGAAGTCAGCGCCGATGGCAAGACCTGGACCTTTACCCTGCGCGACGGCGTGACGTTCCACGATGGCAGCCCGCTCACCTCCGAGGCCGTCAAGGGCTCGATCGAGCGCACCAGGAAAATTGGCGGCGGCGCGTCCTTCATCTGGGGGCCGGTGACGTCCATCGAGACGCCCGAGCCGCTGAAGGTCGTCTTCCAGCTTTCCGAGCCGCAGCCGCTCGACCTCATCGCCTCGGCGGGCTTTGCCGCCTGGATCTACGCGCCGTCCGTCCTCGACAAGGATAGCACCTGGTTCAACGCCGGCAATGACGGCGGCACCGGCCCGTTCAGGATCAGCCGCTACGAGCCGGGCCAGCGCGCGGTGCTCGACCGTGTCGACGGCTACTGGGGCAAGGTGCCGGAAAACGGCTTCAAGACCGTGTCCTTCGAGATCACCGAGGATGCGACGCTCGCCCAGAACATGATCGAAAGCGCCCAGGCCGACTGGACCTACAGCCTGCCCTACGAGAACCTCGAGGCGCTGAAGTCCAATCCCGACCTCAACGTCGTCGTCAATCCGTCCTTCGAAACCCTGTTCGGCCTCTACAACGTCAAGCGCGCGCCGCTCGACAAGGCGAAGGTACGCCAGGCCCTGTCGCTCGCCTTCCCCTATGACGACGTGATCGCCGCCGGCACGAGCGGCTTCGGCACGCGCGCCAAGGGCGTCGTGCCCGCCGGCATCTGGGGCCACGACGCCGAGGCGCCCATCCCGAAGACCGACCTCGAGGCCGCCAAGGCGCTGCTTGCGGAGGAAGGCATCGAGCCGGGCCTCGAGCTGACGATGACCTATTCGACGTCCCAGGCGATCGAGGCCGTTGCCGGCGAACTGTGGAAGGCCAATCTGGAAACCCTCGGCATCACGCTGAAGCTGCAGCCGATGGCCTGGGAAGCCCAGTGGCAGCTCGGCAAGTCCGATCCGCAGGCGGCTCAGGACATCTTCGTCATGTTCTGGTGGCCGACCTTCGTCACGCCCTACGACTACCTCTTCAACCTGTTCCACAGCGAGGAGAAGCCGAACTTCAACCTCGGCTACTATTCCAACCCTGCATTCGATGCGAAGATCAACGAGGCAGCGAGGCTCTCGGGCACCAACCGGGCGCGCGCCGAGGCCCTGTTCATCGAGGCGCAACGCATGGTGATCGAAGATGCGGCGGCGGTCTTCATGCTGGACCAGCCGAATGTCCATATCATCCGCTCGGACATCAAGGGCTATACCGACAACCCGGCCTATGGACACGTCGTCTTCATCAACGAACTGAGCCGGTAGGGCGCGCGGGGGGTCTGATGGAACTTCTGCGCTACATCCTGCGCCGCACGGTGCTCTCCGCCTTCGTGGTGGTGGGCGTGACCTTCCTGGTCTTCGTGGTGGCGCAGGTCGTTCCCTCCGATCCCGCCGCGCTCTATGCCGGCCCGCGCCCGACGGCCGAACAGATCGAGAAGGCGCGTCAGGAACTGAACCTCGACGCGCCCCTCCCCGCCCGCTTCGCCACCTTCGCCACGGCCATGGCGTCGGGCGATTTCGGCATCTCCTACAAGTCGCGGCGTCTCATCGCGCAGGACCTTCGGGCCTACCTGCCGGCGACCCTCGAACTTGCGGTCTTCTCCACCGGCCTTGCGCTGCTGATCGGCATTCCGCTCGGCGTCGTCGCGGCCGCCCGGCAGGGCCGATGGCCGGACAGGATCGGCAGTTTCGGCTCCATCGCCGCCGTCGCCATGCCGACCTTCTTCCTCGCCATGATCCTGCAACTCGTCTTCGCGCAGTGGCTCGGCGTGCTGCCGCTCTCCGGGCGGCTGTCGCGGGAAATATCGATCTCCGCGCCGCTGCCGATGGTGACCGGCTTCAACATGATCGACGCGCTGCTCGCCGGCCGTCTCGACGCCTTCGGCGATGCCTTCGCGCACCTGATCCTGCCGGCCCTGACGCTCGCCTCCTATCCCGCAGGCGTCGCCATGCGGCTGACGCGCTCGGCCATGATCGAGATCCTCGAGCGCCGCCATGTCGTGGCCGCCCGTGCGCTCGGCCTTTCCGAGCCACGCATCCTCTTCGGCCATGCCCTGCCGAACGCCATGGGGCCGGCGCTGACGGTGATCGGCCTTTCCTTCGCCTATGCCCTGACCGGCGCGGTGCTGGTGGAGATCATCTTCGCCTGGCCGGGCCTCGGGCGTTATGTCTCCGAAGCGATCCTCGCCAAGGACTTCCCGGTCATCGCCGCCGTCACCATGGTGGTGACGATCTGCTATGTCGTGATGAACCTCCTGATCGACATCGCCCAGGCCCTTGTCGACCCGCGGGTGGCGCTGTCATGAAGAAACTCGTCCAACGCCTCGGCTGGCCCGGCACCATCGCCCTCGCAGTCGTCGTCCTCTTCGTCGCCGCCGCGATCCTCGCACCGTGGATCGCGCCTTATCCGGCGCAGGGCGCCGGCGCGCCGAATGTCGTCGCCAAGCTCCAGCCGCCCTCGGCGGCCTACTGGCTCGGCACGGACCATCTGGGCCGCGACATCCTGAGCCGCATCCTCTACGCCACCCGCGTCTCGCTGACCAATGGCGTGCTGATCGTCGCCTTCTCCCTGCTCATCGGCCTGCCGGTCGGCCTTGCGGCCGGCTATTTCGGCGGCTGGATCGACGAGGCGCTGATGCGCGGCACGGATGTCTTCCTGGCCTTCCCGGCCCTGCTTCTGGCGGTGCTGATGGCGGCGGCCCTCGGGCCGGGCTTCCTCAACAGCATCATCGCCGTCGCCGTGACCTGGTGGCCCTGGTATGCCCGCCTTGCCCGCGCCGAGGTGCTGGTGCTGCGCGGCCAGCCCTATGTCGAGGCTGCGCGGCTTGCCGGCGTCTCGCATCCGCGCATCATCGTCCGCCACATCCTGCCGGCGACCGGCCGCCCGCTGACCGTTCAGGCCGCGCTCGACGTCGGCCCGGCGCTGCTGACGGCCGCCGCCCTCTCCTTCCTCGGCCTCGGCGTTCTGCCGCCGACCGCCGACTGGGGCCAGATGGTCGATGCCGGCCGGAAATTCTTCCCGGCGCGCTGGTGGTATTCGGCCATGCCCGGCATGACCATCTTCCTCGTCGCGCTGGCCTTCAGCGTGCTCGGCGATGCGCTGCGCGACCGCAAGGGAGGTGCCGCCCGTGCCTCTGCTTGATGTTCGCAACCTCTCCGTCAGCATCCCCACGCCGGATGGCGACGTCCATGCCGTGCGCTCGGTGAGCCTTGAAATCGAGCGCGGCGAAATCCATGGCGTGATCGGCGAATCCGGCTGCGGCAAGACCATGACCGGCATGGCGGCGCTCGGCCTCGTGCCGAAGGGCGCGCGGATCGCCGCCGACCGCTTCCACTTCGACGGCGAGGATCTCGGCGAGAATGCGGCCCGCCTGCGCGGCCGGCGCATCGGCCTCATCTCGCAGGACCCCGCCGCCGCGCTCAATCCGGTGCTCTCCATCGCCCGCCAGCTCGACGACGTGATCCGCGCCCATCGCGACATGCCCCGGCAGGCCCGCCGCGCCGAAGCCGCCTCGCTGCTCGCCGCGACCGGCCTTCCCGATCCGGAAAGGGTGCTGAAGAGCTATCCGCACCAGCTTTCGGGCGGCATGCAGCAGCGCGTCGTCATCGCGCAGGCACTGGCCACCGGCGCGGACTTTCTCATCGCCGACGAGCCGACCACCGCGCTCGACGTTTCCGTCGGCGCGCAGGTGCTGGCGCTCCTGCGCAGGCTCGTCACGGAACGCGGCCTCACCGTGCTAATGATCACCCACGACATGGACGTGATCGCGGAGGCCTGCGACCGGGCGACCGTGCTCTATGCCGGGCGCTCCGTCGAGACCGGGCCGGTCGGCGCGGTGCTGCAAAGCCCCGGCCATCCCTATACCCGCGCCCTGCTCTCGGCCCTGCCGGATGCCGCGCCGCACGGCGCGCGCCTTGCCGCCATCGACGGCTCCATTCCGCCGCCACGTTCGGCCATCACCGGCTGCGCCTTCGCGCCGCGCTGTCCGCAAGCCATGGCCGCCTGCTCGGCGGCCGCGCCGCCGGAGCGCGGGCGCGACACCCATTACTGGCTCTGCCATCTGCCGGAGGACACGGCATGACCCCGGTTCCGATGCTCGATGTCGACAGGCTCGTCATCCGCTACCGCGCCGGCCTCTTCGCCGCGCGCCCGAAACCCGTCGTCAACGGCGCGAGCTTCCGCCTCGAAAAGGGCGAGACGCTCGGCATCGTCGGCGAAAGCGGCTCCGGCAAGACGAGCCTGCTGCGCGCCATCCTGCGGCTGCTGCCGGTCGAAAGCGGCGCGATCCGCCTCGACGGACAGGACTGGCTGGCCCTAAAGGGCGACGCCCTTCGAAAGGCGCGCCAGAAGATCGGCGTCGTCTCGCAGAACCCCTTCCTGTCGCTCAGCCCGCGGCTGACCATCGAGGATATCCTCGCCGAGCCCATGCTGGCGGCCGGCCAGCGGCAGGGTCCCGCCATGCGCGAGAAGATCGCGGCCCTCCTCTCCGACTGCGGCCTGCCGGCCGACTTCCTCGCCCGGCGCGCCCGCGAACTCTCCGGCGGACAGGCCCAGCGCGTCGCCATCGCCCGCGCATTGGCGCTGGAACCCGGTCTCCTCATCCTCGACGAGCCGACCTCGGCGCTCGACGTCTCCGTTCAGGCGCAGATCCTCAACCTGCTCTCCGATCTCAAGGCGAGCCGCGGCCTTTCCATGCTCTTCGTCACACACAACCTGAAGGTCGTCGCCCATATCTCCGACACCCTCCTCGTCATGCGCCGCGGCGACGTCATCGAATTCGGCAGGACGGAGGACGTGATCCGCGCGCCCGCCGAGGCCTATACGCGCGAATTGCTCTCATTTGGACGGCACGACGCTTTTTGCTGAACAGATGTGAGGTCCTCGAGGATTTTGGACGCCTCCCACATGACTGGAAACACCGACCAACTACGCTATCTTGTTATTCCAAACAGTAGCCGATGGGCGAGGTTTCCGAATTGCATGATCGGCCTGAAGGCCGCGATGTATGCTTAAACACAGAAAGCTCCCGCCGTATTTTTGCGACGAGAGCTTATTGTTCGGCTGTGGGGGCGTGCAATCATCATTACTTATGACCGCCCTCTCCTCTTCTCCCCATGCCGCTCCAGTCGGCCATTCCCCTAGAGCCTCTCAAGCCCATCCGAATCACTTGCGGCAACGGCGTTCGGCGCTTCCGGGCCGTTCTGGACGCAACCGGCGTCAGTCAGAAGAGCCGCGACTTCCTTGCGTCCTTCATGAACCAGAAGCAGCGCTACGTCTCCGGGTGCCAGTTGCTCGATCACCCGGCGGGCGCCGTCGGACGGGCTGTCGGCAAGGATGATCCGGTCCGCGGGCAGGCCGAGGTCGAGGCATTCCTGACGGATAAGAGCGGGGATCTCGCCGGCCGGCCGGCCGCGTAGATATTTGGGGTTCTCGACCGCGACGACGAAGTCGGGCCGCAGGCGGAACGCACCGCGCGTCAAGGCGCGTATCTCCTCGTCCGAACGGTCGCCCGCATGGCCCAGCAGAACGAACCGCCGGTGCGCGGGAAGCGCGGCCAAAGCACCCGTCACCGCGACGATGGAATGCGGGTTGTGCGCAAAGTCGACGAAAACCCGGGCACCGCGCACGGCGTACTCGTTGGCCCGGCCCGGATTGTCGGTCGGATCGCTGCGGAACGTCGAAAGAACCGTCGAGATCGCGTCGTTCGGGATGTCGAGCGCCAGCGCCGCCAGCACAGCGGCGAGCACGTTCTCGATATTGTAGCGGGCAGCACCTGCGAGGGTGAGCGGCACGTCCGCAATGTCGATCAGCGACGTCTCGGAGCGCCCGTCCGAGAGCATGATGCGCCCCTTGTCAAGCCAGGCGCAGGGGGCGTTGCGCGACCGCGCGGCCCGGATTTCGGCATTGTCGGGATCGAGCGAGAACCATGCTTTCAGCGCATCCGCCGCGCCGGCGGCGTCGACGACAAGGGGATCGTCCGCATTGAGGACCAACAGGCCGCCCGGCGCGAGGGCCCGGTGGACCGCCAGCTTCACCTGGGCCAGTTCCCCGACCGTGATGATCCCGTACTGGCCGAGATGATCGGCCGCGACATTCGTCACGACGGCCGCGCGGGCCCGCGTCACTGGCACGCCCCGGCGCAGGATACCGCCGCGCGCGACCTCCAGCACACCGAGTTCCAGCCGGCGATCCCGCAAGAGAAGCCGCGCGCCGGCCGGGCCGGAATAGTCCCCCCGGTCGAGAATGTCGTCGCCAACCCTGACAAATTCGGTGGAGGAGAGGCCCGAAATCCGCCCGGCAGCCCGGCCCATCGCCGCAATGAGGCGGGTGGTCGTGGTCTTGCCGTTCGTGCCGGTGACCAGGGCGACGGGAATATCGTGCAGTCGCGACCAGTCGGGCGACGCAGGCAGGCTGTCAGTCTGCCATGTCTGCGATCCGGCGCCGTGGCCGAGCGTCAGTGCGTCGTCGTCGAGCAGACGGTCGAGCCCGCTCCGTTCGGCTCTCGCGACAAGATCGGCAAGCGCGGGATTGGCTTCCGCATCGCCGATGCGACGCAGGCCCGCAACCATCTGGTCGGATGGAATCGGATCGAGTTGAAGAAGCTCCGTCGCGGTATAGTACCACGCCGCCTCGACGATGAAGGCGGCCGTGAAGAGCTGATCGACGGCAGCCGGCAGGAAGAGGCTGCCGCCGCCGTCGAAAGGTCGCGTGCGGATCGGCGTTGCGGTCCAGCCAAGGGCGTCGAGCAGAAGGCGCGCATGGCGGCGCCAGGCGTCGAGCAGGACGCCGGCATCGAACCCCGTCGCAAGACCGTCGCCGACGGCGCCCGGCTCCGGCCCGTAGAGGTTCGGCCCAAGCAGCCTGCGGCAGCCATCCAGAACCAGCGCCGGATGGTCCGGCACCGGAATTTCCAGAAGATCCTGCAATGCGTCGGAATGCATCATCCTGAGCCCCGCTCAATCCGCCCCTTCGGGTTCGGCCCGAGCGAGACGCACGCCCCGTTCGTCACGGATCAGGAGATCCGACGCCGATACCAGTTCCTCGAACTCGGCGGCCGGCCGCTCCACGCGGGACGGCTTTGCCGTGACGATGGCCTCCCGCTCGGCCTTCTTGAAGTAGATGATCTGCTTCCAGGACCGCGCCAGTTCATCGGCGAAGATGATGAGAAGATCGTCGGGCTGCGCCGTGTTCAGCCCCAGATCGACGGCCTCCGCCTCGCTCGCCACGAGCGTGATCCGGCCAGCCTCCACCCCGGCCGTAATCAGGCCGTCGCGAAGCATCTGCGGAACCTCCATCTCTCCGCGCCCCCGGCGATTGTCGTCGGGCTTGACGAAGTAGTGGTCGAAATGCCCCGCCAGCACCTTGGCGGCCTCGCGGATGTCCTCGTCGCGGCGATCGCCCGGCATGGCGCAGACCACGAGCCTGCGGCCCTTCACGTCCAGCCGGTCGGCCAGGCCCGACATGGCGGCGATGGCAGCCGGGTTATGGCCGTAGTCGAGGATGACCTTGAAGGGGTGTTCGTCGAACACATTGGTCCGTCCCGGCACCTGGAAGAACGAGGTGTCGAAGGTTCTCAGCCCGTGGCGGATATTGTCGAGGTCGAGTTTGAACGCATAGGCCATCGCGCAGGCGAACATCGCGTTCTGCACGTTGTAGAGCGCCTTGCCCTCCAGCGTCGCCGGGATCAGGTGCGACCACAGGACCGGCAGGTGCAGGCCGTTGGCGTAGATCGTGATCATATCGCCGTTCATGGCCTTTTCCAGCACCACGGCGCGGCCCCCGGCCTGGATATGCTCCCTCACAAGGGGATGGTCGGAATTCGTCGTCACGTAGCAGATATGCTCGGCCTTGCAGAAATCGGCCATGCGCAGGCAGTGGATGTCGTCGGCGTTGAGCACGACCGTATCCGTCGCAGCCTCGACGACGACGCGCTTGATCACGGCAAGTTCCTCGACCGTGTTTATCCCGCCCATCCCCAGATGGTCGGCCGCCACGTTGAGGCAGGCCGAGACGTCGCAGCGCTGATAGCCAAGGCCGGCGCGAACGAGGCCGCCCCGCGCGGTTTCCATCACGGCGAAATCGACCGATGGGTCGCGCAGCACCATCTGCGCCGAGGCCGGCCCGGTCATATCGCCCTTCACGGTCAGCTTGCCGTCGACATAGACCCCGTCGGTCGAGGTCATGCCGACGATCTTGCCGGACGACTTCATGATATGGGCGAGCATGCGCGAGGTCGTCGTCTTGCCGTTCGTTCCGGTGATGGCGCCGATCGGAATCCGCGCCTCGCGGCCCTTCGGGAACAGCATGTCGAGAACCTTGCCCGCCACGTCGCGCGGCTTGCCTTCCGAGGGGGCGACATGCATCCGGAAACCCGGCGCGGCGTTCACCTCGACGATGGCACCGCCGATATCCTTGTAGCTCTTGGTGATGTCGGGCGTGAGGAAGTCGACCCCGCCCACATCGAGGCCCACCGCCTTGATCGTGCGTTCGGCCATGTCCTTGTTGTCCGGGTGGCAGACATCGGTCACGTCGATCGCCGTGCCGCCGGTCGACAGGTTCGCGGTCGAGCGCAGGTAGAAGGTCTCGCCCTCCGGCAGGACCGTTTCGGCGGTATGGCCGGCATCCGCCATCAGCCGTTCGGCCTGATTGTCGAGCTCCAGATTCGTCAGCACCTTCTCATGCCCGATGCCCCGGCGCGGATCGGAATTGACGATCTCGATCAGTTCGGCGATCGTATGCCTGCCGTCGCCGACGACATGGCCGGGAACACGCTTGGCCGCCGCGACCAGTTCGCCATTCACCACCAGCATGCGGTGATCCATGCCGGTGACGAAGCTCTCGACGAGAATGCCGCGGCTCTTGGAGTGCGCCTTGGCCTCGTGGAAGGCGGTCTCCACCTGTGCGTCCTCGGTCAGGTTGATCGAAACCCCGCGCCCGTGATTGCCATCGAGCGGCTTGACGACGACCGGATAACCGATGCGGCCTGCCTCCCGGACGGCCTGGGCCGGCGAATAGGCCAGACGCTGCTGGGGCACCGGCAGGCCGAGGTCGCTCAGCATGTTGTGGGTGTCTTCCTTGTCGCAGGAAATCTCCACCGCGATATGCTTGGTCTCGCTGGTGATCGTCGCCTGAATGCGTTGCTGGAACTTGCCGTGACCGAACTGCACCAGCGAGTTGTTGTTGAGCCGGATCCACGGAATGTCGCGATCCTCCGCGGCCTTGACCAGCGAACCGGTCGAGGGGCCGAATTCCTTGCGCTGCGCCATCAGGACGAAGCTCTTCAACTCGTCGGGAAAATCGAATTCGGGGTCGAACTCGTATTCGACCTGCGACTTGAGGTGGTCGGGCAGGAGATGCATTAGCAGCCGGATCGCCAGTTGCCCGGCCTCGAGCCCGACATCGCGCTGATGGTATTGATAGACGAGGTTGTACTGGCCCGGCACCCCGGTTGACCGGGTGCGGCCAAAGGTGACCTCGGACCCGGCGACGCCCTGTATCTCCAGCGCGACATGTTCGGCGACATGGCCGAGCCATGTGCCCTCGCCCTCTCTCAGACGGCGAATGAAACCGCCCGGCTCGCGGTAGGAGCAGCCATGCTCATGCAGCCCCGGAAGGGCCTCGACAAGCGCATTGATCCAATCCTCCCCGATCCTCGCCGATGGCCACTCTTCCAGAACTCCCAGGTCAATGACGTAGCGGATGACGGGAAATCCCGCCCATACGTTTGGACCGACAAACACGTTTTTCGAAACGATCTTCATTGCGGAGTTCCTCCCTCATAGCGCGGTCAGTTCGTCGTGACCTTTTCGTTTGGCAGCGTGCAGAACGCCGCGTGTTCATCCGGTGGATAGGCGTGCCGCCCCACGAGATCGTAGCGACAACCCTCCCCCATCACATCGATCTTCAGCCCGAGCAGGGTCAGTGCCTCGCCGCGCGAGGCCTCCCACATCGAGGAGTGCGTCAGGCCCGAGGCGTCGACCACGGTCACCGTGCCCGATCCGACGACCTCGAAGACGCCGTCGGGACCGATAAAGGCGGCCGTATCCTCGTCGATGCCGAGACCGATCAGGAACGGATTGTAGGAGGACGCCGTCAAAAGCCGGCCCAGCCGGTTCCGCTCGGTGAAATGCTGGTCGATGATCACCGCATTGGTCAGACCGATGCCCGGCGCCAGGCTTACCCTCCCCTCGGCGGGCGAGGAATTGCTGTCACCGCCCGCGATCATGTGTTCGGACATGATCGACGCGCCCGCCGACGTGCCCGCGACCGCGACGCCGGCGGCGTTGCGGCGGCGGATCTTCTGGGCGATGCCGGTACCGCCGAGGATCGTCGACAGGCGCAGTTGGTTGCCGCCGGTCAGGAAGATTCCGGTCGCCCGGTCGAGCATGTCGAGATAACGGGGGTTGTCGCAATCGGCACGGCGGCTGATCGGCAGGAAATCCACCTCCGCAGCACCGAGATCGCGGAAGATCCGGTTGTAGTCCCGGCCGGTCGTCTCCAGCTCCGACGCCGTCGGAATCACGACGATATCGGCATCCCCGCCACCCGACAGTTCCACGAAGCGGCGGTGGATATGCTGTTCCTTGACGCGGTCCTCTCCACCTCCGATCGGAATAATGAAACCACGGGCAAGGTCTTGGTTCAAACGAGCTGGGCACATGCCGTGTCATATTCCTGGAAATGCCGGTAAGGCTGGTTGCGTTTCCCCCCCGATGCGGTCAGCCAATAGACCAGCCCCCCCAAATTCAGGCCAGTCTGTAGAACAAATTCAAAGACTGCAAGCACATGTTCGCTCTGCCCCGCCATGCGGGTGGATATTCTTCGTTTCTTTTCGGTATCGGTCGAGCGAAATGCCTGAGCGGAGCCTGCGCGTGGCCGATGCAAGTCGATACGCCGACCATGAACCTGCTCAACGCAGTCGCCCGGCCCGAAAGGGATTTGCTGATCGAGCGGACGCAATCTGGCCTCAAGCGCGCCAAGTCGGACGGGCGCAAAATAACATGATTGCAAAATTCATGTTTTTATGGCTACACACGGCAAGAGCGGCAATCGGGGGTCGGAACAAGGTCTGTTCAAAATCCTGCGCTAAGGTCGAACGGACCGTGAACCCTCGTCGCGAACCCGCATAATGGTCTGCCGGCTGGTCGCGAATTTCCTTGCTATCGCCGAAACGCTCATGCCCTTCGCGAGATCGTTGCGGACACCCTGCTTCTGTTCATCGCTGAGCGTGAAGGGTCGGCCGAGGGTCTTGCCTTCCGACTTGGCGCGCTTGAGACCGGATTGCGTCCGCTCGATCAGCAAATCCCGCTCGAATTGGGCGACGGCATTGAGCACATTCATGGTTATGGTGCCGGCCGAGCCGGTGAGGTCGGCGCCGCCGAGCGCGAGGCAATAGACGCGCACGCCCAATTCGGCCAGTGTTCTGACGGTGGTGCTGACGTCGATCGCATCGCGGCCGAGGCGGTCGAGTTTTGTCACGATCAGAATATCGCCGGATTCCAGCTTGTCCATGAGCTGGGAAAAGCCGCGGCGTTGCGCGATGGCGGTGCTGCCGGAAACCGTCTCGGTGACGATCCGGCGCGGTTCGACCTGGAAGCCGGCGGCTTCGATTTCCTGAATCTGGTTCTCGGTCGTCTGGCCGGTCGTGGAGACGCGGACATAGGCGAAGGTGCGTGGCATGAGGGCAATTTTGTCCGAATAGGCTGTCCAAAATATCGCCTCTGTTCATAAATGTGTCAAGATAATTTGTGGACAGGGTGTTTTGCCCCTGTACGCAATCGTCCGTTTCCGGACAGAGGTTTGGCCACCAGCGCATATTGTAAGGAGTAAGAACGGTGGCCTGGCGGACGCTTCTCAAGCCTCATGATCGACAAGAGCTTTTCGGTATTCCAACTGACGAAGACAGTCTGATCCGTCATTATTCCCTGTCCCCGGCAGATCGACTCGAAATCGAGGTTCGCCGTCGCGAGCATAACCGGCTGGGATTTGCGCTGCAGCTCTGCCTGATGCGTTATCCCGGCCGTGCGCTTACTGCCAACGAAGCCCTTCCCATGCCGATGCTCAACCATGTTGCTGAGCAAGTCGGAGCCGACCCGGCGTCATTCGAATTGTATGCTCGCCGCGAAGAAACACGCATGAACCACGTCGCGCGCCTGTTGGGCTATCTCGAAATGAGAAGCCCGACAGGCGAGGATCGACGCGCGGCGCTCCTGGCAGCTATCGAAACAGCTTCAACGGCCGACAAGGGAGCGGTGATCGCAAACGCAATCATCACCATGTATCGGGAGCGCCGGGTTCTGCTGCCGGTGGTGACCATGATCGAGCGCATGGGGTTGGCAGCGCGCGCAATCGCCCGCCGCCGTGCCGAGGCCGCGCTGATCTCGGATCTCGATCCGGACAAGCTCGAAGCCCTCGATGCCCTGCTGGACGTTGATCCTGCAATAGGTCAGACGCGCTTTCACTGGCTGCGTTCCGCGCCCGATGCACCGGGAGCGGGGAATTTGGTCGGTTTGACGGAGCGTATCATGTTCCTGCGTTCGCTCGGGATCGATCCACGCTTACAGGCCCGCATCCCCTCCGGACGATGGGACCAGATGGTCCGGGAAGGTGATGCAGCACCGGCCTGGCTCGCCGGCGAATTTGGCGCCAGCCGCCGGCGTGCGACGATCGTGGTGCAGATTATCAAGCTCGGCCAGAAGCTCACCGACGATGCAATGACCATGTTCATCAAGCTGATGGGCCGGCTGTTCTCCCAGGCGAACAACCGGAGAAAGCAGCGTCACATGAACGCCCGCATGGAAACGTCCAAGGCGCTGCGACTGTTCCTCGACACGATCGTTGCCTTGCAGGCCGCCAATGATGCCGATGAAGATGCGATCGAGACGGTAAACCGGCAAGTCGGCTGGCATCGGCTGCTGCAGATCAAGCCCGGTCTCGAGGCGATGGTGGAGAGCGCCAACGCTTCGCCGCTGGTGCTGGCGGTCGAGCAACATGGAAACATCCGCAAGTTTGCCGGCGCTTTCCTTCAGGCATTCACGTTCCGCTCGCGCCGTCGGCACGATCCGCTGCTTGCGGCGGTCGCGACCCTGAAAATGCTTTATGTGGAGGGACGCCGTGTTCTGCCGGATCATGTGCCGGTCGGCCATCTGGGTGCGAACGAAAGGAAACTGGTCTTCGAGGATGGCAAGCCGGATCGGCGGCTTTATGAAATCGCCACCTTCGCTCATTTACGGGACCGGCTGCATTCGCGCGATGTGTGGGTCGAGGGCAGCCGGTCATTCCGGCCGATAGACGAAGATCTCATGCCGAAGCCAACCTTTGTCGCCCTGAAGGAGCGAGATCAGCTTGGCCTCGGTGTCCAGACCGACTGCGCTGCCTGGCTCGCGGACGTCCGGGAGATGATGGACGTCAACCTCAAACGGCTGGCCTGGCGCGCCCGTTTCGGCAAGCTCGATGGCGTCAGGATGGAAAACGGCACGCTGATCGTGACGCCGCATACCAGCGATATTCCCGCCGCGGCGGAAGCCATCAATGCCGAAATCACGGAGATGTATCCTCTGGTCGAGGTGCCCGATCTCCTGCGGGAAGTGCATGAGTGGACCGGGTTTGCCGACCAGTTCACCCATGTCCGGACGGGAGATGCGCCGCAAAACATCGCCGCCATGCTGGCCGGCGTGCTTGCCGATGGCACGAATCTCGGCCCGAAACGCATGGCCGGGGCGTCGAAGGGGATCAGCGCCCACCAGATCGGCTGGATGCGCAGCTTCCATGCCCGCTCCGAAACCTATCGGGCCGCGCAGGCCTGCGTCACTGATGCCCATACCCGCCATCCGCATGCGCAAATCTGGGGCGACGGAACGACAGCCTCATCCGATGGGCAATTCTTCCGCGCCAGTGACCGGGCCGCAGGGCGCAGCGACATCAACCTGCATTATGGCAGCGAGCCGGGCTCGAAGTTCTACAGCGGGCTTTCCGACCAATACGGCTATTACAGCATCCTGCCGATCAGCCCGACCGAAAGCGAGGCCGTCTATGTGCTCGACGGCCTGTTCGACCACGACACGGTTCTGGAGATCGAAGAGCTGTTCACCGATACCGGCGGCGCCAGCGATCATGTTTTTGCGCTGTTCTGCCTGATCGGCAAGCGCTTCGCGCCGCGCCTTCGCAATATCAAGGACCGGAAACTGCACACCTTCGAGAAGGCCGATATCTATCCGGCGCTGGCAAATCATATCGGCGTGCCGATCAACACCGCCCTCATCATGGACCATTGGGACGAACTCCTGCGCCTTGCCGCGTCGATCACGACGCGCACCGTCGCGCCGTCGGCGATCCTCAAGAAGTTCTCCGCATCGTCGAAGTCCAGCGATCTGGCCAAAGCATTGCGCGAACTCGGCCGCATCGAGCGCACCCTGTTCATGATCGAGTGGTATTCCAGCCCGGCACTGCGTCGGCGTTGCCAGGCCGGGCTCAACAAGGGCGAGGCCGCTCACAAGCTCAAACGCGCCGTCTTTTTCCATGAGCGCGGCGAGATCCGTGATCGCTCCTTTGACAGCCAGGCCTTCCGAGCTTCCGGTCTCAACCTGGTGGTCAGCGCCATCGTCCATTGGAACACCGTCTATCTCAGCCGGGCAACGGCTCATCTGCGCCAGCAAGGCCGAAATATCCCCGACGAGTTGCTGAAACACGTCTCGCCCCTCAGTTGGGAGCACATAAATCTCACCGGCATCTATTCCTGGGACACCGAGCAGCAGATGTCCGAAGGCTTCAGGCCCTTGCGGCTTGCCAGAAAAATCCTCCGCGCCGCGTGATGTTCAGGGTTCGTTCGAGCTTAGCGCAGGATTTTGAACAGACCTTGTTCCGCCCCCAAACAGACGTCTTGAGCCCTCCTACAAGCAGCATGGTGTAGTCGATGACGAATGTGGCGTCATTGTCGAGATCGACGTCACAACCGGCGAGGCGAATGAAGGCGATCATATACTGTCTCGGCTCGACACTGCTGCGCAAACGACAGGGGTGGCCATAACGTTAGCGACCGCCGATGCGGGATATGCCTATGGCAAGGTGTTTGGCGGGCTGGAGGAGCGCAAGATCAGTGCTGTGATCCCAACCAAGGCAGAGCCTATTCGCAGCAAGGTCCCTTTGCGCCGATTCAGATATGACGCCCACCACGATATCGTAAAATGCCTACGCGGCAAGATTCTGCGCCCGAACCGAACCAAGGTCGCATATGGGCGCTTCTTCGCTTCGAAAGCCAGGGACTGCAAGGGTTGCGACCTTGCGGCGATCTGCCTGTCCCCCTCGCGCGTGACTAAAGCTGTGGTCATCGTCAACGATTATCCCGCACTTCTTCGAGCACGGCGGAAACGTGACCGTTGGGGGAAAGAGGAAAAGCGCCTGTATCGTCGGCATCGCTGGCGTTCGGAAGGTTTCCATGGCGAGGCGAAATCCTGGCATGGTCTCGCACGGGCTGTGCGCCGCGGCCTGGAGAACATGCGCATCCAGTCCTTCCTGACCGCTATGGCGATCAACCTGAAGCGGCTTGCCGCCGCCTTTTTATTATTCTGGAGCCTTATCTGGCGCTCCATTTATCAAGAAAAGCGCCCCGGTAGATCGCCGGGCAGCGACCTCAGGTTCTTGGGTCAGCCTATCAGTGCAACAATTTGCTGAGGACCGCCTTCATAGGAATATGAGTTCTTCAACAGCCCCCGCGTCCACTTCATGAGGAACGTGTTGGCCCACGCCGGCAAGAGCGGGCGCAGGGTCGTCTCGGCCTTCATCGCCACCGCTTTCGCTCAGGAGACGCCCGAGGCAGCGTGCGTTCGGCAGCCGGCTCGGCACGCGATAAAGCGCCGGCGCGCGCTGCAGCCCGGCCCTGCGGGCGAGTTCGGCCAGGGCCGCGACGAGATCGGGGGCATCACGACCGGTGAGCCACTGCGCCTGATAGGCCGAGAGGAGCAGCCGGCGTGGCAGCGCGGGCGCAAACAGGAGCCCCCCGACCATCGCGAGCGCCATGAGGAGACCGGTCTCGGGTCCGACGACCGCTGTCACCGAGATCCAGGCAATCGCGGCCATGAGCCCGAGCAGCAGCGCCGATTGCACGAAATTGAGCAGGCGGTGGCTGGCGGAGGCCGCGGTCATCGTGTCTCGTGGCCTCCGAGTTCGCGCCGGTCCTGATCGCGCACCAGCCAGTGGACAGCGCCGAGCGCAAGCGCCGCGCCCGCGAGGGCGGCCATCTTGGCTGGCTCCGTCTCGCCAAGGTCGAGGATGATAAATTTGCGCGCGATCGCGAGGAGCGCGATCAGCACGATCGTGCGGACCTGGAGAATGCCGAAGCTGCGTTCTGTCGCCACAAGAAGGGAGCGCTTGAACTCGAGCGCAATTACAACGGTGAAGATCATTCCGAACACCACCTGGAAGGTGGCGTAGTCGAGCGTGTCGAACGCTCCCAAGACCAACCGGTTCACGACCTCGCGCATCAGCGCCCAAACCGACGCCACGACGATAACCGCAATGATGGCGCTGAGGACGAAAATGACGACCTGTTCGAACTTCTCGTAGAGCGTCATCGCCGACCATTGTTCACGGGTTAGCCCGGATCGTTTCAGGTCTTTCATCATTCCCCCTCGAAAGCCGCCCTGGAGAAACAGGCTCCCCGGGGCTCACCAGACGGCGTGATATCAAACGGAGCTGAGCGGACGCCGCAAACCGGCGACACCCAATGTGGCAAATCAGCCGTTCTTGACATCGATGCGCTTGATCTTCGCCTGCGCCTCGGGTGTCTGGGGCAGCTTGATCGTCAGAACCCCGTTCTTGAAGGATGCCTGCGCCTTTTCGCCATCCACACCGGGAGGGAGCGGAATTGTCCGGTAGATTGCGCCGTAGCTGCGCTCGGACAGGTAATACCCCTTCTTCTCCACCTGGCGCTCGATATTCTTCTCCCCCTTCACAGTCAACATGTCATCGTTGACCGTCACCTCGATGTCCTTCATCTCCATGCCCGGCAGCTCGATCGACACTTCGATCGCGTTGTCGGTCTCGACCATGTCGGATTTGGCTTCGCCGCTGCCCCAGGGCCATTCGAACTGACCGACCCGGTTCCAAAAGTTCTCGAACACATGGTTCATTTCGCGCTGGAGTGTCGCGATCGGGTTGTCTTCGCTGCTCTTGGCGTCTGGCGCGCCGTCCTTGCGCGCCCAGGGGATGAGGTCTTTGATCTGCATGATATGGTCTCCTTCGGTTTTCAGGCGCCCTTGACGGCGATCCTTTTCGGCTGCGCTTCAGGGGCCCGGGGGAGCGTTAAAGTTAGGACGCCTCCTCGCATCTCGGCTTCGATCCTGTCGGGGTCGAAGTCCTCGGAAAGCGTGAAGGCACGCTCGAAATCGCCCTCGCCATATTCGGCATAGGCAAGTTCGAGGTTTTTCGGCCGCACCGGGTCAACCTTGCCGCGGATCGTCAACACACGATTTTCGAGCGTGATTTCGATCGCATCGGCGGCGACCCCAGGCATTTCAAGCATCATGGAGAAACCCTGATCGGTCTCGACGATATCGGTCGACGGGCGGTAGATGCGTCCGCCGCCGGTGGTCTCAGGCGAGTCGGTCGGCGTCTTTTCGGCGGCTTGCGAGATGTCGGTGCTCATCGTTCCAGCTCCTGTCAGGCTGCCTTGATCTCGATTTTCTTCGGCTTCGTTTCCTCGGGCCGCGAGATAACGATCCACAATACGCCGTTCGCCATCCTCGCCTCGACCTTGTCATCCGAGGCCACGAACGGCAGCCGGATCGCGCGGGAAAACCTGCCGTAAACGCGTTCGTTGCGGTGCCAGCGCGCACCGTCGGGAACCTCGGGCGCCTTGCGTTCGCCCGACAGCGTCAGGACGTTGTCCTTGACCGAAATTTCAATGTCGTCAGGTTCGATGCCCGGAAGTTCAGCGGTGACTGCAACGGCCTCAGGGCCTTGCCAGACATTTACCGCCGGGAACGCCGCGCGGGACGGCGGCCAGAAACCGCGGTCGAGATCGCGCATCATGGAGCGCATCAGCGCAAAGGGATCGCTGCGGCGCAGATATGTCGGGTAGAGCATTGCTGGCCTCCTGTTGCTGATCGATACCCCCGAACCGTCGGCAAGGAGGGACCGGGCAACGGTGCCGGCCGGATGTGGGTTCGGAGAACGCCTATCAAGATAGGCCGTTCCATTTATTATGCAAGCATGTATGATGGGTGCATTGCGTTTTGGATGGGGGGCGGTTTCTCCTGTGTACCATGCAATCGGAGGAGGGATAACCATGATCTCTTCGGACATCGCGCTGATCGGGACGACGATCCACCGGGTCGCGCAGCTCATCCAGCAGCGGATCGACCAAGACATCCGCGGCAGCGGCCTGACCCGCCTGTCCTGGATGGCGGCGGCGCATGTCGAGGATGCGCCTGGGCTGACCATCGGCGATCTGGCCGACCTGCTGGAGGTCGGCCAGGCCACAGCCGGCCAGCTCGTCGATCGCATGGTCCGGGGCGGCTGGGTCGAGCGGTCGCCCTCGCCCGACGACAGGCGGGCGCAGATCGTCACGGCAACGTCGAAGGCCCGGGCGATGCTGAAGGAACTCGCGCCGCGGCAATCGGCGCTCGAAGATGAAATCCTGCAGGATCTGTCGGCGGACGAAAGGCGCGCCCTGCTGGCGCTGCTCGAGCGGATCAGGGCGCGGCTCGGGCGCCAGTGAAAGGGACAAGCGGCATGGAAAGGAAGACCGAATACAACATCTGGTACTGGGTGGTGGCTTTCATAGCCGTGCTTTTCATCCAGAACCTGATCGCCGGCTGGCAATCCGTCGCGCCGATCAGCTACAGCCAGTTCGAGCAGTATCTCGCTGACGGGAAAATTTCCTCTGTCGCGGTCGGGTCAGACACGATCACAGGCACCTTCGCCGAACCGGTCGACGGCAAGAAGCAGTTCGTGACGACCGTAGTGAATCCCGCAATCCTGGAGCGGATAGACCGGTCAGGTATCGAGATCACTGGCGTTCCGCAAAACACTTTTCTCGGCACGCTGATTTCCTGGGTGGCGCCAGCGCTTGTCTTCTTCGGAATTTGGATGCTGCTGTTCCGCAAGTTCGCCGATAAGCAGGGTTTCGGCGGGTTCATGCAGGTCGGCCGCAGCAAGGCCAAAGTTTACATGGAGAAGGAAACCGGCGTCAGTTTCGCTCACGTGGCCGGCGTGGACGAGGCCAAGGCCGAGCTTGAGGAGGTCGTGGAGTTCCTCAGGAACCCCGCCGAATACGGAAAGCTGGGCGCACATATCCCCAAAGGCATATTGCTCGTAGGGCCGCCGGGCACCGGCAAGACGTTGCTCGCGCGCGCGGTGGCGGGCGAGGCGGGCGTGATCTTCTTTTCGATCTCGGGCTCCGAGTTCGTCGAGATGTTCGTGGGCGTCGGTGCCGCGCGGGTGCGCGACCTGTTCGAGCAGGCCCGGAAATCCGCCCCGGCGATCATCTTCATCGACGAACTCGACGCTCTTGGGAGGGCGCGTTCCTCCGGCCAGATCGCCGGTGGCCATGATGAGCGTGAGCAGACGCTGAACCAGCTTCTGACCGAGCTCGACGGCTTCGACCCATCAGTCGGCATCGTACTGCTTGCGGCCACGAATCGCCCGGAGATTCTCGATCCGGCGCTGTTGCGGGCCGGACGCTTTGACCGGCAGGTGTTGGTGGATCGGCCGGATAAGAAGGGACGTGTGCAAATTCTTGGCGTTCACATGAAAAAGGTGAAGCTCGCCCCGGACGTCGATGCCGAGAAGGTCGCAGCGCTCACGCCCGGCTTCTCGGGCGCCGATCTTGCCAATCTCGTCAACGAGGCAGCATTGCTCGCCACGCGCCGCAAGGCCGATGCGGTGACGATGGACGACTTCAACAATGCCGTGGAGCGCATCATCGCCGGGTTGGAAAAGAAGAACCGCGTTCTGAACCCGCGCGAGCGCGAGATCGTGGCGCACCACGAGATGGGGCATGCGCTTGTGGCGATGGCTCTGCCGGGGGTGGACCCGGTGCACAAGGTCTCGATCATCCCGCGCGGAATTGGCGCGCTCGGCTACACTATCCAGCGCCCGACCGAGGACCGCTTCCTGATGACGCGGGAGGAGCTGGAGAACAAGATCGCAGTCCTGCTTGGCGGGCGCGCGGCCGAGAAGATCATCTACGATCATGTCTCGACCGGGGCGGCGGACGATCTGGTCAAGGCGACCGACATCGCCCGCGCCATGGTCGCGCGGTACGGGATGGACGAAGACCTCGGGCATGTCAGCTACGACACCGATCGGCCCGGCTTTCTCGGCACCGGCGACCAGTCGTCTTGGCTGAACCGCCGCTACAGCGACGCCACTGCTGAGCGGATGGACGCGAAGGTGCGCGACATCGTGGATGGCGTGTTCAAGCGCACCCTCACCCTTCTTGAAAGCAATCGGGATCTTCTTGAGCAATCTGCGCAGGATCTCCTGCAACGAGAGACACTGGACGAGCCCGATCTGGTGGCAATTGGTTCCAAGGTGAAAAGAACGGAAGCGGTCGCTGCGTAACACTGTCACTGGCGCAGATGATCGGCGGACAACCCCGACTGGATAAAGAAACGGAGAAGACGAATGGCAAACGGAGCTTGCGATATTTGCGGTCGCCCGGCGACGGCGCGCGTGCGCGCCTCGGTGAACGGCAGGGTTCAGAACATGGAGCTGTGCGATCAGCACTACAGCGAAATAGCGCGCCGGTCGGGACGCAGCGCCTCGCCGCTGGAGTCCCTGTTCGGGCGGCGTTCCCTTCTTGACGAATTCTTCGGCGAGAGCGGTTTCGGCAGCCTCTTTGGTGACAGTCCGCTGCGAGGCGGCACGCTCGGCTCTATGGGTAATGGCGATGACGCTGTCGTCGACGCCACTTTCGGCGAGGGCGCGCCGCGGCGTGGATCGCGGCGCGGCGGCGGACGCACCATCGCCGACCGGCTGAGCGAACAGGGCAACAAGCTGCTGCAGGATGCAGCACAGAAGGCCGGGGAATTCGGGCGCAGCGAGGTCGATACCGAACATCTGCTTCTGGCATTGACCCCGTCTGACGTCGTCAAGACGATCCTGGAACAGTTCAAGGTCGATGTGGACGATCTGCGGCGCCAGATCGAGAAGGAAGCGAAGCGTGGAGACGCCAGGACGGAGGGCGAAATCGGCGTAAGCCCTCGCCTGAAGGACGCGCTGAACCGGGCCTTCATCGCCTCGAACGAACTCGGCCATTCCTATGTCGGTCCCGAGCACCTTCTGATCGGACTTGCCGAGGAAGGTGAAGGCCTGGCCGCGGCGATGCTGCGCAAGCTGGGGTTGACGCCGCAGGCGCTGCGTCAGCAGGTGACGAAGGTGGTCGGCAAGGGAGCCGAGGAAGGCCGCGTCGAGACTCCGTCGAACACCCCCGATCTCGACCAGTTCAGCCGTGACCTGACGAAGCTCGCCCGCGATGGCAAGCTCGATCCCGTCATCGGCCGCGCCCGCGAGATCGAGACGACGATCGAAGTGCTGGCCCGCCGGAAAAAGAACAACCCGGTACTGATCGGCGAGCCCGGCGTGGGCAAGACCGCCATCGTCGAGGGACTTGCACAACGGATCGTCGCCGGCGAAGTGCCCGAGGCGCTGCGCGACAAGCGGCTGGTCGAGCTTAACATCAACTCGATGGTGGCCGGGTCGAAGTATCGCGGCGAGTTCGAGGAGCGAGTCCAGAAGATCCTCAAGGAGATCACCGAGGAGAAGGACAGCCTGATCCTGTTCATCGACGAGATCCACACCATCGTCGGCGCCGGCCAGGGCGGTGGCGAAGGTGGTCTTGACATCGCCAACACCTTCAAGCCGGCGCTGGCGCGGGGCGAGCTGAACCTGATCGGCGCGACGACGCTCAACGAGTACCAGAAATACATCGAGAAGGACGCGGCGCTTGAGCGACGGTTCCAGCCGGTTTATGTGGACGAGCCCACTGTCGCACAGACGATCATGATTCTGCGCGGGCTGCGCGACACGCTCGAAAGCCACCACAAGGTGACGATCACCGACGAGGCGATCATCGCCGCCGCGGAGCTTTCGGATCGCTATATCACCGGTCGCTTCATGCCCGACAAGGCGATCGACCTGATCGACCAGGCCGCGGCGCGGGTGAAGATCTCGGCCACTGCGCGGCCCGTGGACGTGCAGGAACTCGAAGCCGAGGTCGCGCAGATCAAGCGCGAACAGGACTATGCCGCAGCCCGCAAGCAATTCGACCGAGCAGCAGAACTGAAGAAGGAGCTGGAGCAGAAGCAGAAGGAGCTGGACGAGCTTCTGGAGATCTGGAAGCGCGATCAGGCTTCGGCGACCACCGAGGTGCGCGCCGATCACGTCGCGCAGATCGTCTCCAAGATCACCGGCGTTCCGGTCACGGACCTGACCACCGAGGAGAAGGACAAGCTCCTCAAGCTCGAGGAGAAGCTGCACGAGCGCGTCATCGGCCAGGAAGAAGCGATCCGCGCCGTGGCCGATGCGGTGCGGCTGGCGCGTGCGGGTCTGCGCGATGGTTCCGGTCCGACTGCGACCTTCCTGTTTCTCGGGCCAACCGGGGTTGGCAAGACGGAACTGGCCAAGACGCTCGCGGAGGTGATCTTCGGCGACCAGGATGCGATGATCCGTATCGACATGTCGGAGTATGGCGAGCGCCACTCGGTTGCCCGGCTGGTTGGCGCGCCTCCGGGCTACGTCGGATACGACGAAGGCGGGCAGCTGACGGAGAAGGTGCGCCGTCGGCCCTACTCGGTCGTGCTCCTCGACGAGATCGAAAAGGCGCATCCCGATGTCTACAACATCCTGCTTCAGGTGTTCGACGATGGCCGCCTGACAGATGGCAAGGGCCGCGTGGTGGACTTCACTAACACCATCATCATCGCCACCTCGAACCTCGGTTCGGACATCATCCAGCGCAACCTCACGAAACGCGGCAGCAGTGAGTTCGACGAGGCCAAGCAGAAATCCGAACTGATGGAGGTGTTGCGCGGTCATTTCCGGCCAGAGTTCATCAACCGGATCGACGAGATCATCGTCTTTCATTCGCTGAATCAGTCGGAGATCCGCCAGATCGTCGAGTTGCAGCTCAACCGGGTGAAGCGGACCGCCCTTACCCAGGGCGTCGAACTCGAATTCGACGTGAGCGTCGTGGATCACTTCGGCGCGGTCGGCTTCCGCCCCGAATTCGGCGCCCGCGAGTTGCGCCGGCTGATCCGGTCGCAGTTGGAGACCGAGTTGGCCCGCGAGATGCTCTCCGGGCGGATCGAGGATGGTGACAAGGTCCGCGTCGCCTGGTCGGAAGACGAACAGAGGGTCGTGTTCGAAAAGATCGTAAAGGACACCGGTGACGACAGCCCGGACGATCAGGCCAAGGCCGGGATCGAGGAGCCCAGCGAAGTTGCCGAAAACAACACGGACGTTCCGAAGCCCAGCGTTGGGGATGAGGTGCAGTCCAAGGACGACAAGTCCGCCGAGTGACAGCGCAAAAGACTGGCCCGGCGCGATATCGGTCGCGCCGGACCATCTCTTCGGAGAGTTATAGGAAGGTCCACGGCATGAACGTCATTAGATCATTCCGCAATCTCGACCGGCACGGCCAACAGCGCGCGCCTGAGGTCATCGAGGAAGAAGTGCGGCAACTTGAACCGCACCTTGCACGCTTTCGCGAGGATCTGGTCCGGCTCGAAGTCGTTGCCTCGCAGACGAGGGGCAAGAAGCGCATCAAAGTCAGCCTGCGCCTGCAACTGCCGTCGGGCGTGATCGCGGCGCGGGAAGAGGGATTCGAGATCGAGCCTGTCCTGCGCAAGGCCTTTGCCGACCTGCGCCACCAGGTCGATCGGCATGTGGCGCGCCTCAAGCACGAGCCTGAATACAAGCGTCCCGCCCGCCGGCGCCGGATCGGCGCCCCGCTGCCGCCCGCGCGGGATGCGGCGGAAGCGGACCGGCGCCAACTCTTCTTCGACCTGATCGAGGATCATCTCGATACGGTCTACGATACCGTCAGGCGCGAGTTGACCTATCTCGAGTGTAGCGGGTCTGTGCCGGCTGGCTACCTGAGCGTTGGCGATATCGTCGATGCGACGATCCTCAAGGGGCTGGCCCGCTTCGAGGATCGGCCTTCGGAGTTTTCCGTCGGCGACTGGCTGAAACGGCTGGCTTTTGAGACCATCGAGGAAGAATCCCGCGCCGCCCGCCGCGCCGTGCCTGAGGATGCCGCCTCCATCGAGGCGGAACCCGAGGCCCCGGCGGAGGATCCGACCGAGGCGGATCAGGCGATGTTCGAGTTCTACCAGCCCGACGAAGTGCTGATGCTGGAGGACCTCCTCGCCGACGACGGCGGCACAGACCCCGAGAGCCAAGCGGATCGGCATAAGATCGCCATGGTGCTGCACCGGGCAATCGCCGATCTTCCGTCGGTCGAACGCCGCGTTCTCTATCGGCTCCACCTCGACAACGCTACGATCGCGGAGACGGCAGACCTTTTCGGCCTGACCGAGACAGTGGTCGCCGAGATCGCAGAAAATGCGGGCGCGACACTACGCGCGAGGCTTGCCGAAGCCGGGTTGGTCAGAGATCCATCAGGCCGCGCGCCCATCGAACGGGAAATCGCTCACACGCAGCGTCTGCCTCAGCCGATCGAGGATCGCCGCCGCGTGGCCGCCGCTCTAACCGGCGAGGAGGCCGGCTCCGACACCTGACATGGAACTGAATAGGAGATCGACCAATGACCACAGCCTCTGAAAACCCGACCGACAAGATGCAGGACATGCTGTGCAGCCTGTCCCGGAATTGGTGGGCATTCGTGTTACGCGGCGTGCTCGCATTGATCATCGCAGTGCTAGCCTTCGTCATGCCTGCGGAAGCGCTTCTGGCGCTCACGCTGGTCTTCGGCGCGTTCGCCTTTGCCGACGGCGTGTTCGGCCTCGTCGCCGCGATACGTAACATCCGTAACGGCGAACGCTGGGGCTGGCTGATGTTCAGCGGCATTCTGGGCATCGCCACGGGCGTCGTCGTAGTTGTCTCGCCTTTTGTCGCGACGCTTGTGCTTGCGACATTCCTCTGGGCCAGCATCGCATTCTGGTCCGTGTTCTCGGGTGCCCTCGAGATCGCGGCAGCGATCCGCCTGCGAAAGGAAGTCAACGGCGAAATCTGGCTGATCCTGAGCGGCCTTCTCTCGGTCGTTCTCGGTGTCGTCGTGACCTGGATGCTGCTGACGCGCCCGGTCGAAAGCTTCCTCGCGCTCGGCTGGCTGATCGGCTTCTACGCCGCGGTCTTCGGGGTGATGATGATCCTCCTCGGACTACGGCTTCGCAAGGCGGATCGTTCGGACGGTGCGGCCTTCGATAACGCTCCCCCATCGGCAAAGGCGTGAGGTGCCCTGTGGTGGATGACGGGCGACTTGCCGGCGAGGAGCACGATTTCACCCGATGGGACGAAACGATCTTCGACCGTTGCCTGAGCACCGGCTTCAATCCGTTCGGCAGCGGTCCGACGCCAATCTTCCTGCGGCACCGGGACGCAGTGGCGCCGGACGCCGATGCAAAGCCGTGCAAGCCATCTGACACCGAAAATGCGAGGTGCTGATGTCGAACCGCCTGCCTGACTTGGCATTTGCTGCTGCGGCCGCTGCCTTGGGCATCGGCATCGTTTTCGTTTTTCGTTCGATGTATCTTGCCGAAGACATACTGCCTTTCGCGCAGGAGATGACGCTCATCTTCCTCGGCGCTGTCGTGACGATCATTCTGACCGCGGCGCTTCTCAATCGCCAGACCGATCTCGAGCTTCGCAAGGAAGGAAGGGTCATCATCCTCCAGCAGCAATGCGACATTTACATGGCCTGCATCGAGAAGGTCGCAGAGATCGTGGAAACCGCAAGGCACGATGCGAAGCTGATCGATGAACTGCGTGTTCTCAGCCACAAGCTGGCTGTGGTCGCGAGTGCAGGGGTCGTGTCCAGCTTCGAGCAGGTACTGGAGAGCTTGCAGTCCGGTTTTGCTGACGGCACGCTCTCGGACGGGGACGGAGAGGGCGTGATGAATGCCGTCGCCGATCTCACGATAGCGATGCGGTCGGACGTCCTGCACGCTGCTGCCTTTCCTTCGCAGAACACCGAACGCGCCGTTCGCCTGAATTCGAGGCGAATGGAAAAACTCGGCGATCTCGAACGTCACCTTCTCGTATCCACCGACTCCCGGGAGAACTGATATGCGCGGCCATAATCGCCCACCATTCCCGCCGAAAATTCCCGGAACCGATCTGCCATCCTGGGACGTGCCGACGGCAATCATCTACCGTCCTGCCCGTTCCGCGATGACATCGGCGCCTCGGCCCAACTACTGGGTCCTCGAGTTCGAGCCGTCCCGGCCGCCGCAGATCGAGCCGCTGATGGGATACACGTCCAACGGCGATCCCTATCGTCCGATCCGGCTGAAGTTTCCGGATCGCGACAGCGCCGTGGACTTCGCAGAGCGGCAGGACTGGCATTATGTCGTGCGTGAGGACGCCGGGGGAGCCCGGATGGCGAACCCTTGGGCGGGTGAGACGCGCCACCGGCTGCACAGGGGCGTCGATGCCCCGGGAGCCTTCCGGGTCCCGTTCCGCCCCGATCGCCGCCTCTCAAGAGGCGTCCAGCATGAGAGCACGGCCGACCCGTCTACCAGCGACAGGGAGAGTTTCGATCCGGTCCTCGAAGCCTCGCTCGAATCCTTCCCGGCCTCCGATCCGCCGGCCTGGACGGGCGTGACGATAGCCGGGAAAAAACAATGAACGGAATGTCTAGCGCGAACGAGGATCTGCCGCTTGTTTCCCTATCTTGACAGCGTCGCGCGCCGCTACCCGCCCGTCATCGTATGGGCGGTCATCGGCATGAGCGTCCTCGCGTTCCTCTATCAGACCAGCCTGCCGCCGCGCGTGCTGGACTGGTTCCTGTTCGAGTTTGCGCTGGTGCCCTCGCGCTTCTTCGGACAGCTGAGCCTCGTCGCCCCGTCCGACTGGACCCCATTCCTGACCAATATCTTTCTGCACGGCGGCTGGCTGCACCTCATCTTGAACATGTGGACGCTCTGGATCTTCGGCCCCGCCGTCGAAGATCGGCTTGGACCGGGTAGATTCACGCTGTTCTATCTGTTCTGTGGTGTGGCGGCCGGACTGGCTCACGCGCTGGCGAACCCCGACTCAGTCGTTCCCGCGCTTGGCGCGTCGGGGGCGATCGCGGGCGTGATCGGTTGCTACGCACGCATGTTTCCGGCGGCTCGGCTGGTGGTGATCGTGCCGATTCTGTTCATTCCCCTCTTCTTCGAAGTGCGCGCGGTCATTTTCGCGATGATCTGGTTCTTCATGCAGGTCATTCCCGGCTTTCTGTCGCTCGGCGGCGATCAGGCCACGGGCGGGATCGCCTGGTGGGCGCATATCGGCGGGTTTCTCGCCGGTTGGATTGTCACGCCACTCCTGCGAAGGCGGGCAGCCACCTATCGCCATTATTATCGCGACGAGGGCATCTATGGCTTTCTGCCGGATGGCCGACGGGAAGGGGGACAAGGTCCATGGACATAATGCAGCTTTTCTGGCTGTTCTTCATCTTCTCTGCGCTGCAACCGGTGCTTCAGCGCAGATATCTGGAGGCCATGCGCACCCGCAAGATCGCCCAGATCGAGAAGAAACGCGCCAGCCGCGTCATCTCGCTGATCCACCGGCAGGAGACCATGAACCTGCTGGGTTTTCCCCTGATGCGCTACATCGACGTCAACGATTCCGAGGAAGTCCTGCGTGCGATCCAGATGACCGACGACGAGGTGCCGCTCGATATCGTGCTGCACACGCCGGGTGGGCTGGTGCTGGCAGCAACCCAGATCGCTCGGGCCATTCAGGGCCACAAGGGCAAGGTCACAGTGTTCGTGCCGCATTACGCGATGTCGGGCGGCACGCTGATCGCACTCGCTGCCGACGAGATCGTGATGTGCGAGCATTCCGTGCTGGGCCCCGTCGATCCGCAGCTCGGCCAGTTGCCTGCTGCCTCGCTGATCCAGGTCGTCGAGGAGAAACCCATCGCCGAGATCGACGACCAGACGCTGATCATGGCCGATGTCGGCCGCAAGGCCATCGCGCAGATCGAGGCGTTCGCAAAACACCTGCTATCCGACAAGATGGACGAGAACCGCGCGGCTTCCGTGGCGGCGAAGCTGGCGACAGGCACCTGGACCCACGATTATCCCATCTCTGCCGATGAGGCCCGCGACATGGGCCTACCCGTTGCAACGGACATGCCCAAGGAAATACTTGAGCTGATGACGCTCTATCCGCAGCCGGTTCGGCGCCAGGGCGGTGGCGTGGAATACCTGCCCGAGCCGCGGCAGCGAGAGGCGCGCCGCGCCATATCTACGCGCTGAACGCTTGCATCAGCCGGCCGCCAGGACCGGCTCGTCAACGAAAGGATACAGAATGCCCACGGTCGCTTGCCCGCAGTGCAATTCCACCAACAGGGTGCCGCAAGAGCGCCTGCCCGATAATCCCAATTGCGGACGCTGCGGCGCGCCTCTCTTTCAAGGCAGACCCGTCACGCTTACCGCGGCTAATTTTGACCGTCATGCGAATGCCGGACTTCCCTTACTCGTCGATTTCTGGGCCGACTGGTGCGGGCCATGCAAGATGATGGCGCCCCAATTCGAAGCGGCGACGCGCTCGCTCGAACCCCGTGTCCGCCTGGGCAAGCTCGATACGGAAGCCGAACAGCAGATCGCCGGCCGTTACGGGATCCGTGGCATTCCCACCATGATCCTCTTCAAAGGCGGCAAGGAAATCGCGCGCCAGAGCGGCGTGATGTCTGCCGCCCAGATCGCGCAATGGGCGCGCTCTCACGTCTAGAAATTGCGGGTAATGGCCTTTCCTGCGCCATGCCATCAGGAGAAGAAGGAGAAGAACATGCATGGCGTGACCGGATTTGTTGAAAGTGCGGCCTTGTTGGTCTTTGCCGCGTTCGTGCTCGTGACGATATGTTCACGGATCGGCGTGCCCAGTATCGTCGGTTACATTCTTGCCGGCATAGTCATCGGACCTGCCGGCCTCGGCCTGATTGCTGAGAGCGCTGCCCTGAGCAGCATTGGCGAGATCGGAGTGGTACTCCTGCTGTTCGCGCTTGGCCTGGAATTCTCGTTCGAGAAGCTCGTAACGCTCAGGAAGCATGTCTTCGGTCTTGGAGCCGCGCAGGTTGCAGTCACGACGATAACGGTATCGTTGGTAGCGAATCTGATCTTCGATCTCGCGCCCGTCCCCGCAATCCTCATCGGCGGGGCCGTTGCCATGTCATCGACGGCCATGTGCCTCAAGGTGCTCGCAAGCGCGAACGCTCTGGGATCGGCCCAAGGGCGTCTGGCCATTGCAGTGCTTCTGTTTCAAGACTTGGCAGCTGTCGCATTCCTGCTTCTGCACGATTCGATGAGTGGAGCCGCCGAGGGACATGGCGTGATAACGGTCGTCGCCAGTGCAATGGCATTGGTTGCAGCTCTGTTCATTGCCCGTGGCCCGTTGCAGGTGCTTGCCCGTTGGGTAGCGTCGCGTGGCGATCCGGAACTTGCCCAGCTCCTCGCGCTCACCATTGCGCTCGGGTCTGCGATTGTCGCGGCCTCCGCCGGTCTTTCTCCGGCACTCGCTGCATTCACGGCCGGCATGATTATCGGCGAGGGTGACGCGCGCCATGCTGTCGAGAACGAGATTCGGCCCTTCCGCGATTTGTTTGTCGGGATTTTCTTTGTCGGCATCGGAACGCAATTGCCACTTTGGATCATTCCATCTGCATGGCCTGTCGTGCTGATCTGGCTCGCGATCATATTCGCGGGCAAGACGCTGATCGTTTTGGTCGTCGCCCGACTATTCGGCGAGTCGCTTCAGACCTCTTGGCGCACTGGGATCATCCTGGCCCACGGAGGAGAATTCAGCCTGATGTTGCTATCGGTTTCCTCGACGTCGGGTACAGTGGCCGAGGAGTTCGCCGCCCCCCTCCTCCTCGCGATTGGAGTGAGCATGTTGGCTGGAAGTCTTATGGTTAGATGGGCGGGTCAAGGGCCTAGTCACCCGAATTGGGGAGCATGAGGATTTGTGGGGGGGGGGGGCGATCATGCGGCATAGGCTGTTTCGTCGTCACGACACGAAAGTGTCGAATCTGTCCTACATTTGAGAACATAAGGTGATCATGCAGCGAGGATGGATGAGAGCGGCGGTGCAAAAGTCGGCCACGGTAGCGGCGGCATAATGCTGGCGCGGGCGGAGTAAAATCCGGCCACCTATTTCCTTTCTGCATTGATGGCAGGAGGGACAGGGGATCTACACCGTGGAATTATATCTGAAGGTTCGCCTGGCTGTTTCGGAAGGGATGAAGCAGCGTCAGGCCGCGAAGCATTTCAACATCTCGCGAGAGACCGTGGCCAAGATGTTGGCCTATTCGACACCACCCGGCTATCAGCGTCGATCACCGATCCGGCGTCCGAAGCTGGATGCGTTTGTTTCGACGATCGAGCATTGGCTCGACGAAGATCTGAAGATGCCGCTAAAGCAACGCCATACTGCCAAGCGTGTGTTCGACCGCCTGCGTGATGAGTGCGGTTTCACCGGCGGCTACACGATCATCAAGGACTACATACGCGAGCGGGATCAGCGTCGGCAGGAGGTGTTCGTGCCGTTGTCGCATCCGCCCGGCCATGCGCAGGCCGACTTTGGCGAGGCGACGGTGGTGATCGGCGGCGTCGAGCAAAAGGCGCGTTTCTTCGTGCTGGATCTGCCGCATAGCGACGGCTGCTACGTGCGGGCCTATCCTGCGGCGGTGGCCGAGGCCTGGGTCGACGGCCACATCCATGCATTCGCCTTCTTCGGGGCCGTGCCGCAGTCGATCGTCTATGACAATGACCGTTGCCTGGTGGCCAAGATCCTGCCCGACGGCACACGCAAGCGGGCGGCTGTTGATTGCCACTGAGAACTGACCCGGCGTGGCCTGATATTTCCATTGAGAATTGACCCATGTTCCAACCTTCCCTCGCATGTTTTCAGCGGGGGCTATGGAGTGATCGACATGGCGTTATTGAGCGTGATCCGACGCTGGCATTTTCGAGAAGAACTATCGATCCGGGAGATTTGCCGCAGGACTGGCCTGTCCCGGAATACCATCCGCAAATACCTGCGCCTGGACGGCGTGGAGCCGAAGTTCAAAGTCCCGGAGCGGCCAAGCAAGCTTGATCCTTTTGCTGATCGGTTGTCTGCCTGGCTGAAGAGCGAATCCAAGAAGAACCGCAAGCAGAAGCGGACGATGAAGCAGTTGCATGCCGATCTGATGAGCCTTGGCTACGAGGGCTCCTACAATCGGGTTGCGGCATTTGCTCGGGAATGGCGTGATGATCGGCAGAGAGAATTGCAGACGACGGGCCGCGGGACATATGTGCCCCTGGCGTTTGACCCCGGCGAAGCCTTCCAGTTCGATTGGTCGGAAGATTGGGCCATCATCGGCAATGAGCGCACCAAACTGCAGGTGGCGCACACGAAGCTGAGCTACAGCCGCGCCTTCATCGTTCGGGCCTATCTCCTGCAGACGCATGAGATGCTGTTCGATGCCCATAATCATGCATTCCGGGTCTTCGGCGGCATCCCCGGCCGCGGAATCTACGACAACATGCGCACGGCGATCGACAAGGTCGGCCGCGGGAAAGAGCGCGACGTCAATGTCCGTTTCCTGGCGATGGCCAGTCACTACGTATTCGAGCCGGAGTTCTGCAATCCCGCGTCTGGTTGGGAGAAAGGGCAGGTCGAGAAGAATGTTCAGGATGCGCGTCATCGCTTCTTCCAACCTGTTCCGCGCTTTCCATCATTGGATGCCCTGAACGACTGGCTGGAGCTTCGGTGCAAGGAATTCTGGGCAAAGACCCCACACGGACAGATGCGCGGCACCATTGCCGACATCTGGGCTGAGGAAGCTTTGGCATTGATGCCTGTTACCCGTCCGTTCGACGGCTTCGTGGAGTATACGAAGCGGGTCACGCCAACCTGCCTCGTCCATCTGGAGCGCAATCGCTACAGCGTGCCGGCATCCTTCGCCAATCGACCGGTGAGCCTGCGGGTCTATCCGGATCGTGTCGTGGTTGCTGCGGAAGGCCAGATCGTCTGCGAGCATCGTCGCGTCATCGATCGCTCTCACGACCGACCGGGACAGACGATCTACGACTGGCGGCACTATCTGGCGGTCGTGCAACGCAAGCCAGGCGCGCTTCGCAACGGTGCACCCTTTGCCGAGCTACCGGACGCGTTCCGGACCTTGCAGCAATACCTCCTGAAGAAGCCGGGTGGCGACCGCGAGATGGTCGATATCCTGGCCCTTGTTCTCCAGCACGACGAACAGGCCGTGCTATCGGCGGTCGACATGGCGCTGAAGTCCGGCGTCCCCACGAAGACCCACGTGCTGAACCTGCTGCATCGCCTCGTCGACGGCAAATCCTTCACACCGCCCACCATCGATGCACCTCAGGCCCTGACGCTCGTCAACGAGCCCAAGGCCAATGTCGAACGATACGATGCGCTGAGAAAGACGGAGGCCCGCCATGCGTCATAATCCAGCAAGCGGCGCTGTCGTCATCATGCTGCGGCAACTGAAGATGCACGGCATGGCCCAGGCCGTCGGCGAACTCACCGAGCAGGGATCGCCGGCATTCGAGGCGGCAATCCCGATCCTGTCGCAGCTCCTCAAGGCGGAGACCGCGGAACGTGAAGTTCGATCGACGGCCTACCAGCTCAAGACGGCACGCTTTCCAGCCTATCGTGACCTGAACGGCTTCGACTTCACCAGCAGTGAGATCAACGAGGCGCTGGCCCGTCAGCTTCATCGCTGCGACTTCCTGGACGACGCCAACAACATTGTCCTGGTCGGCGGTCCCGGCACGGGCAAGACGCATATCGCCACGGCCATCGGTGTCCAGGCCATCGAACATCATCACAAGCGGGTTCGGTTCTTCTCGACCGTGGAACTGGTCAACGCGCTCGAGCAGGAGAAGTCCCAAGGTCGCTCAGGCCAGATCGCCAACCGCCTGGCACACTCCGATCTCGTCATCCTCGACGAGCTCGGTTATCTGCCGTTCAGTGCTTCAGGCGGTGCGATGCTGTTCCATCTGCTGAGCAAGCTCTATGAGCACACGAGCGTCATCATCACCACCAACCTGAGCTTCAGCGAATGGGCCAGTGTCTTCGGCGATGCCAAGATGACAACCGCGCTGCTCGACCGGCTCACCCATCATTGCCACATCCTCGAGACCGGCAACGACAGCTTCCGCTTCAAGAACAGCTCCGCGCACGACACCAAAACGACAAAGGAGAAAACGAGGAACTTGACCACGACCGCAGAGCCGAAACATACCTAATAAGCGGGTCAATTCTCGGTGGAAACGCCGGGTCAGTTCTCAGTGGCAATCAACAGACCAAGTGCCTCGAAAGTGTATGACATCATGTCGGTGGTTCGACGTGGAAAGCCGACCAGCATTTCCGGATGTGTCTCGATCGCCTTCAGGAAATAGCTTCGTGACCCCTTCGCAAGGATCGACCTGGTTTCTTTGTGTAGGCATAGGGGAAGGATCAGCAATGCCAATGAGAATGGCATTCCACGATCATCATCCTCTTCGTAGCCGGTCATGGCACGAGACAAGATCAGTCCGCAGAAGGCCGGATTGAAAAGATTCCGGATTTCGATTGGCCGTTGATGCCACGGCTTCATGCGTTGACCTCAAGTACGGCGGCGAGCCTGTCAAGGAAACGCGGATGCCAGAAGATGCGCGGCGACGGTCTGATATTCGCAAGCATGTGAAAGGCGCCACGTACGACATAGGGCTCCGTTACCCGTTCCCGGATGCGAAAACGACATCCTTATATCGGCTCCACTCGTCCGCAAGGCGGTCTTCGTATTCCTCCATTTCACCGTTCACCAGAAGGCTTTCCCGTGCCCAGGCCGAGCGCTGCTTGCGTATTCCGATGAAGCCGGCCATTGATTCCGAAACGAAGCCGGCCACCTGTTCCGATTTCATTCCGGCCAGCATTCCGATTTGAAGCCGGCCAGTCGATGGTCCCTTGGGTCGTTGGTTTGATGGCTCCTGATTGCCGCGCGGTCAAGCGTCTGCTGGTGTCTGACGCTGCTTTCGCAAGCTCTCACCGGACAGTTCGATACGGTAGGCATTATGGACGAGGCGGTCGAGGATGGCATCGGCGAGCGTCGGATTGCCGATCATGTCGTACCAGTGATCGACAGGCACTTGGCTGGTGACGATGGTGGATCGCTTCTCGTAGCGGTCCTCGATGATTTCCAGGAGGTCTCGACGCTGCTCGTCGTTGAGCTTCTCCGGACCCCAGTCGTCGAGGATGAGGAGGTCGGTTCGGGCGAGCGCCTTGAGAACTTTGGGATAACGGCCGTCGCCGCGCGCGAGCGCAAGGGTGGCGAACAGCCTGGGCAGGCGATGATAGGCGACGGAGAAGTCCTCGCGGCATGCCTTGTGTCCGAGCGCGCAGGCCAGCCAGCTCTTGCCGACGCCGGCGGGCCCGATCAGCAGGAGACTGTGATGTTGCCTGATCCAATCACAGCCGGCGAGCTTCAGGAACAGGTTGCGATCGAGGCCGCGGGCGGCGCGGAAGTCGATGTTCTCGATCTGGGCGTCATGGCGGAGCTTCGCGGCACGGGCCCTTGCCTCGAAACGCTTCTGACGGCGCGTGGTCGTTTCCCGTTCGAGCAAGATCGTGAGCCATTCACCGTGCTCGAGTTGTCTCGCCTCCGGTTGCGCCTCGAGTTCGTGATACGCGCTCGCCATGCCGGAGAGGCCGAGCTCGCGCAGCATGTCGATGGTGGGGTTGGTCAGCATTGTGAGTTGTCTCCTCAATGAAAGTAGCCGGGGCCACGCAGATTGGCGTGTTCCATGACGGCGGTAGGTTCGGTGGAATGCCTTGCGCCCTTGTGGGTGGCGATGAGCGAGGCAATGGTCTTGCAGGTCAGGCCGCCGATCTCGACGGCGCGCGACGAAACGGCCTCGGCGCGCTCATGGCCGATGTCGCGATAAAGGCGCAGGATGCCGAGGCATGTTCTGAAACCTTGTTCCGGATGCGGCCGGCTGGCGAGGATGGCGATGATCAGCCCTTCGGTCTGCGGACCGATGGACGCGCCCCAGCGCCGGAAGCGCTCCGGCGTCCATTCGGCGTAGCGGCGGTGAGAGCTCGGCATGTGAGCGGGGTCTGTTCCATAGCGCGGCCCGCCATAGCGGCGCTGATGCACAGCAACGCGTTTGCCGCGATGGAATATCTCGATCATCCGGGCGGTTGCCCGGATATCGACCTGCTGGCGGATGAGGGCATGCGGGACGGAATAGAAGAAGCTCTTGCACTCGACGTGGTAATCCGTCGAGACCCGCGCCAAGCGCCATTCGGCGAATTCGTAGTCTTCGATGGGCAGGCTTGCGAGTGCCGGGCGTTCGACCGTCTCGAAGAGGTGCCGGCGGCTGACGCCAAGCCGGCGCATGACATGATCGTTGATGCGCGCGAGCACCTCGGCGATCGCGGCATTGGCCTCGGCGAGCGAGAAGAAGGTCTGCTTGCGCAGGCGTCCGAGAATGCAGCTCTGGGCAAAGCGCACGGCGTTCTCGACCTTCGCCTTGTCCTTCGGGCGGCGTGGCCGGGCCGGTAGGACGCCGACGCCGTAGTGGGACGCCATCATGCCGTAGCTGCGGTTGATCTCGGGATCATGGAAGCTGGCGCGGTTGACGCCAGACTTCAGGTTGTCCGGCACGATCAGCCGGGGCACGCCACCGAAGAAGGCGAACATGCGCACGTGCGAGCCGATCCAATCCGGGAGCGTCTGGGTCCAGGTCGCCTCGGCGAACGTATAGCTCGACGCGCCGAGCACGCCGACGAACAGTTCCGCCTCGCGAACCTCGCCGGTCTTGCGATCGATGATCGGCACCCTCTTGCCGGAATAGTCCACGAAGGCCTTGTCGCCAGCGGCATGCTCCTGGCGCATCGTCGGCGACAGGCGCTGCTCGAAGCCGCGGAACAGTTCGCAGAAGCGGCTATAGCCGTATCCGTCGGGATGGACGCTGCGATATTCCTCCCAGAGGATCAGCAGCGTGACGCCCGGCTTCTTCAGCTCGATGGAGAGCTCAGCCCAATCAGGCTCCTGGCGTCGCCGTTGGCCCTGCTTGACCCCGGCGCGGGCGAAAAGCCGATGCTCCAGCGCATCGTCGGTCAGTTCTCCGGGCAATGGCCAGGTCAGCCCCGCCATGGCTGCTCGCTTCAGATTATCCTGCACGGTGCTGCGTGCAACGCCGAGCATCACCGCGATCTCGCGGCTACTTGTTCCACTTCCGGCAAGCCGGAGCATCTGTCGTAATTGTCTCATGGTCAGCCTTCTCTTCGCCGGCATCAAAATCTCCTCGTGTACCGGGAGGCTTGATGCCAAAGTTGCTGACCCAGAGGGGATCGTTAGTGCCGAAATCCGGCCGGTAATTGATTGGAATCGTGGCCGGCTTCAAATCGGAACGGTGGCCGGATATTGATCGGAATGCCGGCCGGCTTCACGTCGGAATCCGCACGCTGCTCGAATGCTCTGTAATAATCAATGATGGCGCTCTGGATGCGATTGGTGGAAATACCGATCGATCGCAACTGCTCCACGAAAAGGCGGGGATCGTTCTCGGCATCGATCCCTTCGGGAACCGCATTCCTAAAGGTTATCGGCAGATTGTCGGACCTATATTCCTCTGCGATTGCGGAGAGCTTGTCGGACACCTCATATCCGAAAACAGGGTCCGTTCTGTCGCCGGTGAGCATCTTGACCATCAGGTCGTTCCACCAGCCCTCAAGGCGCTCGAATACATGAGTTCGGCTTTCTCTGCGTATCGTGCGCAGGTGCCGTTCCTGGATGAGTACGGGGAGATCCGTAATGCGGGGACTGTTGTCGATAATCATGATGCGCGACAAGAAGTCCTCAGCCTCATCATCCGACAATCTGTTGAAGGTGTCCCTTACCTGCGAAATCAGCTCAGATTTGCTCTTGGCTAAGACCTCCAGCGCAAGTGGAGCTAACGGTTCGGACGGCTCCGCTCCATCGACGAAATTAAGCAAAAAGGATGTGTCGGCAACGATCGCCGTCGTAAACAGGAAAAATCGGAGGTTCGACGCTGTGCGGTCGCCTCTGTTGTAGCTGTCCAGCCATACCCGCACTGATTTCCAGAAGTCCGTCGATAGATCGCTGACCCTGTCTCCCGATGCTTTGTGTTTCAATGAGGCCAGCGATTTCTTCCCGTTGGCGTCAATGAAATCCAAGTCGTCGTCTTTCTCGATAAGAACCGAGCTGCTTTCGGGAAGATCCAAAATCTTAAGCAGCGCAAATCGAGGCTGGTAGATGTAACCGAGGCCCTGCGGCGCAGCGGAGTACGGAGAGCCATCAGACGGCACAGCGCGCACCCCGAGCATTGTCGCTCGTGCCCAGCATGGCGTGCATTTAGTTCCCCCCCAAGTTGCGCCCCTGACATGTCCTTCGTACGGAACCATATTGGAAACAGCAAGAATTACAACGCGAAATTGTTTACCAACTCAGACTTCGTGCACAGTGGAGACTGTGGCCGCAAGCTATGGATAATCGCCCTGTGACGCTAACCTTACTCCTCACTGATCTCTGGTTCGGCGAGCAGGGCTTCTGCTTGAACCGCGCGTCGGCTGAGTAGTCCGGCATCTTCCAGCGCTTCGATGTCCGGCAAGTCTCGCAACGACTGCATGCCAAAGGCCGAGAGAAAGTGCTGGGTCGTCACGTAGGTATACGGTGCTCCGGGTGTCGGGCTGCGTGGCCCGGAGGCAATGAAAGCGGCACTGCGCAGCGCCGCGATGGTGTCGCGACTGACCTCTTTGCCAAAGATCTTCGACAGCTCGCCGCGGGTGACCGGCTGGAAATATCCCACCGCCATCAGCACCATCGCCTCGAACTCCGACAACATTGTTGCCGCGCCGCGCGTCGGAGCGATTGAGGCCTGTATCGCGCCCGCGTAACGCGAACGCGTTCGGTGCTGCCAGCCGCCGGCAACCGAGACTAGCTCGTAAGGCCGGTCGCGCAGTTCCTCCCGGAGATCGTCGATCAGAAGGTCGATGCTGCAATCTTTTCCGACCACCCGCGCCAGCGTCTCCCGCGTGACCGGCTCAGCCGAGGCAAAAATCACCGCCTCGACCCGCAGCATCCATTCCCGCCAGCGCAGCTCCGGCGGCAGGTCCTCGAGCTCGCAGTCGTAGAGGATTTCATCCTCCGATCCCGATTTGATTCCACGATGTCTCTTGGTTGCGCTCGTCCCGGCCATCGTCACAACCCGTAAATCCGGAATGAGGACCGGCCGGAGACCTCGCGCACGGCGCCAAAACCCTCCAGCCGCTCGAATAGCCGGGTGCTGGCCCAGCGGGACAGGTTGCCGCCGGGCGCCGACGCCGGTACGGCGTCCTCCTCGAGCAACCGTTGGATGACCGCGCCAGCGCCCTTGGTCCGCACCTTCGGCGCCACCGTCAAAAGCGTGTCCGCGCGACGAGCAATCTCACTCGCCGAACGCAAGGCGGCCCCCGTTCCTTCGACCAGAGCCAGACAGACGGCGCGCGGAAATCCGGGCTCACCGGGACGGACACGCCCCCTGCCACCGAGGGTTTTGAAGGCCGGCCCGTAACGCTCGGTCATCAGCAGCGGCACGGGCCGGTCCCATTTCAGCGTCGCGGCGATCAGCATATCGGCGAGCGCCCACGCCAGCGGCTCGGCGTCCGGGCGGTTGCTATAGATCGCCGAAACGAGCTCCGCCGCGACGAAGGGCGCCGCCCGGCCCGACTGCAACGCGCCGTCGGCGTGATCCACCGCGGTGGCAAGGGCGTCGTCCCAGGCCAGTCCGAGCAGATCCGCCAGTTCGGCGACGGTTTTCGAGGAAAACCCCGGTTTGCGGGTCGCGAGCCTTTTGTAGGCCAAAAACGCCTTGCCGGCCGGCCCCGGATCATCGCCGGCGGCAGTGAGCAAAAGCGCATCACGCAACGCGTGTTCGTCCACGTTGCGGCTCATCAGCCGGACGGCAACCGCGGCGCATTTCAGCGCCTGTCGCGCGCGCCAGCAACCGGCCCAAATCGGTGCGGCGCGGACAAGATCGTCCAGCGATTTCAAGGCGATGCCGGCGGAAAAGGCGGCGTCGAGGTTTTCCGGCTCGCGGCCGCGCGGCAGCGCCCAGCCGGGAATGTGCGGCAAGGGCGATGCGGGTACCGGAACGGAGATGGCGCACGAATCCATGCCGGGAAGACTACAGCAATCGTGCGGTTAATACCACAAATCACCCATAAAACCGCACAGCTTGTCGAACCTCGATAACGACCGATAAGATTGCCTTATCGTTTGTTTTGTTCATTATAGAGAAATGACCCGAGTCACAGACGAAAACAGCGAAAATCATTCCCGGGAAGCGTCCGCGCCGCCACCCAGCACGCCGACGGCCGCTGGCAATTCCACGGCCGTCGTCGCCTCGCCAGCGTCCCCTCCCCTGCCGGCCCACCTGCAGGACCTCACCGATCGCGCCCGCGGTTACGTCGAGGCTGCCAGCTCCGCCAACACCCGCAAGGCCTACGCCGCCGACTGGAAGCACTTTTCCGCCTGGTGCCGGCGCTCAAACCTTTCTCCCCTCCCCCCGGATCCGCAGGTCGTTGGTCTCTATATCACCGCGTGCGCGTCCGGTACGGCGGAGCGCGGCATGAAGCCCAATACCGTCTCGACCATCGAACGTCGCCTTGCGGCGATCGGCTGGAACTGCGCCCAGCGTGGCATGCGGCTCGATCGAAAAGACCGCGCCATCGCTACGGTGATGGCCGGCATCCGCAACAAGCACGCCGCCCCGCCTCGGCAGAAGGAAGCGCTCCTGCCGGAAGATCTGATCGCCATGCTGGAGACCATCGACAGGGGAACCCTGCGCGGCCTACGCGATCGGGCCATGCTGCTGATCGGTTTTGCCGGTGGTCTGCGCCGCTCGGAGATTACCGGCCTCGATCTCGGCCGCGACCAGACGGAAGACGGACGCGGCTGGATCGAGATTCTCGACAAGGGTTTGCTGCTGACGCTGCGCGGCAAGACCGGCTGGCGTGAGGTGGAGGTCGGCCGCGGTTCGTCCGACGCCACCTGCCCCGTCATCGCCATCGAGACCTGGATCAGGTTCGCTCGGATCGCAAAGGGTCCCGTTTTTCGCCGCGTCCGCGGCCAAGGTAAGGATGTCGGACCGGACCGTCTCAACGACCAGGAGGTGGCGCGCCTCGTCAAGAAGACGGCACTGGCGGCCGGCGTGCGCGGCGATCTTTCGGAGATCGAACGGGGGCTGAAGTTTTCTGGCCACTCACTGCGCGCCGGCCTCGCCTCGTCGGCCGAGGTCGACGAGCGCTATGTCCAGAAGCAGCTCGGCCACGCCAGCGCCGAAATGACCCGAAAATATCAACGCCGGCGCGACCGTTTCAGGGTGAATCTCACTAAAGCGGCCGGGCTCTAAAACACCCCTCCCCTACCGGCGGTCCGCTCAGATCTTTGAACCGTGTCGGGAGCGCTCTGCGATGCTGGAAAGATCGACTTTCTTGCCCGCCACATCCGCGACGATCTTCAACGTGCCGCCGAGGGATTCGACATAGTCGCGAAGCGTCGACAGCTTCATGTCGGCGCGCTTCTCCAGTCTCGAGACGTTGGTCTGCTTGAAACCGGTCGCGGCGGACACGTCTTCCTGCGTCCGTCCAGCGAGTGCCCGCAATTCACGCAAATTGTGCGCCGTGACAAGCTCGTCGGCACGCTTTGCAATGGCGCGCTGTTCGTCCTCAGGAAGCGTCTGTATCAGCTTGTCGAGATCATCCATGTTTCTTCTCCAACTCGCTCAAATGCTCGTCGTACCGTTTGTCCGCCAGATCGATCAGCCGTTTGTAGAAGAGCTTCTGGCTCATACCGCTCTTCGCACCACCACAGAGAACCACAGCCTTTCGCTCCGGATCGAAGGCAAAGGCGAACCGCCATTGCACCTTCAACACCTTGACGCGCAGCTCTTTCATGTTCGCATGTCTGGAGCCTTCGAGGGTGTCGACTTCAGGTCGTCCCAGTCGAAAGCCTTTCTCGCGAAGCAGCACCAAATGCGCGAGCAACTCGACCCGAACATCGGCTGGAAGGTCTGTGATCTCGCTTTTGAAGCGGTCATGAAACTCGACCTTCCATTCCGTCATTTCATATCCCGAATGATATAGATACTTTGGGATATATAATCCACACCCCCCCTCAAGGCAATAGGTAGCACTTCCTCCAGAAACGCCGACAACCGATCGGTTAGCCATCTGCTCGAGGTCATCGAGGATCTGACTGCCAAGAACGCGCATTTTCGGTCGCTCCGCGATCCAATCGACACGTCGACGCCGCAGGGAATGTTTTCGCTCCAGGTGCTCGGCGCCGTGGCGCAGCTCGAACGCGCGCTGATCTCTGAACGAACGAAGGCAGGTATCAAGGCGGCCAAATCCAAGGGAAAGCTGCCCGGTAATCCCGGCATCCGGGAACGGCGTCCCGAGGCGCTGGCTAAGATGACCGCGGCACAAAGAGCAGCTTACGGAGAACGCGTACAGGCAACGGCCAATCAATGGCTTCCGACCGTTCGGCGCATGCGGCCAGGATCACACCTGGGACGACATCGCCCGCGTATTGAACCAACGCGACCTCGACTGGACGCCGGAGCGTCTTCGCCGCGCCGTGAAATGGATGGTCGCGGAGCGGATGGCCGATGCGGCATTGCTTCGCAAATCCCCTCCCCGGCTGCCCGAGGATCGGTTGATGACGCTGGTCGCCGGTATCCATTCGTCGAACCCGAACCTGACGCTTCGCGAAATCGCGACCCAACTCGAACGGCTGCACGAGCGCACTCCACGCGGTGGGTCCAAATGGTCGCCCTCTTCTGTGAGGAACCTCATCGACCGTGCCCGCCGATCGGGATTGATCGCCAGTGCCAGCGACACAGCCGCTCCTCTCGCCGGATAGCATCGCGACAGTCATCGCGATTTCGGCCGCTGCAGGCTCTTCAGCAGCGAATCCGAGACCTGCAGGCGATCTCCAGCTTCAGCCCCACCATCCGATTGAGCACCATCCTGGAATTCAACGGACCTCTGCGCGTCGAGCTTTGCTCGGAGCAATGCCATGACCATCGGCCACGTCGAGAACTGCCCCTCCTTGGCTCGATCCGTCAGGCTGCGCAGATAACCGCCGGCGTTGTTAATCTGGCTGGCCTTTTGGTAGATCGCGGCAAGCGTAATCGCCGCATGCTGCTCGCCCATGGCTTCGCGGGCTTCCCGCCAAGCGCTCGGGCTGATTCCCAGCATTGGCCGGGCGAGCTCCGCCGTCGCCAGTAAGTCGCGCCAGTGCCGGATTACCCCTCCCTGCGCCAGTTCCCGAATTTGCGGGCAGGCATCCAACACGATCCCCAATGGTAGCTCCCGTTTCGGCAAGCTCCGCAGGTTGTCGGTTTCCGCGACGCTGCCGCTCGCTTCTTTTCTTTTTCCTAAGCCGTATTCAGATTCAAAATTAGAGTCTGGTTTTGAATTCTGTATGTGACGGCCAAAATGGGACTCATTGGCGTCCGGAATCTTTGTTTTTGCACATGATTCCAATACGTCACGGATATCGACGCAAAGTTCGTGAAGTTCCTGGGCAATGCACTCTACAAGCTGGCGGGGAGCCGAACGTGGAAGCCTGGCAATGATCGCCTGGTAGGTCTGCGTGATCCTGCCCCAGTTCCCAGGAACGTTCTCCTCGATGCCGGTTTCGATCATCTTGACGATATCGCGCCGGAGCAACGTAAGACGCTCCTTCGCAACCCGAAACGCCTTTTTCTCAGCCTGTAGCGCTTCAACCAGGTCTCGAAACTCGTCTGCGCGCGCCACGATTGGTGACAAGTCGAAGCCGTAGGCCTGTTCGATTTCCCCTCCCCTGCCCTTGCGAGCGAAGCGTTTGCCGTTGGGGCTGTCTCGGCGGATGATGAGGCCGCAGTCCACGAGCACCGCAATATGCCGTCTGAGGGTCGTCGCCGGCATGCCATTTGCGCGCGCAGCGAGCTGCTCGTTGGACGGCCAGACGACAAGTTCTGCGTCGCCGCTCAAGGATGTCTCCGGGTGAAACGACAGCAATGCGTTGAGAATCGAGAGTGACCGATCCGTAGCACCGATCAGTTCCCGTGCTTCGCGGATATGCTGAAAGACCTGCCACTTGTGGGCGGCAGCTTCAGGTGAGACAGCCTTTGCAGTCATTTGACTTGCGATATGGCCGAGCGTCATCGCCCGCCGCCCGAAGGGCGTCGTCGAGATATGCGTCTGCATTTCCTTTTACCTTTTGTTAGGCAAAAGAAATCTGCCCGCCGAAAGGGCGTTGAGCCTCAGAAGACTCTTGACGGTGATTCTCGGAAATGCGATTCTCTTAGTTGCGACACTACAGAGAAGGGCTTCCGGAATTTGTTTCGGTGGCCTTTTTCTTTTGCGGTTCGTGGCTTTTCATCTCTACCGAGCGCGGCTCGGAATTGATGCAAATCTCACCCTCGGTCGGCTTTCTCTCCTTCATTCGTTTCAAGAAATTGGACATACAAACGATCCAACTGGTCCGCGACATACTCTCCGAAAGATGGCACCAGTTTCTCGTCAAAAATTAATGCTGTCTTCCCGGTCTCTAGCTGGATGCGCGCCGCCTTTTTCCCCTTCGGCGTGCTCCAGTTTTTTACTTTCCTGGAAGGCTTGGCCGGCCGCTTCGATGCAACATCGAAGATGAGAGCGAAACGAGCGTCGCTATCCGCGGCCAAGAACCGTTCAGACCCCAGAATCGCCTCAACAGCGTCCATGACCTTTGGTTTCCCGAGGCTTTCAGCAAGCGCTGCCCAGCGCGATCTACCCGCTTTCGCGGCTGGGCCAATCTGGATAGCAAGCTTCTCTGGAATGCTCCGCGCGACGGCGATATAGCGGCTTAGGTCAGACTTGTCGGTCGATAGGGCAGCAGTAATGGTTGCGCGATCAAAACCCGCATCCTCGAGCCGGAGCGCAAAGAGCGCTTTCTCAATGAATGAAAGGTCGGCGCGATCAAGATTCTCTCGTCCTTGAGCCACCACTAGCTCACGATCGGTCAGACTTCGGACGATCGCCGACACCTCTCGACCCAGATCTATGGCAGCCCGTAGCCGCCGACGTCCGTATGCAATTTGATACCGGCCAGTCTTTTCCGGATGAGGTCGAACGAGGATCGGGACTTGCTGTCCGTTTTCAGCGATGCTTGCCTTGAGCTGATCGAATTTTGGGTCAATAGCGGTCGGCAATCGATCGGCAATCGTCGATCCTTCAATCATCGACGGATCCAAGGAAACGACCGCCTCGCCCGAAGCCAACTGATCCTGAAGTCGAGCTGCGGTTTTCGCTCCCTCCGCCATCTCTTGCAGTGACGAGCCCATCGCGGAGATTGCGCCAGTGCGCACACGGGCAGCTGACTTGTCCGTTGCAGCTTTTTCGCTCACAACCGGCTTCTTGAGGAACAATGAGTCGATTGCGTCCTTACGGCTCATGGCGTTGATCTCCGCAAGCTAGTTTCGAAGCACCGCATCCGGCGGAAGGCGGCCTGTTGGGAGCTCCCAACAAGCTGCGGCTAAAGCAGCTTGGGCGGCGGCTTCCCCCAACCTTTTGGGTCAAATTTGTTGGATACGACCCCTGCAACGAAAACAGAAATCGGCTCTGGTGGAGTCTGTTGGGAGCTCCCAACAGTATGTAGGGATCCTGCAATACTCCAATCATGAGCGTCCCCAGGCAGCCTTGATCAATCCTTCGATTTCGGCGTTCACCGCGTCCAAAGCTTCCATCGCCCGGTCGTATGTCGAACGAGTCAAATTCTCTCGCCCGATTTCATAGAGCGTCTGTTTCGTAAGGCCGGCGTCGGAAACCGCCGCAGACTTCACCATCGGATTAGTCAGGACGTGATCATCGAACATGTTCCTCAGCAGCGCCGCGACCTTCGTCTGCGGGGCATCCTGGGGTTCGAACCGGGTCAGCAGATAGCGGATGAAATCATACTGTAGATTCCCTCCGGCCTCCTTCACGACACCGAGAAGATCGCGAGTCATAAGCAGAAACTGGCTCATGGACGCGATATCGAGCATCTGCGGGTGCACCGTAATGACCATTGATGTCGCGGCGCACAGACCACTGAGTGTCAGGAAACCGAGCTGGGGAGGGCAGTCGATGACAACGACGTCATAGTCGTCAGCGACTTCGTCAAATGCTTGGGCGACACGCGTGAAGAAAAGCCCATCTCTCGAACCACGGTCAGTCAAGGCCTTTGGGGTTGTGTGCTCGAACTCCATAAGCTCGAGGTTTCCCGGGACGAGATGCAGGCCATCGAAGTACGTTGAGCGGATCACCTCTTTGAGCGGCCGCCTAGAGTCGTCGTACCGGATTGCCGCGTACAGTGTCTCGTTGGCACCTACATCCGTCTCCGGGAGAACGCCGAGGAGTGCCGATAGGCTGGCCTGCGGATCGAGGTCTACAGCAAGTACCCTGTAGCCCTGCAATGCAAGATACTGAGCAAGATGGGCTGACGTTGTTGTCTTGCCGGAGCCGCCTTTAAAATTGGTCACCGCAATGACCTGCAAGTGTTCCGAGCCGCGCCGATGGGGCACAAACTCGATACTCTCGCGTCCGCGGGCAGAGCCTGCCAGCATATGCCGGATTTCGTTAATCTGACCGAGTGTGTAGAAGCGCCTTCCGTTGCTGGCGAGTTCGGGTTGAGGACCTTCACCCGCCAGAGTCATCTTTCGAAGGGTCGAATCAGATATTTTCATTAGGCGCGCCGCTTCACCCGACGTGAATTTGCGCAAACTCTTGTGCGACGTCGGAGGGAACAGGGCTTCGCTCATAGCCTGGAGCTGAGAGCTCAGCTGTTCAGCGTGATCACCAATAGTGACATCTACCGAGGGACGATCATTTCGGGATATGGCAACAGCTTTGCTCAC